>CAJUSQ010000042.1 GCA_910588885.1 uncultured Lachnospiraceae bacterium
GGCAGTCAAAGCCGCGCATACGACCATCGCACCCCGAAGACCGCCAAAACCGACCTGTACCGGATTTCCGGCCATTGGGATCATTATAAAGAAGGGATGTTCGTATTGGGCGACGAGGAGAAGGACAAAGAGGTATTTGCCCTGCGTCCCATGACCTGTCCCTTCC
Source organism: uncultured Lachnospiraceae bacterium (assembly GCA_910588885.1). Lineage (GTDB taxonomy): Bacteria > Bacillota > Clostridia > Lachnospirales > Lachnospiraceae > 14-2. The sequence goes on from CAJUSQ010000042.1 coordinate 167, forward strand.
AGTATTATGTATACAAGGCCAGCCAGAAGTCCTACCGGGATCTGCCGCTGCGGTACGGAGAAACTTCCACCTTGTTCCGGAACGAGGATTCCGGGGAAATGCACGGCCTGACCAGGGTGCGTCAGTTCACGATTTCCGAGGGGCATTTAGTGGTGCGGCCGGATCAGATGGTCAAGGAATTCAAGGACTGCCTGGCCCTGGCCCGGAAATGCCTGCAGACCTTGGGAGTAGAGGAGGACGTAACCTACCGCCTGTCCAAATGGGATCCCAATAATCAGGAGAAATACATCGGGGATGCTTCCGTTTGGGAGGAAACCCAGGGAAGTATCCGGCAGATTTTGACGGAGCTTGGGATTCCCTTCTATGAAGCCGACGGGGAAGCGGCATTCTACGGCCCCAAGGTGGATATCCAGGCGAAAAATGTTTACGGCAAGGAAGATACCATGATTACGATCCAGTGGGATGCGGTGCTGTCGGAACAGTTTGACATGTACTATATCGACCAGAACGGCGATAAACAGCGGCCTTACATCATCCACAGAACCAGCATGGGCTGCTATGAAAGGACCCTGGCCTGGCTGATTGAAAAATATGCGGGGAATTTCCCCACCTGGCTGTGTCCGGAACAGGTGCGTGTATTGCCTATTTCCGATAAATACAATGAATATGCGAACCGCGTACTGGATACGCTGAAAGAGAACGGAATATTGGCCACGGTAGACGCCCGTTCCGAGAAAATCGGCTATAAGATCCGGGAAAGCCGTCTGAATAAGGTGCCCTATATGCTGGTGGTAGGCCAGAAGGAAGAGGAGGAAGAAACCGTTTCCGTCCGCAGCCGCTATCTGGGAGACGAAGGGGCCAAATCCCTGGGCGTGTTTATCGACGACATCTGCCGGGAGATCCGCACCAAGGAGCTTCGGAAAATCCGGACGGAAGAAGCGTAATCCTGAAAAATCGGAATAAAAGCCGCCGGAACCGGGCATACTATCCATGAAATTTTTTGAAAGGAGAGTGGATTGTATGACTCAGTTAAAATGTTCCGCACAGACCTGTATGTATAATCAGGACCAGTATTGCTGCAAAGGGGATATCATGGTAGAAGGCCGGGATGCAAAGGAAGCGTCCGGTACCTGCTGCGCAAGCTTCCGGGAGAGGATGGAAGGAAGCGCCAGAAACGCTATGGAGCACCCCAGCAAGAATATTGACGTAGACTGTGAAGCAACTCAGTGCGTTCACAACGAAGACTGCAAATGTGCAGCGAAATCCATCAGCATTGCCGGTTCCCATGCCTGCAACTGCGGGGATACGGAATGTGCACAGTTTGAGTGCGGCTGTTAATTGTCATAAAATGCCCAAAGCCCCGGCGATCGTAAGAAGCCGCGGGCTTTGGGCATTTTTGCCGGAGCGTTTCCCTGGGATGATTGCTTTTCCAAAAACAGGGTTTGAAAAAATAATGAAAAAAATTTTTTTCTTCTTGCTATTTGCGGCGGAAAGAAGTACAATGAAATCGTTGAGTATAGGATCTTAAGCATCGTTTCCGCAAGGACGATCGTTTCATGGAGGATGAGATGAGGAAAAAGTCCCATATATCTTTGGCGAAATACATTGTAGAGAGCCTGAATGAGCAGGAACTTCGCAAACATAAGAAAGCATTTTACTTAGGCAGTATCCTGCCGGATTGCAAGCCCTCTTTTTTGACGACGAAGCATGAGATGCAGGGTACCTTTCTGATGGTACAGGAAGAAATTTGGCGGTTGGCCAAAGGGGAGGATGTGCCGAATATGCGGGTCTATTACCGGGACCTGGGGCAGGTGGCCCATTATTTGGCTGACTATTTTACCTTTCCCCACAATCCCCATTATCCGGGGAACCTGAAGGATCACTGTGTATATGAGAAGCATTTGAAGAAGAGCCTGCGGGAGTACATCGAAAGCGGGGAGGCTGCAAAGAACCGGGAATTGGCCCGGCAGCTGGAGACGCCGGAGGCAATCTGTGAATTTATCAGAAATGCCCATAATACGTACCTTTCCCTTCGGTCTACCATTGAGGAGGATTGTCAGATTATTGTGGCGCTGTGCCATCAGGTAGTGGAAGCGATTATCCAGCTGTTTCAAAGACAGGCAAGATATATTCCGGCAGCTGCTTAAAAGGAACGGGTTTGTTTCGGCGTGCCAGGACGGTTCTACTGAAAATACTTTTACGATTTTACGCAAGAAAAGAATCCTGGTGTCAGGATTCTTTTTTTGACGGAACGTGAAAAATTTCCCGAATAATGACGAATAATGACGAAAAAGGCGGAAAACAAGCGAAAAATGTCGAATAATAATATAAAAATATGTAGAAAACCGTTTGATTTTTGCGCATAAAGATAGTAGAATAGAAAAAAGAATAGACGAAACGGGGGGTGTGGTTCCTTCCAATCTATGTTTTAAGGCTCGAACTTAGCAGATACTACCTGTGTAGACAGGAAAATACGGTATATAATAAGAGATGATACTTTACAATTTGGAAACGTAGAACAGAAGGGCTAAGGAGATAGCACATATGAATAAGTTACTGCAAGAAATCGAAGTTGTGCGTAAGAAATTGAATAAGGCAATGGAGAATGGATACGACGAAGAAAAATGCTACAAGCTTAGCGTGGAACTGGATCAGTTAATTGAACAGTATATCCAGCTGGACGGACAGCCGGAACAGCCGGCGCCAGGGATTACGACAGAGGAAAGTGCCGAAGTTTCGGTATAAAAGAGACAATTTCATATAGAAAATATCCGAAAAGGATCACTTACGGAAACAGCAGGAATAGAAATCAAATTCTATTTGTGCTGTTTTTTTTCTTGCTTTTTTTATGGGATTGGTCTAAAATAGGAGTAACAGTGGAGGAAAGTGGTGGAAAAGGGTTCCAAGTGGTAACAAAGTGGTTGCAATGGCAGAAAAGTGGTTGCAGCCGCAGAGAGGTGGAAACAGCGACAGGAAAGTGGTTGCAGGTGATTGCTTATGTTCATGGGAGAATACAACCACACAGTGGATGCAAAGGGCAGATTGATAGTCCCGTCCAAATTCAGAGAGCTTTTGGGAGATGAATTTGTAGTGACGAAGGGGCTTGATAGATGCTTATTTGTGTATCCTTCCGATGAATGGGAAAATATCCAGGGGAACTTCCGTAATGTATCACAATTTTCCAAGGAGGCAAGGAAACTTGCCCGATTCTTTTTTGCAGGAGCCGCCATGTGTGAGGTGGACAAGCAGGGAAGGATCCTGCTGCCGGCAGTCCTTAGGGAATATGCCGGATTAGAGAAAGACGTCGTACTGGCCGGAGTCCTGAACCGGATTGAGATCTGGGATAAGGAACGGTGGTGCGAGACCAGTGAATACGATGATGTAGAGGAAATAGGAGAGCATATGGCGCAGCTGGGGCTGATTATTTAGAGCAGTGTTTTGAAGCTTCATGGCAGGACGGGCCGAAAGGCACCGGAAGCCGGGGCTTTGGCACAGGTTGATTCAGGGATTGGAAAAGGACATGGAATTCAGGCACACATCCGTATTGTTGGAGGAAACAATTGAATATTTGAAGGTGAAACCGGACGGAGTGTATGTAGATGGAACCTTAGGCGGCGGCGGACATGCGTTTCGGGTATGTGAGAAGCTGAATGACCGGGGACGTTTTCTTGGAATCGACCAGGACGAAGCGGCCATTCAGGCAGCCGGGAAACGGCTCCTGCCCTTTGGAGGCCGGGTTACGATTGTCCGGAGCAATTATGTACGGATGAAGGAGATCTTAGAGAGGGAGCAGCTGCCGAACGCAGACGGGATTGTACTGGATCTTGGGGTGTCCTCCTACCAGCTGGACGACCCGGAGCGGGGATTTTCCTATCGGATGGAGGATGCCCCCTTGGATATGCGGATGGACCGGCGGCAGGAGAAGACAGCGGGAGAGGTGGTCAATACCTACAGCGAGGAAGCGTTGTTTTCGATTATCCGGGATTACGGAGAAGACCGTTTCGCGAAAAATATTGCAAAGCACATTGTAAAAGCCCGTCAAAACCGGGAGATCCGGACGGCGGGAGAGTTGACAGAGGTGATAAAGGGAGCCATTCCGGCAAAGATCCGGATGAAGGGCGGGCACCCGGCCAAGCGTACGTTTCAGGCCATCCGAATCGAGCTGAACCGGGAGCTGGAGGTATTGAGGGATTCCCTGGATGAGATGATCGCATTGCTGAATCCGGGAGGAAGAATCTGCATTATTACCTTCCATTCCCTGGAAGACCGTATCGTGAAGACCTGTTTCAAACGAAACGAGAACCCCTGTACCTGCCCGAAGGAATTTCCGGTATGCGTATGCGGGGCGGTATCCAGAGGACGGGTAATCACCCGAAAGCCGGTGCTGCCGACAGAAGGGGAAATGGAAGAAAATCCCCGGTCCAAAAGTGCAAAGCTTCGGGTTTTTGAACGGAGATGATAAAATTTTCATAATAATATAATTAATTGGTGTTGGAAAGGATCCTGTCCGCCTTATGGGTGTGTGGATGTCAGGGGACGGGAATGATATGAGAGGAGATGAAGGCAAAATGAGCAGGCAGGGAAGGACAGAACAGACGAGAAGGAAGCAGTCAGGATCTTCTCATACGGATCATCGGACCTATATCGAAGGCAATACGGTCCGCAAGCTGGAAACATTACCGGAGTATGCGCCGAAGGAGCGGGAAGAGCGGAAACGGGAGCAGCGGGTAGACCGGGCGACCAGGGCGAATCGGCAGCGGGCGCTGCAGATGGGGCCGGGGTATGTGATGTTTTTGGCCGTGGCCGTAGTGATTACACTGGGAATCGGTGCCTTGTATGTACAGCTCCAGTCGGATATTACCGGGCGGATGCGGAATGTATCTGCTTTGAAGAACCAGCTCTTGGATCTGAAGACCGATAACGACGCGGCCCTTAGACGGGTGGAAGCCTCGGTGAATTTAGACGAGATCCGGAACCGGGCCATCAATGAGCTTGGGATGGTTTATCCGGAGCAGGGACAGATTGAGTATTTTGAGGTGAAGAATAACGATTATATGAACCAATACCAGGATATACCGGAGAAATAAAGGGCAGCGGCCGTTGGAGGGCTGTTGTGAAAAGGGATTTCCGGGAAAGCGCGGGACTGTCCGGAACGGGACGGTCACCAGGATAGAAGGGTAGTAGAGTGGCATCCAGAAAGAAGAAAAGTTTTAAATTTTTAAAATACATGCAGAAAAAGATGCTGATTATGTTTCTGCTGATTTTTTTGCTTTTAACGGCTTTGGTGGTAAGGCTGATGTACATACAACAGACCAAGGGCAGCAAATATGAGCGGATCGTGCTGGGGCAGCAGGGCTTTGACAGCCAGACCATCCCCTTTCGCCGGGGGGATATTTATGATGCCAAGGGGACGCTTCTGGCTACCAGCGAAGACGTTTATAATGTCATTGTGGACTGTAAGCTGATCCATGAGGATAAGAATTATCTGGAGCCTACCATACAGGCCGTATTGACCTGTTTTGACGATGTGACGGACGAGGAGATCCGGACTTTGCTGGAAGAGCGGCCCGACAGCCAGTATTATGTGCTGCGCAAGCGGCTTCCTTATGATAAAATACAGAAGTTCATCGAAATTCAGGATGCTGTCTATACGGAGGGGAAGCAAAAAGGGGAAAAAATAAACCCCAATGTAAAGGGGATCTGGTTTGAAAAGGAGTACATCCGCAATTATCCCTATGACAAGCTGGCCTGCAAGGTACTGGGCTTTACGACCTCCGGAAACGTGGGCATCGGCGGGCTGGAGGATTACTACAACGATACCTTAAACGGGATCAGCGGAAGACAGTACGGCTTTTTGAATTCCGACAATAATTTTGAGAAGACGATTAAGGATGCGGTAAACGGAAACAGCTTGGTTACTACCATAGACCGGAACGTGCAGGAGATTGTAGAGCGGAAGATTGGGGAATTCGATGCTGCCCACCGGAATGAACATACGGTGGGGCCGGGAAGTATGAATACGGCGGTCCTGGTTATGAATCCCAATAACGGAGAGATTATTGCCATGGCGGACAGTACGGGCTACAGCCTGAACGATCCCTGGAACGATGAGCTTTTGGCTGCCTATTGTGCGGATTATCAGGGATATACGCCGGAGGCCTTTGCGGCATTGGGACAAGAAGCCAAGCTGGATATGCTCAACGCCATGTGGCAGAATTTTTGCATTACCTTTACCTATGAGCCGGGTTCCACCGTGAAGCCTTTGACGGTGGCGGCGGGGCTGGATACCGGGAAGCTGACAGGAGAAGAAACATATGTTTGCGACGGCGGTGAGGTGGTAGGGCCTCACCAGATCAACTGTGTCAATACCAACGGCCATGGGCTGGAAACCTTAGAGCAGGCGATTATGAATTCCTGCAATGATGCTTTGATGCAGATCGGGTTTCAAATCGGGGTGGATCTGTTCTGCAAATATCAGAATATCTTTCATATCGGGCTTCGGACCGGAATTGACCTGCCCGGAGAGGCCAGGACCGATTCTTTGATCTACACCAAGGATACCATGGGGGATGTATCGTTGGCGACCAATGCGTTCGGACAGAATTACAACATGACCATGATCCAGGTGGCGTCGGCCTTTGCGTCGGTCATTAACGGCGGCTATTATTACCAGCCCCATCTGGTGAAAAAGATTGTGGATGAAAATGGCGGGACCGTACAGACGATGGAACCGATGCTGCTGAAGCAGACGATTTCCGGGCAGACCAGTGATACGGTACGGGGGTATCTGGTGAATACGGTGGCAGCAGGCACGGGACGGAGCGCAAAGGTGCCGGGATATTCCATGGGCGGTAAGACCGGGACGGCCCAGAAGCAGCCCCGGGAGAACCGGAAGTTTCTGGTTTCCTTTATCGGTTTTGCACCGGCGGAAAATCCCCAGGTGCTTGTTTACGTGGTGATCAATGAGCCGAATCTGGAGAATCAGGCCCAGAGCAGCATGGCTACGAACCTGGCCCGGGAGATTATGGCGGAGATTTTTCCTTATCTGAATATCTTTCCGGATGAACCGGTGGATGTACCGGAAGAAGGCCAGGCCCCCGAGGGCGGCGAGGCAGGCGTCCAGAATCCGGAGGGCGGAGAGGGCGTCGAGGGCGGCAGTCCCGAAGGCGGGGAGGCCGGAAATCCGGAAGGTAACCCTGCGGAGGGAAGTCCCGAGGGCGGAGAAAACGGCGAAGGGGGCGTCCAGAATCCGGACGGCGGCGAAGGGACCGGAGACAATCCGGCCGGAGACGGCGGCGAAGAGGGCGGACAGGGCCCGGGAGACGGAACGGGCAGTCCGGAGGGCGGCGAAAGCGGCGGAGCCGGGAACAATACGGGGCAGGGCGGCAGTCCCGAAGGCGGGGAAGGCGGCAGTCCGGAGGGCGCCGATCCTGCATTGCCGCCGGAAGAAGACTATACGGGGGATATTTTAAATTAACAGCGGTTCATGGGTCACGGCAAATCCCCTGTGGTTTTGGCAGGAAGCAGGGCTGCCGGAAGGGACGGCGTTCCATTTTTTTGAAGGAAGGATGGATAAGTAACAGAAATTGACACATAACCTCATAAAGAGAGTAATAAACTATAGTAACAGCTTTATGAGGTTTTAGGCATGCAGCGGAATAAAACATATAACCGGAAAAAAATCCTGCTGATTTTTGCAGCAATCCTTTTGGTTCTTCTGTTCCTGGGAGGACGGCTTGTATATCTGATGATTTTCTGCTCGGAATATTATGGGCAGAAAGCGGAAACCCTCCATGAGCGGGAGCGGGATATCAAAGCGGCCCGGGGGAAGATTATTGATGCCACGGGTACGGTTCTGGCAACGAACCGGACGGTCTGTACGATTTCCGTTATTCACAGCCAGCTGGAGGATCAGGAAAAGGTCATTGAAGTGCTCTGCAGGGAGCTGGGGCTTTCGGAAGAAACCGTGCGCAAGCGGGTGGAGAAGGTGAGCGCCATTGAGCGGGTCAAATCCAATGTAGACAAGGAAACCGGGGATAAAATCCGCTCCTACAACCTTGCCGGGGTAAAAGTAGACGAAGATTATAAGCGTTACTACCCCTATGATTCCCTGGCTTCCAAAGTGCTGGGGTTTACCGGAGGAGATAACCAGGGAATTATCGGCCTGGAAGTAAAATACGAGGAATACTTAAAAGGAACAAATGGAAAAATATTAACATTGACCGATGCGAGAGGTGTTGAGATTGAAAATGCCGGAGAGCGCAGGGCAGAGCCCATAGACGGCAACAACCTGCATATCAGCCTGGATTACAATATACAGATGTATGCCCAGCAGGCCGCCACGAAGGTGATGGAGGCCAAGGAAGCAGACAGCGTTTCCGTGATTGTCATGAATCCTCAAAACGGGGAAATTATGGCAATGGTAAATGTACCGGAATTTAACCTGAATGATCCCTTTACCCTGAATACGGTCAGCGGCCCGGAAGAAGGGACGGAGGGGACAGAGGATCCGGCCGGGGAAACCGAAGGACAGGAAGCGGGAGAAACGGCGGCCATGACTGAGGAGAAGAAGCAGGAGCTTTTAAACCAGATGTGGCGGAACCAGTGTATCAACGATACCTATGAGCCGGGCTCCACCTTTAAAATCATTACGGCTTCCGCGGCCATGGAGCAGAAGGTAGTGTCCCTGAATGACAGCTTTTACTGTCCCGGGTACAAGATGGTGGAGGATCGCCGGATCCGGTGCCACAAGATTGCGGGCCACGGGGCAGAGGATTTTACCCAGGGAATTATGAATTCCTGTAATCCGGTGTTTATTGAGCTGGGGTTAAGGCTTGGCATTGACAATATGTATCAGTATTTTTCGCAGTTCGGGCTGCTTTCCAAGACCCACATTGATCTTCCGGGGGAAGCGGCCACCATTATGCATAAAAAGGAGAATATGGGCCAGGTGGAGCTGGCGACCGTGTCCTTTGGCCAGTCCTTCCAGATTACGCCGATCCAGCTGGCCACCACAGTTTCTTCCTTAATTAATGGCGGCAACCGGATCACCCCGCATTTCGGGGTGGCGATCAAGGATAACCAGGGAAATCTGGTGGAGGAGCTGCAATACGAAACCCAGGAAGGGATTGTATCTTCCGAAACCTCTGAAACCCTTCGGATGCTGCTGGAAAAGGTGGTGTCCGAAGGCTCGGGAAAACGGGCATATATCGAAGGATTTTCCATCGGAGGCAAAACCGCTACTTCCCAGACCCTGCCCAGAAGCGCACACCGCTATATTTCCTCTTTTGTGGGCTTTTCTCCGGCAGAGGATCCCCAGGTGCTGGCGTTGGTGATTATCAACAACCCTCAGGGCGTCTATTATGGGGGGACCATAGCCGCTCCGGTGGTTCAGGAGATTTTTTCCAATATCCTGCCCTATCTTGGAATCGAGCGGACGGTGCAGCCGGAGACAATGGAGGAAGAGGGCGCTTAGGCAGGTAAAAATGGCAGAAAAACAGAAGGAACATATGTTCTTCTTCGCAAAGAGATGTTAATATCAGAAAAACAGGTAGAGTATTTCCCGCAGATCCTGCGGGCGAAGATCAAAGAGGTGGAAAAATATGGCAGAGCTTATCGTAATTCCGGTGGTAGCGGCGTTTGCGGTTACGGCGCTTTTAGGGCCGATCATCATTCCCTTTTTAAGAAGGCTGAAAATCGGCCAGACCGAGCGTAAGGAGCTGAAATCCCATTTGAAAAAGGCCGGGACGCCGACGATGGGCGGATTGATGATCCTGGCAGGAGTGATCCTGACTTCTGTATTCTATATTAAGGATTATCCGAAAATTGTCCCGATTCTGTTCGTAACCATTGGGTTCGGCATCATTGGATTTTTAGACGATTATCTGAAGGTGGTGCTGAAACGTACCGACGGGCTGCTGCCCTGGCAGAAGATGCTTCTGCAGATCGCCGTAACGGGAATCTTCATATATTATATCTGGAATTTTACGGACGTTTCTCTGGCAATGCTGATCCCCTTTACCGGAGGGGTTGAAAACGGATTGTATTTGGATCTGGGCTGGATGGTCATTCCCGTCATGTTCCTGGCAATTATCGGAACCGTGAACGGGGCCAATTTTACCGACGGCATAGACGGCCTGGCTTCCAGTGTAACCGTATTGATTGCCACCTTTTTTACGGTAGTTGCCATCGGGACCGGAAGCGGGATCGAGCCCATTACCTGTGCAGTGGTAGGGGCGCTTCTGGGCTTTCTGCTGTTTAATGTGTATCCGGCCAGTGTTTTCATGGGGGATACAGGCTCCCTGGCCCTGGGGGGCTTTGTGGCATCGTCAGCTTATATGATGCAGATGCCGATCTTTATCCTGATTGTGGCACTGGTCTATTGGGTTGAGATTTTTTCTGTCATTATTCAGGTGACTTACTTTAAAAAAACAGGCGGGAAGCGGATTTTCCGTATGGCCCCGATTCACCATCACTTTGAGCTGGGCGGCTGGTCCGAAACCAGGGTAGTGGCAGTATTTTCGATTGTTACGGCGATACTGTGCCTGTTGGCACTGCTTGGGATCTGAAAGGAGTATTTTCATGAGCCGGATGGAACAAAATTTTCTTGTCTTTGGAACAGGAATCAGCGGAATTGCAGCCTGCAGGCTTCTGCGGAACAAACACTGCAGGGTGGTTTTATATGACGGAAATGCGGATTTAGATGTGGAGGGCCTTCGGGCAAAGGAACCATGGCTTGCGGAGGTTCCCATCTATGCCGGGACATTGCCCCGGGAGGTGGCAGAACAAACGGAGATTGCGGTATTAAGCCCCGGTGTGCCTGTGGATCTTCCTATTGTAAAGGAATGGGAGACCGGCGGAATCCGGATCTGGGGAGAAATCGAGCTGGCCTATGTATTCGGCCGGGGCCGGATACTGGCGGTGACGGGAACCAATGGGAAAACCACCACCACCTCCCTTTTGGGGGAAATTATGAAACGTGCATTTGCGGATGTGCAGGTGGTGGGCAATATCGGGATTCCCTATACCCAGGTGGCGGATGCTACCACGGATGCTACCGTTGTGGCTGCGGAAATCAGCAGCTTCCAGCTGGAAACCATACATACGTTCTGTCCGGAGATCTCCGCAATCCTGAATATTACGCCGGATCATCTGAACCGCCATCACACCATGGAGAATTATCAAAAGGCAAAGATGGCCATTACGAAAAATCAGACGGAAAGCCAGACCTGTGTTTTGAATTATGAGGACGAAATCCTGCGGGAGTTCGGAAGCAGGCTGAAGCAGAGGGTTATTTATTTTTCCAGCCGGCGGAAGCTGGAGGCCGGGATCTACCTGGAAGGAGAGGAGATCCGGTATGCCTGGGAAGGCCAAAAGCGGCTGGTCTGCAATATTTCGGAGCTTCAGATTTTCGGAAGGCATAATTATGAGAATGTGATGGCGGCTGCAGCGATGGCAATCGCCTTTGGCGTACCGGATACGCAAATCCGGGATGCCCTTCGGGAATTTAGGGCCGTAGAGCACCGGATCGAATATGTAACCGAAAAGCGGGGCGTCCGGTTTTTCAATGACTCCAAAGGAACCAATCCGGACGCGGCGATCCAGGCGGTGAAGGCGATGCAGTGGCCCACCCTGCTGATCGGCGGCGGTTACGATAAAGGCTCCGATTATGAGGAGTGGATTCGGGCCTTTGAGGGAAAGGTGAAAAAATTCGTGCTCTTGGGAGCTACCAGGGAGAAAATAGCGGAAACGGCGAAATCCTGCGGATTTCCGGCAGAGGATATTATTTTTGCGGAAGACTTAAGGGAAGCGGTGGATGTTTGTTATGAAAATGCAAAAGAAGGAGATGCCGTATTGCTTTCCCCGGCCTGTGCCAGCTGGGGCATGTTCCAAAATTATGAGGAACGGGGCAATTCGTTTAAAGAAATGGTAAAAGAGCTGGAGGAGTGAATGCATGAAGGAAAAACGCGTCCGGTACTTTGATTACAGCCTTCTGTTCATTGTAATTTTCCTGGTCTGCTTCGGACTGATGATGCTGTACAGCACAAGTTCCTACAACGGCCAGCTGAAGTTTCACGATGCGGCGTATTATTTGAAGAAGCAGCTGTTTGCCACAAGCCTGGGTTTGCTGGCTATGTTTATCGTATCGAAGATAGACTACCATGTGTGGAAATCCTTTTGGCTTCTGGCATATATCGCAGGTTTTGGCATGTGTGTCCTGGTTCTTCTGGTAGCCGACGAGAAAAAGGGGTCGAAACGATGGCTGGAGATCGGAGGCATGTCCTTCCAGCCCTCGGAGCTGGCAAAGCTCGCAATCATCATTTTCCTTGCCGTAATTATCAGCAAGATGCCGGCTAAAATGGGAAAGCTGTCTACCATTGTGAAAGTAGTGGGCATGACGCTTCCCATGGTCGGGATTGTTGCGGTAGAGAACTTAAGTACAGCCATTATTATTTTGGGGATTGCCATTGCCCTGATCTTTGTGGCAAGTCCCAAGTATATGCAGTTCATCGTCTTAGGGGGCGTGGTGGTTTCGGTAGGGGCCGTCTTTATCCTGACCGCCAGTTACCGTATGGAGCGTTTAAAAATCTGGCTGGAACCGGAGAAGCATGAAAAGGGCTACCAAACCTTACAGGGACTGTATGCTATCGGCTCCGGCGGGCTCTTTGGAAAAGGGCTTGGTGCAAGCATGCAGAAGCTGGGATTTGTGCCGGAAGCGCAGAATGACATGATTTTTTCCATTATATGCGAAGAATTGGGGCTGTTTGGGGCAATTTGCGTGATTCTGATGTTTCTGCTTCTGATTTGGCGTTTTATGGTAATTGCCAATAATGCGCAGGATCTGTACGGGGCGCTGATTGTAACCGGGATTATGGCCCATATTTCCATTCAGGTTATTTTAAACATCGCAGTTGTAACGAACAGTATCCCCAATACGGGAATTTCCCTGCCGTTTATCAGTTATGGGGGAACGTCAGTTCTGTTTTTGCTGTCGGAAATGGGGCTGGCCTTAAGTGTGTCCAGGGGAATCCGGTTTGATATGGAGGAATAGCATCGGCCGGGCGTTTACATGAATCCGGAGGAAGGTATCGGCCGGATCAGAAAGGGGGAATCGGATGATTCGGGAAAAGAGAAAGCGGAAGAAGAAATGGAAACGGATTGGGATTACCTTTCTTACCTTAACGCTGCTGTGTTCCATAGGCGCCTTTGTGGTCGTCAAGGTGTTCACCGTGAAGAAGGTAGTGGTAAATGGAAACGAACATTATGACGATGCGGTCATTGAACAATGGGTGCTGAATGACGAATATTCCTGGAATACCCTGTATGTTTTCCTGAAGTACCGGTTCCTGGAACCGGAGCTGATGCCTTTTGTAGATACCATGGAGGTTACGATGAAGCCGCCCCATACCATTGAGATTGAGGTCTACGAAAAAGGGATCCTGGGATATGTGTATCTGGAAAGCCTGGGGCAAAACGCCTATTTTGATAAGGACGGCATCGTGGTGGAAACTTCTTCGGAGCTGATCGAAGGAGTTCCGCGGGTTCTGGGGCTTCCGGTGGATGCGGTAGTGCTCTATGAGCAGCTGCCGATTCCCGAGGAGCGGACGCTTAGGAATCTGCTGACCCTGACCCAGATGCTGAAAAAATATGAGCTGGTGCCGGATGCCATTACCTGTAACGGGGATAAAACTTACGGGCTGTCATATGCAGGAGTTAAGGTTTCCATGGGGACCGAAGAGAATTTCAACGACAAGGTACTTCGGCTGTCCTACATCCTTCCCCGGCTGGAAGGGATGAACGGGACGCTGCATTTGGAAAGCTGGACGGAAAATACAACGGATATTTCCTTTGTGAAAGAAGAATAAGCCAACACCCATATCGAAGCAGGAAGAAAAGAAATATTTTTCGTTGTAAATTCCGGCTGGCTAAACTGTTTAAAAAAAATTACAAATTAAGGTTGATTAATTTGTGGAAAAATTATATTATAGAGTATAAGAGCTTATATAGAAAGAAAAGGGAGGATGTACCTTGCTTGAAATAATGACAAACGAAGCAAATGCCAGCGCAAGAATCATTGTAATCGGTGTGGGCGGGGCTGGAAATAATGCTGTAAATAGAATGATTGATGAAAATATCGGCGGTGTGGAGTTCGTGGGGGTGAATACGGACAAGCAGGCGTTAATGCTTTGCAAAGCGCCTACGCTGATTCAGATCGGCGAGAAGCTGACCAAGGGCTTAGGAGCCGGGGCGCAGCCGGAGATCGGCCAGAAGGCAGCGGAAGAGAGCAGTGAGGAGCTGTCCGCAGCCATTCAGGGAGCGGACATGGTTTTTGTTACCTGCGGCATGGGCGGCGGAACCGGAACCGGTGCGGCTCCGATTGTGGCAGGGCTTGCCAAGGAACAGGGAATCCTGACGGTAGGGGTGGTAACGAAGCCCTTTAAGTTTGAAGCGAAGACCCGGATGGTGAATGCCCTTTCCGGAATTGATCGCTTGAAGGAGAGCGTGGATACCTTAATCGTGATTCCCAATGACAAGCTATTGGAGATTGTAGACCGAAGGACGACTATGCCGGATGCCCTGAAGAAGGCGGATGAGGTGCTGCAGCAGGCTGTACAGGGTATTACGGATCTGATTAACCTTCCGGCTTTGATTAACCTGGATTTTGCGGATGTACAGACCGTTATGAAGGACAAGGGACTGGCCCATATCGGAATCGGACAGGCCAAGGGCGACGAGAAGGCCAGCGAAGCCGTGAAGCTGGCAGTTGCAAGTCCTCTGCTGGAAACCACGATTACCGGGGCTTCCCATGTGATTATCAATATTTCCGGAGATATTTCCCTGATGGATTCCAACGATGCCGTCAGCTACGTACAGGATTTGGCAGGGGATAACGTAAATATTATTTTCGGCGCCAAGTATGACGCAAGCAAGACGGATGAAGCCACCATTACGGTGATTGCTACGGGTCTGGAAGAAGCTGCCCCGGTTCAGGCAGCGCCGACGATTATGTCCGGCATGAAGTACGGCAGCGGATCGGGCCTGCGTCAGTCCGGCGGTCTGACCGGAGGACGGGCAATGGGAGCCTCCAGTTCCGGCGGATACCGCCACGGGAATCCCTATGCGGGTATGACGGGAGGAGCCGGGACGGATTACGGTTCCAATGGAGCTTCCTTATTGAACGGAATGCAGCGGCAGCGGAATACCGAGAACAATATGCCGGAGAAGGATATCAAGATTCCGGAGTTTTTGAAGAATACCAGAAGATAATATTGTATTAGCAGAATAATATACGATTAAAAAGCGCACCATATCTGGAAGCTTCCGGCAGCGGGATTTTCAGATATGGTTTTTTCTTTCATAGGAAAGACCTTGCTATGGGAAAGACCTTGCTATGGGAAAGACCTTGCCATAGGAAAGATCTTGCCATGGGAAAGACCTTGTCATAAAAAAGGCTTCCTGTCATTTCTTGTAAATCAAAAAATCAAAACCATTCCCGATTTTGACAAAAAAAACAGGCATAAAACCATATAATAAGAACAGGCAGGGAATTGGCTGTTCGGGAAATCCCGTTCTCTGCGGGAAAAAGGGGGTGTCTCTTGGAGTATGAATTTTACCCGGATGTGTTCTGGGTACGGAATTTTGCCATGGATGCTCTGGTTTTGCTCCTGGTAAGGCGGTTTCGACGGCAAGGCGGCAAAGTCTGCCGGATTTTTTTTGCCGCCGGTTTTGGCGCTGCGGCTTCGGTCCTTCTGTTTCTGTGTCTGCCGGGCTTTGCCTGGTACCAGCTTTGTATGCATGCGGTGGTAAACCCATTGACGGTTTTTCTTAGTTTTCGGGAAAAAAGCCTGAAAAGCTTCGGAACTGATGTTCTGCTTTCCTACGTGCTTACCATGCTGCTGGGCGGGTTTTTAAGCTACGGCATGGAAACCTTGGGCCAGTGGAACTATTTTTGGATCTGGGCCCTTGGAGGCTTTGGAATCGGTACGCTGCTGCTGCATGGGCTGCTAAGGCGTAAGGAAGCGGGGCAGGTCTATGAAATCCTGCTGATTTCCAATGAGCAGAAGCTTTCCCTGCTGGGGTTTTTGGATACGGGGAATTTGCTGACGGATCCTACGGTACAGCAGCCGGTACATATTATACAGGAGTGCCTGTTGCAGGAGGTGCTGGAAAAAGAGGGGCTTCCCCTTCGGTATATCCCGTTTCACTCCCTGGGACAGGAACAGGGCCTGCTTCCGGTGGTGACGCTGAAGGCCATGTATGTAAAGGGGATGGGAGAAAAGGGGGCAGAGAGCCTGGCTTATGTGGAAAAGCCGGTATTCGGGCTTGCAAAAGAGAAGCTGTTCCAAAGCAGGAATTATCAGGTAATTTTAAATGCCAAGTGCAATTTAGGATAACAGGAGGTTGACATGTACATAAAAATTGCAATACCGGAGCAGATTCAGCTGAAGCTGTTTCCGACCCTTCACAATATGCTGGTGATTCAGCAGGGGGATGTCCACTACATCGGAGGGGCCGAGGTGCTTCCGCCGCCCCTGGAGCTTCAGGAGGAAATGCGGTGTATTGAAAAGCTGTCTTCCCAAGACTGCGACGCGGCGAAAAGCGAGCTGATCGAACATAATCTGCGGCTGGTGGTCTATATCGCCAAAAAATTCGATAATACGGGAATCGGTGTGGAGGACTTGATTTCCATCGGGACCATTGGGCTGATCAAGGCCATTAATACGTTTAATCCCACAAAAAATATCAAGCTGGCCACCTATGCCTCCCGCTGTATTGAAAATGAGATTCTCATGTACCTAAGGAGGAACAGCAAGACGAAGCTGGAGGTATCCATTGACGAGCCCCTGAATGTGGACTGGGACGGCAATGAACTGCTGCTTTCGGATATCCTGGGGACGGATGAGGATATCATTTACCGGGACATTGAAACGGAAGTGGAAAAGAGCCTGTTAAAGAAGGCCATTGAAAAGCTGACGCCCAGGGAACGCACCATTGTAGAGCTAAGGTTCGGCCTGGCCGGGGAGGGCGCTCCGGAATTGACCCAGAAGGAGGTGGCGGATTTATTGGGGATTTCCCAATCCTATATTTCCCGGTTGGAAAAGAAAATCATGAAGCGGCTGAAAAAGGAGATTGTGAAGTTCCAGTAGGGAGCGCGGAACTGTGAAGTTCCGTCAGGGGGCATTGCCAGGAAAGAAGAAGGGGAAATTTTAATGGGAATTTACTTGTGGCATGGCCCGGGATTTGGTAAGATAAAGGTATCAGAAGACCGTATTTTACCGGTGGCGCCCGGGATAGAACATGTGTTCTATAAGCAAAAAACGCAGAAGGGAACGCCATCCGAAGAAAAGGAGAAGTGCTTATGAAGTTGGAATTTCTAGGAGCTGCCCATGAGGTGACCGGAAGCTGCCACTATCTGCAATTGGGGGAGAAGCATATTTTAGTGGACTGCGGCATGGAGCAGGGGGCTGATTTGTACGAGAACCAGCAGATTCCCGTAAATGCCTCCAAAATTGATTTTTGCCTGATTACCCACGCGCACATTGACCATTCGGGGCTGCTGCCCCTGCTTTACAGCCATGGGTTCCGGGGACGTGTATATGCCACCAAGGCGACCTGTGAATTGTGCGGCATTATGCTGAAGGACTCGGCCCATATTCAGATGTTTGAAGCGGAATGGAAAAACCGGAAGGCGAAACGGGCCGGGAAACCGGAAGTAGAGCCCATGTATACCATGGAAGACGCGCAGGGGGTGCTGGAGCATTTCATTCCCTGTGAGTATGACAATGTCATCTGTCTGGAAAATGAAATCCGCATCCGGTTCGTAGACGCCGGGCATCTTCTCGGCTCTGCCAGTATTGAGGTTTGGGGAAAAGAGGAAGGGGAAGAGATCAAGATTGTTTTTTCCGGGGATATCGGGCACGGGGAAAAGCCGCTGCTTCGAAATCCTTCCTATATCGAAGAAGCGGATTATGTGGTAATGGAATCCACCTACGGGGATCGTCTGCAGCCTTCCCCGCCGGATTATGCGACGGAGCTGGCAAAGGTGCTGGGGGAAACCTTCCGGAAAGGCGGAAATCTGGTAATCCCGGCCTTTTCCGTAGGCAGAACCCAGGAAATGCTGTATTTCCTGCGGCGGATCAAGTCGGAGCATATGCTGCCGGAATTTGAGGATTTTATTACCTATGTGGACAGCCCGCTGGCGGTGGAGGCCACCCATATTTTCCATGAAAGCGTTTCCGAGTGCTTTGACGAGGAGGCCAAGGCGCTGGTATACCAGGGGATCAATCCCATCGGGTTTCCGGGGCTGAAAATGGCCATTACCAGCGAAGAGTCCAAGATGATTAACTTTGAAAGCAAGCCGGTGGTCATTTTGTCCGCCTCCGGTATGTGCGAGGCAGGAAGGATCCGCCACCATCTGAAGCATAACCTGTGGCGGCCCCAGTCCACCATCCTGTTTGTGGGCTTTCAGGTGCCGGGAACCTTAGGCTCCCATTTGCTCAACGGCGCCAAGGAGGTAAAGCTCTTTGGAGAAACCATTGAGGTACGGGCCAGGATTGAGAATCTGGCCGGAATCAGCGGCCATGCGGATCAGGCCCATCTATTGCAGTGGATCGGCGCCTTCCGGAAGAAACCAAAACGTGTGTTTGTGATCCATGGAGAAGATAAGGTGACCGATGAATTTGCGGCCCTGGTCAAGGAGCAGCTGGGGATTGAAGCCGTAGCGCCCTACAGCGGGGACTGCTATGATCTGCTGTCCGATACCTGCATCGCCTTCGGCAGCCGGGAAGCCAAGGCGAAGAAGAAGGATGCCAGGGTGGTATCCAACGTATTTGCAAGGCTTCTGGCGGCCGGGGAACGTCTGCTTTCCGTAATCCGGCGGAACGAAGGGCTTGCGAATAAGGATCTGGCAAAATTTGCGGATCAGATCAATGCAATTTGCGATAAATGGGACAGGTAACGGAACGCAAAAAAGCCTTGTAGATCCTTCAGCGGAACGCGTAGAGAGCCGGATGTTTCCAAGGATACTATTTTTTTAAAGTGAGATAATTTTTCATTGTTTTTAATGCGGATTTTTCCAATCTGCTTACCTGGGCCTGGGAGATCTGGATCTCTTCGGCCACCTCCATCTGGGTTTTCCCCTGGAAAAAACGGAGCTGGATGATGTAGTTTTCCCGTTCTCCCAGCCGCTGCATGGCGTCGCTTAGGGAGAGCTCTTCCACCCAGGTATCTTCTTTGTTTTTCTTGTCGCTGATCTGATCCATAACATACAGCGTGTCGCCGCCGTCGGTATAAACAGGTTCGTACAGGCTAACCGGACTTTGGATGGCGTCCAGGGCAAATACGATTTCCTCTTTGGAAATGCCGATTTCTTCCGCAATTTCCGGCAGCGTGGGTTCCTGCAGATTCTTTTTTGTCAAAAGCTCCCGGGCATGGATGGCCTTATAGGCGGTGTCCCGTAGGGAGCGGCTGACCCGTATGGAATTATTGTCCCTTAGATATCGGCGGATTTCCCCGATAATCATGGGGACGGCATAGGTGGAAAATTTCACGTTCATGGTGGGGTCAAAGTTGTCAATGGATTTAATCAGGCCGATGCAGCCAATCTGAAACAGGTCGTCTACGTTTTCGTTGCTGGACGCAAAGCGCTTGATGACGCTTAACACAAGGCGGAGATTTCCTTTGATGTATTCTTCCCTGGCGGACTGGTCCCCTTCCCGGATGCGGGTAAACAGCGCTTCCTTTTCCTCTTCTTTTAAAACGGGGAGCTTTGCGGTATTGACGCCGCAGATTTCGACTTTGTAAACTGCCATGATGGTACCTCCAGGATCTAATGGGATGGGAAAGCAGGGAATGCGGCCCGCCTGCTGCGCCTGTAGGGAAGGCCAGTGGGGATACCGTCACAAATCCGATGCCCTAAAAAGAGAATGCTCCGATTTTACTACTTTTATTCATAAAAATTTTATGTTAAAATAAAACCAAAGCACGAATGAAATGGAGATGGTTTGAAATGGATTATATAGATGAGCGAAATCGGAAGGAGAAGATGGCAAGAAGCATTATCAAACGGCGGAATGTAATTTATACATACCGGCCCCTGGTGAAGGAACCTCCTAAAGAACAGGAGGAGGTCAAAGAAGAGCTTGCCGCAAAGGGCGTTTCGGAGGCGCCCCGGGAGGAGAACGCCCAGGAGGTATTAAGGCGGATTACGGAAGCCAGGCCCTCCGGCGGAGGGGTTCAGCAGGAGGTGGCCCATCTGCTGGCAGAGGAGGAAGAAAAGAAGCTGGAGATCGAGCGGATCCTTCATGAAAAGGATGCGATTGTGGAACAGGTGAAGCATGCGGTGCTGCAGCAGTAGAAACATGCGTTACTGCTGCAGTAGGAAGACCGGGCAGGCATATTTTTCCGGGAACCGTCATATAGTAGGATGAGACCCATAAC
>CAJUSQ010000043.1 GCA_910588885.1 uncultured Lachnospiraceae bacterium
CAACTCCGTTTTTCCCTAACAGGCCAACGATTTCTCCATCTAATACGGAAAAAGTAAGATCGGTCAGCACAGGTACATGAGGTTGATAATGAAAAGACAGGCCGGACACTTCTAACAAAGAGAACACTCCCTTCATACCTTTTAACCTTTTAGTTAATTAGTTGTTTTAAGTATAGCACCGGGTCTGAGAAATGTCAATACAAGAAGCATCTTCTGGCTGTGAGATTATTTGAAGTACATATGGAGGGGCTATTTAAACAGTATTTAAATGCGAAAATTTAAGAGTGCGGCAGAAAATGCCGCACTCTTCCTATATTCTGCCCAGCGGCCGTCCCGCTCCGCCGTCCCATTGCACGCAGCTTCGATTATCGTCCGCTCAATATTTCGTCAAATTTTATACCTGCTTAAACTCCGGACACGGATTTCGTTGCAATCATGTCTACCCCGGTACCGGCAATGTTTTCCAAAATCACATCCCCGATTTCCACCGGGGCTGTAACTTCTATTTCCGTCAAAGCTTCCATACACTCCGTGATCTTTCCTTTCGGAATGTCCGACCGGGTTTTTACGGAGACTACCGGAAGCTCGCCGCCGGAAACCCTGACGCTGCTGGTTAGAATCCGGGTAGGATTTGTGACCTCCTTCCGGGCATACGCATCCCCACGCTTACAGGTATTTCCGGTTACCTCAATCACCTCTCCCGAAGAAAGGGTAACCTGAAGCATACAGCCCATGGGGCAGCCGATGCAAATCAGCTCTCTTTGTTCCATCTTCTACTCCTCCTCTAATGTCACGATAATTTCCGAATCCGCTCCACAGTCAAAAAGCTGCTGCCGCGTCAGCTTCACTTCCTCCATTTCTCCCGGCGCCATTACCGGACGTTTCCGATGCACCAGCCGCTTTCCATTGGCATACAGGGAAATATAATGGTTTTTATAAACGTCCCCCACCCGGAACCGGATAATCTGCTCCTCTTCCATATAGGCCGGACGAATTACGGCCGGAACCGTATAGCGGACGCCGCCCTTGGGCCGGATCTGCAGAGAGAATGAATATTCATTTTTTTCCCGTTTTCCCAGAACATATTCCGCGCCCCGTTTTCCGGCGCTTGCCGCTTCCTTGGACACAAAATCCACCAGATCATGGACATGCAGCACATTTCCGCAGGCAAACACACCTTCGATGCTGGTTTCCAGGCTTTCGTTGACCAAGGGGCCTGAGGTAACCGGATTCATCCGGATCCCCATTCCCCGGGAAAGCTCGTTTTCCGGAATCAGGCCGCAGGACAGCAGGAGGGTATCGCAGGAATAAAATTCTTCGGTTCCCGGAACGGGCTTACGGTCGGGCCCAACTTTTGCCAGGGTAATTCCGGTCACCCGGTCCTTCCCCTGGATATCCACCACCGTATGGCTTAATTTCAGCGGGATTCCAAAATCATCCAGACATTGCACAATGTTCCTCTTCAGGCCGCCGGAATACGGAAGCAGCTCCGCCACAACCTTCACCTTGGCCCCTTCTAATGTCATTCGTCTGGCCATAATCAGGCCGATATCCCCGGAACCCAGGATCACTACCTCCCGTCCGGGCAGATAGCCTTCCATATTTACCAGCCGCTGGGCCGTACCTGCGGAAAAGATCCCAGCCGGGCGATAACCTGGAATGTTCAAAGCTCCCCGGGAACGCTCCCGGCAGCCCATTGCCAGAATAATGGCCTTCGCCGAAATTTCAAAAAGCCCCTCTTCCCGGTTCATGGCGGTTACCACCTTCTCCGGGGAAATGTCCAGTACCATGGTATTTAAAAGGTAGGGTATTTTTTCCGCCTTCACCTGGTCAATAAAACGGGCGGCATATTCCGGCCCGGTCAGTTCTTCCTGAAATGTATGAAGCCCGAACCCGTTATGGATGCATTGGTTCAAAATACCGCCCAGCTCCCGGTCCCGTTCCAGGATCAGGACACTGTCCGCACCGTTTCGTTTTGCCTCCAGTGCAGCCCCCAGTCCCGCAGGGCCTCCACCAATAATTAAAACGTCATATAATTTCATTTCTTTTCCTCCTTCGAAAGCCGGTCCTTATTCCTCCCCTGTATGATTTCCGAACCTTTTCCGGATTTCGTTACGCTCTCCAGCGGAAGCCCTTTCTCTCTTGCAATAATCTCCATGGTCTTAGGGGAACAAAAGCCTGACTGGCACCTGCCCATCCCTGCCCGGGTACGCCGTTTTACCCCGTCCAGGGATTTTGCACCCAGGGGCCGGGTCACCGCATCTATGATTTCTCCCTCCGAAATGGATTCACAGCGGCAGATTATGGTTCCGTAAGCCGGCTGTTCCTGAATCAGCCGGGCTCGTTCCGTTTTGGAAAGGGCGGCAGGATTCAGCACCCCTTTCCGTACGGGGCAAAAATCTTCTTTTTCCCTGGGCTTTCTTTGTTCCACAATCAGCCTTGCCACCATTTTCCCAATAGCAGGGGCACTGGTCAGCCCGGGGGATTCGATCCCCGCACAGTCTATAAAGCCTTTCGCTTCTTCGGCTTCCCCAATCACAAACTCCCCGCCGTCTTCATGGGCACGTAAGCCTGCAAAGGAAGTAATCACCTGGTTCATCGGAAGCCGCGTTACACTCCTTGCCGCTTTTTCGCTTAATTCCGAAAGCTCCGCCCCGGTGGTGTTCGTCCCCTCCTTATCTTCCATATCAGAGGCAGTGGGCCCCACCAGCAGGTTTCCGTGAACCGTAGGCGTCACCAGGACGCCCTTTCCATAGATGGAGGGCAGCTGGAACACCGTATGGGCCACCAGATCTCCGGCCTCCTTATCCAGCAGGCAGTAGGCGCCCCGCCGCGGCGTAATATGCAGCTTCGTTTCACATACCATATTGTGGAACACATCCGCATAAACCCCGGCCGCATTTACCACATAATCCGCCGTAAACACTTCTTCTCCAGCAAAGACCCGGAAGCGCCCCTGCTCTTCCTCTGCGGTTTTCTCAATCTTTGTTACATTTTTATCAAAGTAAAAATCCACGCCGTTGGTACAGGCATTTTCCGCCAATGCAATGGTCAGCCCAAAGGGGCATACAATCCCTCCGGTAGGGGCATAGAGGGCGGCAACGGCTTCGGCGGATACATTGGGTTCCAGCTTCCTTAGCTCTTCCTGCTCCAAGATCCGCAAATCCGGTACGCCGTTCTGCTGTCCCCGCTCATACAACGCCTGCAGTTTCTCCCGTTCCTCCTCCCGAAAGCAAAGCACCAGGGAGCCGTTCTGCCGGAAGGGAACATCCAGTTCCCGGGACAATTCTGGCATCATCCGGTTCCCCTCCACATTCAGCTTCGCCATCATGCTTCCCGCCGGGGCATCAAAGCCTGCATGGACAATGCCGCTGTTGGCTTTGGAGGTTCCGCAGCAGACATCCTCTTCCTTTTCCAATACCCCCACTTTCCATTGGTAACGGGACAGCTCCCGGGCAACAGCGCTGCCGCAGACCCCGGCCCCTATGATCAGCACATCATATTTCATAATGTTCTCCTTATTTTATAAAATGTAAATTTAATTTAATGCAAACTTGATTTTCTAATATTATTCATCCTTTGCCCAGTCAAAGGCACAGCGCACCGCTTTATTCCAGCCTTTGATCCGCTGCGAACGTTCCTGTTCACCGATGGAGGGCATAAAACGGGCGTCAATGGCCCAATTTTTCACGACCTCTTCCTTATTTGCCCAATAACCCACGGCCAGGCCGGCCAGGTATGCGGCGCCCATAGCCGTAGTTTCCACACATTTGGGACGATTCACCGGAGCGTTAATAATATCCGCCTGGGTCTGCATCAGGAAATCATTGGCGCTGGCCCCGCCGTCCACCTTCAGAGCCGCCAAATCAATGCCGGTATCGGCGCACATGGCGCAAAGCACATCATTGGTTTGATAGGCCAAAGATTCCAGAGTGGCCCGGATGATATGATATTTATTCACACCCCGGGTCAGGCCCACAATGGTTCCCCGGGCGTACTGATCCCAGTGAGGCGCCCCCAGCCCGGTAAAGGCAGGCACCACATAACAGCCGTTGGTATCCTTCACCTTGGTAGCCATGTATTCGGAATCCGCGGCACAGTCAATCAGCTTCATTTCGTCCCGCAGCCACTGGATCGCCGCCCCTGCCACGAAAATCGAGCCTTCCAGAGCATACGTCACGGTTCCGTCCAGGCCCCAGGCAATGGTGGTTACCAGGCCGTTTTTGGAAAATACGGGCTTTTCCCCGGTATTCATCAGCAAAAAGCACCCGGTTCCGTAAGTATTCTTGGCCTCCCCTGGCAAAAAGCAAGTCTGGCCGAATAACGCCGCCTGCTGATCCCCGGCCGCTCCGGCAATGGGAATTTCCCCTCCGAAAAAGGATGGATCCGCCATGCCGTAAACCTGGCTGCTGGCCACAGGCTTCGGCATCATGCACAGCGGGATATCCAGTTCCGCTAAAATTTCCGCATCCCAGCAAAGCTCATTGATATTGAAAAGCATGGTACGGCTGGCATTGGAATAATCCGTCACATGAACGGCCCCCTTCGTCAGCTTCCAAATCAGCCAGGTTTCCACGGTACCAAACAGGAGTTCTCCTTTCTTGGCCCGGTCTCTGGCTCCTTCCACATGATCCAGGATCCATTTCAGCTTTGTACCGGAAAAGTAAGCGTCGATGACAAGCCCGGTCTTTTTCCGATAAACCTCTGTCAGCCCTTTTTCCTTCAGGGAATCACAATATTCGGAAGTCCTCCGGCACTGCCACACAATGGCGGGGGCTATCGGTTCTCCGGTTTCCTTATCCCAGACAATCGTCGTCTCCCGCTGATTTGTAATCCCGATTGCCGCGATATCCTTTGCCGACGCACCGACTTTCTGCATTGCCTCCACGGCTACCCCTAACTGGGTGGACCAGATTTCGTTGGCATCGTGTTCTACCCAGCCCGGCTTCGGAAAATACTGGGTAAATTCCTTCTGTGCGCTGCTGCAGATTTGCCCGTTTTCCTGAAACAGAATACAGCGGTTGCTGGTGGTTCCGGCATCCAATGCCATGATATATCTTGCCATAGCGTTTCCTCCTTTTTTCTCATCACAGGAAAAAGGAGCACGGCTTCAATGCGTCATCTCTGCCGCATGAAAACCCTGCTCCAATTCTCTGGGTAACTATTCACTTCAAAAGCAATTCTTGCTTTTTATTATACGCGTTTCGGAAGAAAATAACAAGTTTCTTTTCCGAAAACCACACATAACCGTCAATATGTATAATTTTTCTGCAAATTCTTGTGCAAAATTACTTTTTAAAAAAATCATCTACATTTTTCTTGATTTCTTCCGGGGGCTGGCTCTTTAACAAATATCCCGAGGGCCGCAAGGGAATGACCTTCTCTACGCTTTCCTTGTCTACCCGGCTTGTCAAAAAGTATACCGGAACATCCGAGAATTCCGATTCCGAACGGATCATTTCCAGCACCTGGGCTCCGTCGCAGACCGGCATCTCATAATCCAGTAAAACAAGATCCGGACGGTTTAAGGTAATACACCGGATCGCAGCCGTCCCGGATTTTGCCAAGGTCACATGATAATCCTTGCTAAACAGGTTCTTCATCGCATAAAGCATGGTATCCGAATCGTCTACAATAAGTATTTTCTTCTGCTGGTTCGAATGACTGCTTTGGTTATTCTGTTTCACATATTTTGATACCTCTTCCAAAGCATTCTCCGCCTTGATGGAAACAGCTGCCTGGCTTGGGTCTTTGCTGAAGGATGCAACGCAGAAGGCAAAATACCCCACGCCGGTATCAAATAATAAGCTGTAGTGAGGAGGCCGTTCCTCAAATACCCGCTGAAATTGCTCATACGACAACAGGTTCTCATCCTGCAGCTCAAAAAGCTCTGCTTCAGACATATGCTCCCGGATGCGTTCCACAAACTGCCTTGCAAGATATCTCGTGGTATTCATCAGCAGGTCATTTAACTGGTTAAACTCCCCGCCCAGCAGCTTTCCGGTGGTACGGATCAAAAGATTTTCCTCGAAGACCAAAATATACTCCCGGCGCTCCTTCTTCTCATTGCTGTAAATAAGCCGATAGTAAATTCCCTGCCCAAACTTCTCTCCGCTGTAGTTCTCACTGATCACCCTCGCATCCAGCTGGAACAAATCGCCTAGCAATTGAATTACCAGCTTCCGCATCACCGCCTGCTCTTCCTCCGGCCTTAGATTCTGCCATTTACTCATCGCCTTTCCGGTGATCGCACGATCCTCCGTCAGCGTATGTCCAATCAGCCAGCCTGCACAAACACCAAGAAAATGACTGACTGCTTCCTCTGAATATCCGGTCCGTTCCAGCTCCTTTTCCAACACCGGAAGTGTTTTCTTCCGGAAATTATCGTGAAGGCGTCTGTGAATATCAAATTCCTTATAGCCAATAGACGCCATATAGACCTCTTCCTCCGCAAAATGCTTCATTGCATGTTCCTTGAAATACTTAATTCCCTCTTGGCAGACCCATTGGCTCTTACCATCCTGATTCCGGAACTCCAGCAATTTGTTTATCACGCTAAAAAGTTTCCTGTGTTCCCTGTCAATCAGCTCTACACCAATATTAAACCGATCCTGCCACTCTAGTTGGTTCCCCATTCTGTCCTCCTTGCAGCAAAACCAAATACCAAATGTATTTTTCGATTTTGCAGTTCTGAATAAATATTTATTTTCACAGACAACATACAAAACAGCCGCGCACATACGGATATTCGGCAGCCGCCTGCATTCTTCGAATATTCCCGTTTTTCCCTGGGAAATTCAAATATAATTCTTACTTATAGTTTAGCATAAAATAGCAAATTTGCAAGAAAATTTTCACACTCCGGAAATACTCCGGAAATACTTTTCCACCGGTATGTGTAACCGGGTCATAGCTTCCCGGTCACACATATTCCACCCCTTTTCGCTTCCATTATAGGGCGCTTTTTCCGGTCAGTGTCTTCCATTCCTCGTCCAGGGCTTTCCCGATGCTGTGATAATAGGCCAGCAGCAGGAAAATTGCAGCCAGTGCCAAAAGACGCCCCAGGCCGCCTTTTCCTTCTGCCCAGCGTACCAGGCGATGTACCAGCAGCTCCTTTTTTTCCTCCGTCATGGTTCCGATTCCGGGCGTAAAGTACAAAAGCAGATAGGTAAAGCCCGCAATCATCGAAATGGTCGCATAGATTTCTACCCGTGCAATCTCCCCGGTCCTTGGTTCCCCGCCGCCGGGAACACTGCTTCCAGGTGTACCGCTGCCGGAACCGCCGCCGGAACCGCCATTGCCGCCGCTGCCTCCACCGGAACTGCCGCCGGAGCCACCATTGCCGCCGTTCCCGGAGCCGTTGGAGCCGCTTCCGGAACCACCATTTCCACCGTTTTCGGTATCGGAATCAGCCCCCGGACCGCCGATCTCTATTGTAAACCGCCGAACCGTAGTATTTCCGGCCCGGTCCTTGGCTGTTACCGCCAGGGAGTGGCTGCCGTTCCCGGATATTTGTACCGTAAAATGCCAGGACTTTCCGTCCCCTTCGGCATCCTTTTCCAAAACAGCCGCTGTTTCTTTCTTTCCGTCCACTTCATAGGTCACTCCGGAAATGTCGTCCTCCTCATCCCGGACCGTCACCTCTAGGGAAGAGGTACCCTGTGTCAGTCCTCCGCCAAAAACGGAAACGGAAATTTCCGGCCCGTTATTTTCCGTGACTTCTCCGATTCCGTCTACCGTAAGGACTTTCTCTGCGGAAGTATTTCCGTCGTGATCGGTACAGGTCAGAACCACCGTACCTTGAAAATCCTCATCCAGGGTAAATTGGATCACGGGCTGTCCCTGTTCCGTCCGAATTCGTACTATGAATTCTTCGGTGCTCCCGTCTTTTCGAATAACCGTATATTTCGCCTGCTTAATCCCGCTTCCTTCTTCTTTTACCGGAACGGTAACGGTCATTCCCTTTTTCTGCACCATCCAATGGAACAGCCCCTTATAGCCGGAGGTCACCGTGGCTTTTCCGAAGACCGGAGCCGTTTCATCCGCCCATTTTGCATACAAAACAGCAGACTCCGAAATTCCATGCTCCTCCGGCGTCTTTCCGAAATCCCATTGGTTCCCGCTGGTTCCTGCCTTATCCAGATACCATCCCTTAAAATTGTATCTGGCCCGCACAGGCGCACTTCCTTCCGCCAACAAACTGCCGGAGCGAACCGTCCGGGCCTTCGGCGCGTCTCCCCCTCCTCCGTTTAAGTCAAAGTGAATTGCATAGGAGTTCCGGTCATAGTACAGCTTCAACACCAGTTCCCCGTCTGCGGTTACGGTCCCTTCCGCCCTTCGGAACGGATGGGAGGTATTTTCCGTAAATCCCAAAAACTGCTTCTCCTGGGCCTTTACCACCGTGTCCACCCGTTCCGTGCCGTAATAAGTATCCTCTTCTGCGATCCGGTAGCTTCTTCCGTCCGGCTCCTGTTTGTAATATTCCACCCGGTATCGCCCCATGCCTTCCGGTATTTCCGTTTCCCCGGAGTCCGGATCATCGGGCGTGTCATCCGGAAACGTTCCGTCTCCTCCGTCCCAAATCGCATACAAAACGACGTTTTCTCCAAAAGCCTCCCGGGAACCGGGCTCATAATACGTTCCCGTTCCGTCCTCTTTTGTATTCCATTTGTAAAAAGTATGACCCGGCCGTTCGGGTCCCGGCGGAATCAAAAACCAGGGATACTGATAGATCATTTCTTCCTGTACTTTGGCCAGACAGGTTCCCTTCTGCACCTTCGGAATGTTTTTTCCGTCCGCGTGGAAGTCCAGGATAATCTCTTTTTCATAAATCCCGTAGTAAGCCTTGCTCTCCGTCAAGGTAATCTCCGCTCCTGCCGAAAGATTCCCTTCAAATCCGTCCGGATTCTCCTCCCAGCCTACCGAACGAAAGCCCTCTAACGGTTTTAACTGGGGCGCATAAACCGTTCCGCCTATCCCATTCTGGACAACTGCCTGCTGCGTTTCCTTCTGCCCGGCCCCTCCGGAATAAAAATCCGCCTGTACCAGATCAAATCCGCCGTATCCCGGATTTGTTTCTGACAGATAAATTTGATTTTCTCCCTGATTCAATACGGAGTACCATTGTTTTCCGGCGTTTTTCACATCAACTGCCAATATTTTTTCCGCATCCTGCTGCTGCAGCGTATAGCCGGTTCCTGCGGCAAGGACATATCCTTCTGTTACATCCAGATAAACCGTCAACGGATACTCCAAGGGTTTGTCCAGCTGTATCTTGCGGTTACGGCATTCTCACGGTCCAGATAGATCCCGTCCATTCCCGAAGCCGCAGCGGTTCCCACAAAGCAGGCTGCCTGACCGATCTTCAATCTGCCTGCATCTATCTGTTCGGAAGAGCACCAAAGCCCGCCGCTTCCTTCATATCCCGGAAAGCTGCTGGTATTCCCCTGAAAAAAACCGCCGTCCAATACCAGATCCTCTCCGGCCGCACCGGTATGGAAGATGCATCCGCCTCCCCCGGTGGCGGAATTTTCATGAAAATTACCGTCCCAGATCGTAATACTGCTTCTTAGCGCATACAGAAACCCACCGCCCCACTTCGCATAGGATTCCGCCGGGGCCAGCGTGGTCTGGTTGTTCCGATAGGCTCCCTTCGTAATTTTCACCGTACTGCGGTTTCTGGCACAAATTGCACCTCCGTAATTCTTGGCACTGCAGTACTCAATTACCGCGTCGTTGCAGCCTAACGTTCCGCTGTCCAGACAAACAGCCCCACCGCCTATGGCAGTACCCGTGTTGTCCTTCACACAGTTTCGGATTACACATCCGTCATCCAAGGTTACAATCCCTGCACTTTTTACATCAATCAAAGAATATTGGGAAGAAATCCCCTTTCCATCCAGCACAATATTTCCGAACGTCAGTTTGCTTCCGTTTTTCACCTCAAAGTAGGCATCCGCCGTTCCCCGGACAATCTGCCCGCCCCCTTGGAATGTCACTTCCCCGCTGATGGAAATCTGACCCTCTATGGTCAATGTGACGCCGGGGTCCACGCGAACCTCCCCGTCTCACAGTGTACCTGCTGTCCACACCGTATCCGTCTGGATTGTACCTGAAATCGGCAATGCCCGAGGGGAAGCATCCGGTAATTCCGGCGTATTTTCTGCCTGGGGATTCTCTGTCGGTTCCGAAATATCCGCTATCCCGTCATCCTCCGTCGGTTCCGCCGGCTCCTCCCTCCGGGGATTCTCCGATTCCGGCAGTGCTTGTCCATTCCCCAAACGATCGGCATCTTCCTCCGGTTCCATAGGCGCTTCTTCCGGCTGCCCGAAAAGCTCCGGTTTCTTAGAATCCTCCGCCGCCTGCACCGATACGCCGAAATATTCCACAGGCATAGATGCAGCCACCAGACAGATACAGAGCAGTAACCCGATCAGTTTCCGTCCGGCCCTCGGTCTTCCGGTCTGCAGGAACCCGTCATTCCGAACCTTTCTTTTTCTTTTCATTCTCATCATCTCCCTTTTTATAAAATCAGAAACTCCCGTACCACTTCGCTTCAATTTCCCGCTTTACTTCCGCTTCTAGGGCTGTCCCTTCCGTTTTCTTCTTGAATCATATTTTTATATTTATATTATAACTATATATGGGCATAATGCTTCAGGAAGGATGCACATCGCTTTGCCCGGCGCCCTGTTTCATTGCCATAAGTATACCATAAATTTCCGCAAAAAAACAGGCTTAAAAACGGTAGTTACAAAATGAGAGGAATGTGCTATGATGATAGGAAAGAAAATGCAGAAGAAAGGATCTTATCATGCGAATTTGGTTTAAATTGTGGAAAGAAAATCATTTGCTGAAGGATATTGTAATTGAAAATAACGAAGACGACACCAGGACCCATAAGATTTTCCAGGCCATAGATGCCGTCTGCTATGAATTTGATTTGAGCAAGCCGATTTGGCTGGATGCTACGATTGCAGAATTTAAGCGTCATGACAAGGCCCGGTTCTATCAGGATCATTTCGTAGAAGAAGTTCCCTTTGACTATCTGGAAATCGAAGTGATCGAAGAAGATTAATCCTTCCAGTGCTCCTCATGCCGGCAATCGGCGGCCAATGCCTTCCGGTGCTCCTTATTGCACCGAACCCACGGCCATCGGCTAATGTCTCTGCCGGTGCACCTCGTACATCAGAAGGGCTGCCGCAATGGCAGCATTCAGGGATTCCACGCTCCCTTCCATCGGAATCCGGATCAGGCAGTCTGCTAGGGACGCGGTTTCTTCCGTAAGGCCGTTCCCTTCATTTCCGATTAAAAAGGCCGTTCCCTTGGTATAATCCGGCTCCCCATAGGACGCCCGCCCCTTTAAATGGGCTGCATACAGGGAAATCCCATGGCTTTTCAGCTTCTGAATATCCTCGTTTAAATCCTCGGATACAAAAACAGGAACCCGGTAAACGGAACCCATGGTAGACCGAAGGGTTTTGGGATGAAACGGATCTGCCGAATTCCGGGTTATAATTACGCCGTCTATTCCGGCTCCTTCCCCGGTACGCAGCATCGTTCCCAGGTTTCCGGGATCCTGGATATTCTCCAGAACCAGAAGATGGGGATGCTCTGCATTCAGACAATCTGCAAGGGAATAGGAAGGCATTCTGACCAATGCCATAATCCCCTGAGGCGTCTGGGTATCGCTGGCCGCTTTGAATACCGCGTCCGACACGGCTTCATAAGGGCAGTCCCGCTGCCGCAGCCCCTGCTGTACCTCTTCCTGTAAAAGCAGGCTTTCGGAAACATAGATCTTTATGAGCCAGTCCCTGGGAGCTTCCCAGACCATTTTGGGGCCTTCCACCACAAAAACCCGCTGCTGCAGGCGGGCTTTTGCTTTTTTCTGTAATTGCTGAATCTCTTTTATCTGCTGGTTCTTGGTACTTGTAATCATAAAGTACCCCTTTCTGCCAGTCTGCTAAATGGATAACGTCTGGCAAATCTCGTACTGATATTCGGAAATCCGTTTGTCCATGGACAGCGCTTCGTCAATGTCAAAATCAATGTATTCCCCGTTTTGGTATCCCACTACCCGGTTGGACTTTCCTTCGCACAGCAAATCCACGGCCAGCGCGCCCATAGTAGACGCATACACACGGTCTTTGCAGGTGGGACTTCCGCCCCGCTGCATATGGCCTAAAATCGTAGCCCTGGTTTCCATACCGGTAGCCGCTTCGATCCGCTTAGCCATGCTGGTAGAATGGCCGATTCCTTCGGCATTCACAATGATATGATGCTTCTTGCCCCGCTGGCGGTTGGCGATAATGTGGTTCACCAGCTTCTGTTCGTCATAGTCGTACTTCTCCGGCAGCAAAATATCTTCCGCTCCGTTGGCAATGCCGCACCACAGTGCAATGTATCCGGCATGACGGCCCATTACCTCAATAATGGAGCAGCGTTCATGGGAAGTAGAGGTATCCCGTACCTTGTCAATGGCTTCCATAGCCGTATTTACCGCCGTATCGAACCCGATCGTGTATTCGGTACAGGCAATGTCCAAATCTATGGTTCCCGGAAGCCCTATGGTATTGATGCCCTGCTCCGCCAGCCGCTGGGCTCCCCGGAAGGAACCGTCGCCGCCGATAATGATAATCCCGTCAATTCCGTGCTTCCTGCAGATGTCCGCAGCCTGCTTCTGTATCTCCGGCTGCTTGAATTCCAAACAACGGGCCGTCTGCAGAATCGTACCGCCCCGCTGAATTATATCTGAAACATGCTTCGCTTCCATATCTTCAATTTCTTCCTGAAGCAGGCCGGCATATCCCCGTTTGATTCCCTTGACCTTCTTACCCTTGGAAATCGCCTGCCGTACCACGGCACGGATTGCGGCATTCATGCCGGGGGCATCCCCGCCGCTGGTCAATACGCCGATTGTATGAATCTCTTTCGCCATTTTTCATACCTCCTAATTTTTCCTCGGTTCATCCTATCTTATTCTAATCTCTTTTCTTTTGGTTTTCAATGGATTTTTCCACAACTTTTACGTTTTTTTCACCCAAAAACTTAGTTAAAATGTTCACAATCTCAGGATTCACCCCGATATTACGGCTGGGGGGCAGCCGTTTCATCTGCCTGGTATCTGAGATATAGATCACAACCCCGTCCCCGCCGTCCGATTCCCGCAATAGCTCCAAAATCTCCTGTTCCCGGGCCGTATATTGTTCTACCGTATCGAACTGAAGCCACAGCTCCTTTTTCGCCTGGTCAAACCCGTACATCCGCTCACAGATCAGCTTTCCGTTCTTTTCTTCCTCCGTGGATACCCGGCCCCGGACAAAGACCTTACGGTCAATTTCCAGTAACTGCTTGTATTTCTCATAATCGTTGGGAAAAATAATAATCTCCAGGGTGCCCACCAGATCTTCCAGGGTGATAAAGGCCATGGTTTTGTTGTTTTTTGTATATTTAATCGTCCGGTCCACAATCATACCGCCCACCATGGCGGATTCCCCGTCCAGCACCTTGGTCTGGCCGCTCTCTTCATCCAGTAAAAAATCCGTGGTCACCCGGGAAATATTTTTCCGCCATTTTTCTTCATACTCCTCTAAGGGATGGCCGCTGATATAGACCCCCAGCACTTCTTTTTCGAAGGCCAGCATGGTTTCCCTGGCATATTCTTCCACCTTAGGCAGCTTGATTTCGAATTCCTGCTTCTGGCTCTCGTCCACCAGGTCGAACAGGGACATCTGCCCCGCCATGGAATTCTTTTTTTCCTGATTCACACTATCCAGGATCGTAGCATAGATCATCATAAACTGCTTCCGGTTGCCCCCCAGTCCGTCCAAGGCCCCGGCTTTGATAAAATTCTCCACCATCCGTTTGTTTAAGTCCTTGTCCGCCATCCGGGTCAGGAAATCTTCCAGGCTCTGGAAAGGACCCCGCTCTTCACGTTCTATACACAGCTTTTCGATACAGCTGCTGCTGACGCTTTTGATCGCAGCAAGGCCGTAACGGATACCGGAGCCGGATACGGAAAAGGTGCCTTCCCCTTCGTTCACATCCGGCGGCAGCACCGGAACTCCCATCTTCCGGCAGCTTAAGATATATTCGGAAACCTTGCTGGAATGGTTCATAACCGAGGTCATAAGCGCAGCCATATACTCCACCGGATAATAGTATTTCAGAAAGGCCGTCTGGTAGGACACCACCGCATAGGCCGCCGCATGGGACTTGTTAAAGGCATATTTTGCAAAATCAATCATTTCATCGTAAATTTTATTGGCAACCCGTTCGTCTATTCCGTTGGCAATACAGCCGGGTACGCCTTCTTCGGGATTTCCGTATACGAAGTTCTTCCGTTCCTGTTCCATGACCGTCCCTTTTTTCTTGGACATGGCCCGGCGCACCAGATCGCTTCGCCCCAGAGTATATCCGGCCAGATCCCGTACAATCTGCATCACCTGCTCCTGATACACGATACAGCCGTAGGTCGGGGCCAGAATCGGTTCCAGCTGAGGACAGTCATAGGCAATGGCCCCCGTGTTGTTTTTCCCTCTGATATAGGAAGGGATAAAATCCATGGGGCCGGGACGGTACAGGGAAATCCCGGCAATGATGTCCTCCAGGCTCCGGGGCTTAAGTTCCTTCATAAAGTTCTTCATGCCGGCGCTTTCCAGCTGGAACACCCCGTCGGTCTTCCCGGTTCCCAGAGAATCCAGAACCGCTTTGTCGTCATAATCTATCAGATCAATGTCAAAGGCTTCGTCTTTGGATTTGTGAATCAGCTCCACCGCATCCTGAATGACCGTCAGGTTCCGCAGGCCCAGGAAATCCATTTTTAAAAGTCCCAGCTCCTCCAATGTCGTCATCGTAAACTGGGTGGTAATGGAGCCGTCGGAAGCCTTGGACAGCGGTACATACTCGTCAACCGCCTTCTGGCTGATTACGACCCCGGCCGCGTGCATGGAGGTATGCCGGGGCAGTCCTTCCAGACGCCGGGACATATCAATTAATTTGCGGATGCTTTCGTCCCCTTCATACATACTCCGCAGCTCATGGTTCATCCCCAGGGCTTTGTCAATCGTGATGCCAAGCTCCGTGGGAATCTGTTTTGCAATGGAATCCACAAAGGCATAAGGCAGATCCATCACCCGGCCCACGTCCCGGATCACACCCCGGGCCGCCAGCGTACCGAAGGTCACAATCTGCACCACCCGGTCCTTGCCGTATTTCTCCACCACATAGTCGATAACATCCTGTCGGCGTTCCACGCAGAAGTCAATATCAATATCCGGCATGGACACTCGCTCCGGGTTCAGGAACCGTTCAAAAAGCAGATTGTACCGGATGGGATCAATATTCGTAATCTCCAGCGTATAGGATACCAGGCTTCCGGCCGCGCTGCCCCGGCCCGGGCCCACGGCAATCTTCTGACTGCGGGCATAGTGGATAAAATCCCAGACAATCAGGAAATAATCCACATATCCCATGGTCCGTATCACATCCAGCTCATACTTCAGCTTCTCTTCCAGTTCTCCGTAATTCTCGGGATATCTGCGTTTTAACCCTTCATAGCACAATTTATTCAAGTATTCCCAGGAGGAAAGGCCGTCCGGCACATCATATTTGGGCAGCTTGGTGACCCCGAATTCAATCTCCACCCGGCAGCGGTCCGCAATCTTCTGAGTATTTTCCAACGCCTGCAGCGCATAAGGGAACAGGCTTTTCATCTCTTCTTCCGACTTTACATAATACTGCCCGCCCTCATAGCGCATCCGATTCTCATCCGACAGCTTCTTTCCGGTCTGGATACACAGCAGAATATCGTGGGGCTCCACGTCCTGGTCGTAAGTATAATGGACATCGTTCGTTGCAACTAACTCAATCCCTGTATCCTGGCTTAACCGCAGAAGCTGCTGGTTGACGCTTTTCTGCTCCATCAGGCCATGATCCTGCAGCTCCAGGAAGTAATTTCCTGCCCCGAAGATCTCCTGATGCCACAGAGCCGCTTCTTTGGCTTCCTCATAGGCCCCCCGGGCCAAAAGCTTGGGAATCTCTCCGGCCAGACAGGCACTTAAAGCGATAATCCCTTCATGATATTGCTCCAAAATCTCCCGGTCCACCCGGGGCCTGTAATAATATCCGTCCACAAACCCCTTGGAAACGATCTTCATCAGGTTTCCGTAGCCGGTTTGATTTTCCGCCAGCAGAACCAGATGGTAGTAACGATCCTCTCCTTCCACCCGCTCCCGGTCAAACCGGGAACCGGGGGCCACATAGACCTCGCAGCCCAAAATAGGGTTAATCCCTGCTTCCTTCGCGGCCTTGTAAAAATCTATCACCCCGTACATGACCCCGTGATCCGTAATGGCCGCCGCCGTCATGCCCAGCTCCTTTACCCTTGCAACATATTCTTTGATTTTATTGGAACCGTCCAGCAGGCTGTATTCCGTATGGACGTGTAAATGTGCAAATGCCATAACGCTCATCCTTTCCTGGGTATGATCCTGTCCGCCGGCGGACACGGCCTCTTTCGGGAATGGGCCCGCACTTTCCCGGGCGCAGTATCATACTTTCCATATTGTATCATAGAATCGAATTTGAGGGAAGCATGACATTACAGAAAACTTTTTGTAAAAGAAAGTAAGGAATTTCATTGACGCTCCCCACCGGGATAAAGTATAATGAATGATATCAGAAAAATTTATGAAGAAACAGAAAAACTTTTGGAGGAGGACAGCAGTTATGCAGCAATTTTTTGGTATGAGCCGGAGCGGGAATTTAGCGGAAGCGGTTCATGGCATAAGCAGCCCGCAATTTCTCATGCTGTTATCAAATAATAAGCAGTTTGAGTCCCATGTAATGGAATTGGAAAAGCTTTTTCCGGGCGTACCCAGTATTGGCTGCATCGGGATGAGTTATGGTGCCAGCATCGTAGAAGAAGGCGTCGGGATAATCGCATTTTCAAATGGGGTCACCGCAGTTGCCAACGTATTGGAACAGGTATCCCGAATGCCGGTAAAATACATACAGCGGTTGAAATCGGATATTCTGAAAATCGGCGCTTCCGGCCAGGACACGGTATGCATTGATTTCTGTACCGGAAACGACGCCTGCGCTTTAACTACCATGAATACCGCCTTAAAGCACAGCGGCATTTCCCTGGTAGGCGGAACCGGAGACGGCGGCAAGGTTTCCGCCAACGGAAGGGTATATCCGGATGCAGTCGCCTACGGACTGATTCGGAACCAGAACGGCCGGGTGAAAACATATAAGGAAAATATCTATCATCAGCTGGGAGACTATCGTTTTATCGCTTCCAATACGGACCGGGCCAAGTATATCATCGGCTCCTTAAACGGAAAACCGGCCAAGCAGGTCTATCAGGATATTCTGCATGTCACGGATCAGCAGATCTTAACTCAGACCTTTCAGAATCCTTTTGGAAAAATCAACGGGGACGACACCTGTATCATTTCTATTAAAGAGGTGAGCGGCAATGCATTGGCCTGCTTTCGTCAGGTAAATGACTCAGACGTGCTGATTCTGCTGGAGCTGGGCGATTACCGGGCAATCACCAAGGAAACGATTCAGAAAATCTGCCGGGAGTTTCCAAGACGTTCGGCCGTATTCTCGGTCAACTGCCTGTTCCGGTACAAGCTGTTTTCCGAACACGGCTATATGCAGACCTATTTGAAGGAAATGACCGCCCTGGGCAGCCATGCCGGCTTAGTCGGATATGGGGAACACTATAACAACCGGTTTGTCAACCAGTCCATGACCTGTGCGGTATTTGAATAAAGGAGGGGAATCCCATGATATTTTCCAGAAAAGAACGGAAGACAGCAGACCATAGTCTGAACAACGAAACGGGACTTTCCCCGGTGCTCCATGTCATTGAGAGCCTGAATGAATACCGAACGGATCTGATCAACAAAGAAGTAGCTTCTCTGTTCGAGCTTAGCAGAGTCGGCAGCTCCTTTGACGGCGTGATTGAGAAAGCGGATAAATTCCAGACTCAGCTGCAGGAATTCGGCGAATCTTTTTCCAATATCAATCAGGCTGCCGACCAGTACGGCCAGGTGCGCTCCGCCATTACCCAGGCTGTTACGGAAGCCCAGAGTAAAGTGGAGGCCCTGAAGGATACTTCCATGGCGGTAGAAAAATCCTACCGGGACATGGAACATACGTTTGGACAGCTTCAGTCTTCCGTAAAAAACATCCAGCATTGCATGAGCAAGATCGTATCCATCGCGGATCAGACGAATATCCTGGCAATTAATGCTTCCATTGAAGCCGCCAGAGCCGGACAGGACGGCAAAAGCTTTACCGTCGTTGTAGCCCGGGTAAGGGAATTGGCGGAAGAGATCAAGCAGCTGGCCAGTGAAGTAGACAGCGGCGTCCAGGATGTGGAGAGCGGTACCACCCAGCTGAACGGCAGTATTTCCGCTTCCGAACAGGCTCTTGGCCATAGCATTGAAACGGTAAACAGTACCTATGATTCTTTCTATGAGATTACCAAAGCTGCAGAGGGTTCCGCCTCCGTACAGACGGAAATCTCCGGTGTAATCGAAGATTCCAGGCAGGCCCTGCAGGTTATTTACCGGTTTTTCGATGAGATCAAAGCTCAATATCAGGAAGTGGTAAAGCACATTGAACGGGCCAGCAGCTTAGGCACCATGAAAAGCGCCATGTTTGAAGATATAGATAATATGATGTCCCAGATTCCGCCTATTATTATGGAAGCGGAGCATTGAAAGGAATGATACAGTATGGCAGTATTTCAAGTGAACTTTATGGCAAAAACTTTGGGACGGACAGTCCCCCTGTATGTGATTCTTCCCACGGATAAAACATATCTTCCGGGAATGCCGGAACGGGAAGCGGGAAAACCTTATAAGACTTTATATTTACTTCATGGAGTAATCGGAAATTACACGGACTGGATCTACGGGACCAGAATTCAGCGATGGGCGGAGGAAAAGGATCTGGCCGTCGTAATGCCCTCCGGGGACAATGCGTCCTATTTGGATCAGCCATGGAACTGTAACTGGTATGGGGAATTTATCGGCAGGGAGCTGGTGGAATTTACCAGAAAAACCTTTCCCCTTTCCCACAAAAGAGAAGACACATATATTGGCGGGTTATCCATGGGCGGCGCCGGCGCAATGCGAAACGGTCTGAAATACCATGAGACTTTCGGAGCAATTATTTCCCTGTCCGGCGCCTTTATTACGGATGAAACGCTCCTTGTGAAAAATGAGCATCCCAGATTTCCGTCGGAAACCGAAGAGTTCAAGCATATGACCTTCGGGCCGGATCTGAAGGAGGCTTTGGAAAGCGACCGCAACCCCCATGTGCTGGTACGCCGGCTGGCAGAAGCAGGAACTGAATTCCCGCAAATCTATATGGCCTGCGGTGAGGATGATTTTCTGCTGCAGAAAAACGACGCCATGGCTGCTACTCTTTCAAAATACCAAGTTGCATTCCTCTATGAAAAAGGCCCCGGCGCCCATGAATGGGATTTCTGGGATGCCTATATCAAACG
The DNA here is from genome assembly GCA_910588885.1 of uncultured Lachnospiraceae bacterium. Classification (GTDB taxonomy): domain Bacteria; phylum Bacillota; class Clostridia; order Lachnospirales; family Lachnospiraceae; genus 14-2. The sequence goes on from CAJUSQ010000043.1 coordinate 19,532, forward strand.
AGCTTTGGACTGGCTTCCTCTGGAGGATTCGACCGTCGGGTTGAGCAGTGGAAACGTTGGAATGGATACATAATTTCCTTTCCGGGAAGAGACATAATTTAGGGCTGTTGCAAAATGCAGCTGATATACAATATAGGAAAGGGATCCTTACGTTCCGAATGCCCTGTTTTGTATATCGCTGCTATTTTGCAGCAGCCCTATTTTTAAATAATCTTTATTTCTCCTGCCCGCTTTCTATTTCCCCAGCCAGGCATCCAGCTGTTTCTGATTTTCTTCAATAATCTTATTCATCCCTGCCGCTTCCAGGGCATTCAGGAATTCCGGAATCATCTGCTCCGGATCCACCGTACCGCATTCCAGCGCCGGGGCATATTTGCCAATTACCGCACTCACAGCAGAAACCTCTGTAGAAACGCTGCTGGAATCAAAGGTATAACCCACAAACTTGGATGCGGGAGCATTGGGATACATAAAATTCGGAATATTTTCCACAAATTCCTCGGTCAAAGGTTCTCTCTGATATATTTTGGATGCATCCCCATAAGAACCGACAAAGGTGCCGTAACCACAGCTGGAAGCGTCAACCCCTTCCGGATAGCTGATAATGGGGCTGTCCCCGTTTTTCACATAGTGAGTCCCTTCTATCCCATAGTTCAGAATATTCGCTAATTCCGTATTGGTATACATCAGTTCCAAAAATTCCACGACTTTTTCCGGCCGCTCACAGCTGGTGGATACACCCCAGCAGAAATTCACAATATTTCCGGACTTGGTAATCAAGTCGGACATGGGAATGGATGCAATATTTTTTCCGGTCGTCTTTGCAAAATACGCATCACTCATGGAAACGCCGCCGTTGGAAACGAAACCGAAAATCAATCCCTGGGTCATGGAATCCATGGTAGAATACCCATTGCTGATAGAGTCCGGCACACAATAGCCTTTCTCAAACCATTCCCGATGCATCAAACATTTTTCCTTAAGGTATTGTTGGGAAAAGGTATGCAGCCCGTAGAAGCGGCTATGCAGACAGGGT
>CAJUSQ010000044.1:0-5419 GCA_910588885.1 uncultured Lachnospiraceae bacterium
CCTCTTTATCTACTAACTTTTCCGGTATATTATAAAAAAATAAAATTCTTTCTAAATTTCGAATACTTCTTTTCATAAATAAAAGTTCCCTGGAATGGAACAAAGCAGCGGAATATGCACCCTCTATAAAACATAGTAGATTCATCATTATATCTGCCGCTAATTCTATCTCTCACTACGTTTTCATAATTTCCCCTTAATAAATTTGTTTTCATAAAATGTATCATAACCTGCTCCTTATTTCATTTTGTATATGTAACTTCTACCTCATTTCCATTTACAATAGCAAACATTATTCTAATCCTAAATAAAATGGTAATCGCGCTTCTATATTACAAGCATCTATAGACAGGATCGTAACTAAATCCCAAATTTCTTTCACACTCTTGCCATGAAAGACTTTAGCACTTACAAATTGCTCAAATGTCTCAAAATCAAAAATGACATTATACTGCAAAACTCTTCAAAAGTTATTTTTTTCATTATCCTTAACTCCACATCCGAATCAGTCCGACAATTCGAACCAAACAAAGGAATACTGAAATTCCCGCCACAATCCCGATCACAATGGCATGCCGTTTCCAGGTGAGATGCAGATATCCGGCAAATTCACGGATCAGGGCATTCAGGGTAAAATACCATTTCGTTTTTGACCCGAATCCTACACATTTCATCCCCTGCTGCCTTGCCAGGAGCAGGGCCCGAAACACATGATAGGATGTTGTAACGATCAGTACCTTTGGTTTCTTTTTGTCCATCAGCTCCTTTGAAAAACGCAGGTTTTCTTCTGTGGAAACGGATTTTCGCTCCAACAGTATTTGATCCGCATTCACACCCCTCTCCAGGGCATAAGCCGCCATAGCCTCACTTTCCGGGATGTCCTCACCGGGGCCCTGCCCGCCGGACATAATCAGCAGGGCCTTGGGGTTGCGTTTTAGAAGGGCAATCCCTTTTTCAATCCGGGCGCCTAACAGCGGCGTAACCTTGGTTCCCAGAATTCCGGAACCCAATACCACAATATAATCTGCACGTCTTCTTTTTCTCAAATGAATCAGGTTTAAAACCCCGGAAAGGGCATACATGGCAAACAACGCTAAAATATATATTGCTGCAAAACTAATAACAATATATATCATAGTACTAAAAGTATTTTTCTGCATATTTCCGATTGCCGGCCAGACCGCCAAATATACAAACAGCAAAACGGAAAACATCATAGACAGCAGATTCGACGGCTTCAGCCCCTCATGCCGGATCACCCGGATGCCTTCCACGAAAAACAAAAGGATCAATACCGCCGGAAATGCAAGTACGCTGAAAAGCGCCAAAAAGCTCAAAAAAATCAAAATCCCAACGACCACAGGATGGTCATTCAACCAACCGGCATACTCGGCCAAGAGAAAAAACATTGCAACTGCAAAGCATATCATCATCCAGAAAAAAGCGCACCCGCTCCATAATGTTCTGGGATCATGTATCATTATTCCGGTAAAAATACAAAATGAAATGAAAAAAATAAAAAAACCGATCTGCCACATCTTTGTACTGCTCCTTTATGTTCTCAATTGTAATCCGAAATATTATAACACAAAACGGACCGATATGGCGAAGCAAATGAAACGCTTTTCCTATTTTTTAAAGGGAGCATTGACAAACGGACGCCTGTTTCCCGATTTTGGAAAACAAGCGTCCGTGACCAGGGAACATCATTCCCCGACTTTTAAGTATTTTTCCTTCAATTCCTTCAGACCTTCCACCTTCTTCTGGGTCATGGCCCCGTCGCAGATCTCGTTGCGGTGTTCTAATTTTCCTGCATAAAGCATCCGGGAACGGGCCTGCTCGCTTTCGGAAAAACGATATACCGGTTTTCCGTCTTCCAGCTCTACGGTCCCGTCTATGCCGCAGATCGCACATTCCACCCGGCTACTGCCCGGATGTACCTTGAACATGCTCTGATGGCAGATGGGGCAGGCTCCCTCCTCTTTGCCCCGCCATTTCCGGCGTTCGTCATCGCTGTCCGATGAAAGGGCGTCAATGATGTGCTGCGCCATTTCGTCCATTCGTTCCATCTGTTCCGGAACGCCAAGCACATGCTCCACATTCATAGCGCCATAATATACATGGGTATCAATAACGTCTACTCCGGTGGACATCATGCATTCATACATAACCGGAATCGTCATAATTGTCCAGTTCTCGGTCCTGGCACCGCCTACGCCCAGCAGGCAGCCGACACGGGGCTTGAACACACGTTCATCCGGCAGCTCGCTGCCGCTCTTTCCCTGGGCCAGGCGCTCCTTTTTGGCCTCCGTCAAAAATGCCAGGTCATGGGAAGGCCCGATCCGGTCGCAGAAGGTTTTAAAGGTTCCGCTGGGAGAGGTTTCATACACCGGAGAGCCGACGATCACAGCATCCGCATCGTAAAAGGCATCCTCCAGGATATGGAAATCATCTTTATGGATACAGGCCCCGTTGTGCCGTCCGGACATCATTCCGGCTACGCAGGCACAGCAGCCCGTACAGGGCTTGATTTCCAGATCATCCGGCCGCAGGAATTTTATTTCATGTCCCGCCTCCTGGCACTTTATTAAAACCTCTTTTAACATTACGTCCGTGTTCGACATTTTACGCCCAAAGGAAAGTGCTAATACTTTGCTCATACAAAATCCTCCTTCTTGTAATACGAAATGTTCCTTACTCCCAGCTTACCACATAGATGCAAGAAAGAAGTTTCACCAACGGAAACTTCTTTCTTTTTTCAATACTTCTACTCAAAGTCCTCTGCAGTCAGGCTGGTAACGGCTCCGGTAGACAGGTATTCCTCTACAGTATCCGCATTTACAAAAATGGTTCCTGCTTTCTTCATGGTTCCGGATTCCATGCTTCCATCCATCAGGCCAACGCAAACGTCGCGAATTTCGTTGGCGGTATCTTTCACGCTTCCGGTCAGAACCATACCTCTTAAGGGAGACTCATCATTCGCGGAGGTCTTGATGACATTCGCCATTGCATCATCCCCGTTGATGGCAAAAATACCCATATCACTGTAATCCGTTACCGGGGAGCTCATACCGGTAAAGTAGTTGTTTACGCCCATAGCCAGACCGTTGTGTGCGCTTAAAAATACCTTGATTTCCGGATTGGTGGTATAGAGGTTTTCCACAGCCTTCATACCGGTATCCACATCTTCTCCTTCACATTCCACTTCCGTTACAAATTTTGCTTTCGTAGAAAATTCTTCAATCTTGATCAATTCATCGGCCTGTACCACACCGGTATCTGCCGTACGGCAGCTTAATACCGCAACCGGAACAGAATGGTCTTCCGCATCTGCAAATTTAGTATCAATCCACTGTGCAGCCAGTTTTGCACAGCAGTCTGCAAGTTCTGCGTCATCAGATACCATCAGTGCGTCGTACTGGCTGGTTTCCGCTACGAAGGATACGAATTTAATGCCTTTGTCCATGGCGGCCTGTACTACGGAATCCATTGCTTCCGGCGCTACGGACCAACAAATCAATACGTCTACATCCATGGCAATATAATTTTCACAAGCTTCAATCTGAGTGGTGGGATCAAACTTCCCGTCTTCATACTGGGCTTCCCAGCCTTCTGCTTCCATAACTTCCACAAAGGTGTCTGCTAACTGCTGGAAGAAATCCCCGCCCAGGCCGAAGGTTACAAATCCAACCTTGTGGCCTTCGCCGCCGGATGCCTTTTCCACTTCGTCCGCCAAATCTTTCGCTGCATCTTCCGCATCCTTGGAGGTATCTTCTCCGTCCTTGGAAGCGTCCTCTTTTTCCGTATCTTCTTTCTTCTCTTCGCCGCCGGTTTCCTCTTTCTGGTTTGCATCATTGCCGGACGCGGCTTTGTCATCTCCTCCGCAGGCTGTCAGCATCATTGCCATCATACAGATGACGAGCAGCATGGAAATCACTTTTTTCATATCAGTTCCTCCTTTTGATTAATAAAGTTTTATAATATCGTATTTTCATACGAAATTAACATTTTTAAATAACAGGTATCGGCCGCTGCACCTCACTTTCCCGGCAGCGTTCCTGTTCAGCGCATCCCCTTACGCGGCTGAGTTCCGGTTGCTTAAGTACAGGGATACCAGCATAATCACACCTTTGGCAATATACTGAGGATAGGTTCCCAGGTTAATGAGCTGCATACCATTGGCCAGCACACCCAGCACGAAAACCGCTACAACCACTTTCCACAGGGTACCTTCCCCGCCCTTTAGGGCAACGCCGGAAAGGACGCAGGCCGTAATCCCGGTAAATTCAATTCCGGTACCGGTACTGGAATCTGCGGAACCGGAACGGGAAGCCAGAAGGATGGCGGAAATCCCTACCAAAACCCCTGCCACCGTAAAGGACAGTACCTTGATGCGGGCAACGTTCAGACCTGCCAGGCGGCCTGCCTCGGGATTATCCCCGGCTGCATATACCCGGCGTCCGATGGAAGTCTTCTGCATAATAAAGGCGGCAATTACAACAATTACGATCATAATGATGATGTTCAAGGGAATTACCCCGAACAGTTTGCCCTGCCCGATATACATAAAGGACTTGGGCAGATTGTGAAAGGTCTTGGAACCGCTGATTAAGTAGGAAATCCCCTGGAAAATCGCCATGGTAGCCAGCGTTACCATCATGGTATGGCTTTTTAATTTCAGAGCCATCAGGCCGTTAAAGGCGCCCAGCAAGCTGCAAAGGGCCACGCCGCAGAGAATCGCCAAAGGCACCGGCGTATTATACAAGGACAGCATCTTTGTAACCAGTACGGCTGCCACGGACATCTGGTAACCAATGGACAAATCGCAGCCGCCGCTGATCATGATAATCATAACCGCCGTGGAGCAGACCGCAACATGCACATTCTGTACCAGGATATTGGTCAGGTTCAGGGGTGTAAAAAATTTATCCGACATAATGCTGAAAAACACCATCAGGATCACCAGCAAAATCGGCAATGATAAATTTGTTATGATATCTCCAACTTTTTTCTTATTTGCTTTTTCCATTCTACTCAACCTCCTTCGCCGTGTAACCGGATGCATAGGAAAGGATCTTCTTCTGGTCAAACTCTTCCTTCGCAAGCTCCCCGGTCTGGCGGCCTTCATGCAACACAATAATTCTCTCGGACATGCCCAGCAGCTCTTCCATATCGGAGGAAACCATCAAAATCCCCTTGCCCTGCTCGGCCAGCTCATTCATCAGCATATAGATCTCATGTCTTGCGCCTACGTCAATCCCCCGGGTCGGTTCATCAAAAATCAGGATATCCGGATTGGCAGCCAATGCCTTTGCAATTACCACCTTCTGCTGATTTCCGCCGGACAGCCCGCTGACCTTCTGCCTCAGGTTCGGGGTTTTGATCCGAAGCTTTTCCTTATAGTCCTCTGCTAATGCGG
>CAJUSQ010000044.1:5429-19982 GCA_910588885.1 uncultured Lachnospiraceae bacterium
CTTTTTTATTATCCATAATTGTGCCGCGGCACAAATCCTTCAGGTCGGAAATGGAAATATTCCAATAGATCGGTTTATCAATAAAGCATCCCTGGAACTTCCGGTCCTCTGGAATCAGCCCTACCCCCGCTCTCATACCTTCATTGGGTGAAGAAAAGCTGACCTCCTGGCCTTTGATTTTCAAAGACCCGGATTTCTTTTTGGCGGCGCCGAAAATCACGTGCATCAGTTCGGTCCTTCCTGCCCCTACCAGCCCGGCAAAGCCCAGGATTTCTCCCCGGTGCAGCTGAAAATTAATATCCTCCACACCGTTCCCGCTTAAATGGGAAGCTTCCAGAATCACTTCCTTCGTGGCAGGCTTTTTTTCGGGATACGTAGAGGTCAGCTCCCGGCCTACCATATAGCTGATCAGGTCGTTTTTACTGGTCTCTTCAATTCCCATAGTCGTAACATACTGGCCGTCCCGCAGTACGGATACCTGGTCACAGATTTCAAACAGCTCTTCCAGCCGATGGGAAATATAGATTACGGTTACGCCGTCGGCTTTCAGCTTATGTACCAGTTTATACAGCTTTTCCTGCTCGGCCACCGTAATGGCGGCAGTGGGCTCATCCATAATTATAACCTTGGCATTCTTTACCATCGCCTTTGCCAGCTCTACGATCTGGCGGTTGGCAATGGACAGTTCCCGGATTAAGGTTCCCGGATGGATGTCACTGTCAAATTCCTTCAAAAGCGCCGCGGCTTTTTCAAACCGTGCTTTGTCATTCAGGATGATGCCGTCCTTCTGCTTCATACCCATAAAAATATTATCCGCTACGGTCATGGCTTCAAACTGGACCAATTCCTGGTATACCACCGCAACTCCCATGTCAATGGCCTGGGCCGGCTCCAGATGTGAAAATTCTTTCCCCTCCATTACAATGGTACCGGAAGTAGGCCGTATCGCCCCGGAAATCGTCTTGATAAAAGTAGATTTTCCTGCGCCGTTTTCTCCGACCAGGGCATGTACTTCGCCCTTTTCAAAGGAAATGGACACGTTATCAAGCGCTTTCACTCCGGGATAATCCTTTGTAATGTTCTTCAATGATAAAACTTCCGTAAGATCACCTCATTCTTTTATTTATTCCAACCATACAGGGCAAGGGCTTTCTATGCTTTGCCGCTGAACGGTATTTTCCTGGTTCTTTTTCGTTTGGAGTAGGTATCATAGCCGATGGAAAGCATCATGATGATCCCCTTTATAATATATTGGATGTAGATCCCCAATCCCGCCAGCTGCAGTCCGTTGGACAGCACCCCCAGGATCAGGCAGCCGGTAACAATGCCCTTAATCCGGCCTTCCCCTCCGTTAAAGCTGATGCCGCCTAATACGCAGGCAGTAATTGCGTCAAATTCCGTCCCGGCCCCGATGGCGGAGTTGGCGGTTCCGCCCCTGGCGGTCAGAATCACGGCAGCTACGGCATACAAGGCTCCCGCCATTACAAATGCCTGCAGCTTCACCCGCCGGATCTTTACGCCCGACAGCCGCGCCGCCTCCTGGTTTCCGCCTACGGCATAGAGAAAGCGGCCAAAACAGGTCATTTCCAAAACCAGATGAATCAGTATGGCAACCACCGCGGCAATTACCACGGGAACCGATATCATCCCTATATATCCCTGTCCGATATCCATATAGGACTGGGTAAAATTGAAAAAGGATTTGGAACCGGAGATGGTATAGGAAATCCCTTTAAACATTGTCATTGTGGCCAGTGTGGCAATCATGGAATGAACCTGCATCAAATTTGCCGCCATGCCGTTGATAAATCCGAGAGCCACCCCGATCAAAAGCCCCAGCAAAAGGGCCATCCAAATCGGGAAGTGGGCCCATTGCAGAAATGCCGCCACACAAACCCCTACCACGGACAGGCACTGCCCGCTGGATAAATCCAGGCCGCCGCTGATCATGACCAGCCCAGCCCCGATGGCCGTAACCAAAAGATACGCGTTTTGCGTACATATATTCATAAGATTCTTAATCGTCAGAAAGTTGGGGGACATGATGCCGAATACCAGCAGCAGCATTGCCAGAATCAAAAGCATCAGATTGTCTTTCAGCTTTGCCTGAATCCTGTTTCTCCTCGCACTCAACTCGTTTCCTCCGTAATCGGCGTTACCGTACCGTCAATGCGTTTTACCGGCTCCTCCCCCTTTAAGATCGGGGCAATTACCTGCATCAGCTCTTTTGCGGAATCTTCAATGCTTCCCATGGAAATCGTTCCCCGAAGGGTACAATCCAAATCTTCAATCTTACGGGTAATTTCTTCCGTTTCGTCGATACTGAAAATGCCGAACCGTTCCGGATTTAAAATCCCGGACTGCTGGGAGGATACAAACGCTTCCGCGGCAATAGCCGACGTCCCAGTCACACACATGACCACATCATAGCCGGGATATTCCATAAAGGCATTTTCCACGGACTTGCGGCAGGCATCCACCGAATCCTGATTTTCCGTTTCGAAATATTTCATCGTCACTTTCGGATTCTCCGCAATCGTTTTCATCCCTTCGGTCCGTTCCACAATCTGCGGCGTCATCGAGGAGCCCAATACCAGAACATGCACTTCCCCGTCTTCCGCTTCCGGAAATGTCTTTTCCAGCCATGCGTTCACCATGTCCGCACAAGCCCTGCCCATCTCCCGGTCGTTGATATTTACAACGGTACTGGTCACTTCACAGGGAACCTCCACCGCAAAGGCCACGACCGGAATCCCCTGCTCCATGGCCTGACGGCAGGCATTGGCCACCGCTTCCCCGCTTATGGGAAATACCACAATTAAATCTGCTCCCATGGTAATATAATTTTCAATCTGCTCAATCTGGGTCGTAACATCCCCGTCGGCTGCGTCCATCTGAATCTGCGCTCCGGCTTCTTCCACGGAAGCCCGGATCTGCTCTGAAAGAGCCAGCATAAAATCGTTTCCAATGCTCGGAAGCGTAAAGCCTACAAAGGGCGTATCTGTTTTTCGATCATTCCGGGGCCTGCCGCAGCTTATGACGGCAGCTGCCAGGACTGCCGCGATCAGCAAAAGGCTGAAAAGCTGTTTCTTCATGTTTTTGTCCCTTTCGTTGTTATTACTATACTCCCCTGGTTCCCAAGGTACAATGTGACTAATTTTTAAAAAGGTGTGTTATTTTTCGAAATAGAAAAACAGGAAGTATCTTTTTATAAAACACTTCCTGCTATCCTTCTTTTTCCCGGATCGCATACCTGCAAATCTCCGATTCCGAATCCCCGTTCAGCACGTAAATGGTATCGCAGATACTTTTCAATTCGTTTATGTCCTGGGAGGCAATTAAAACCGCGGAACCGTTTTTTGCCATTTCCCGAAAAGCCCGGAACATGATATCCCGCATAATCAAATCCGCATTGCTAAAGGGCTCTTCACAGACCATCACCCGGGGGCCAAACAAGCCCCATCGCTTCAACAGGATGCTTTTTTGAATATATTCGTCAAACCGCCCTGCTTCCGCATCCTTTTCCTCCTCCGGAACCCCCAGTTCCTCCAGATATTCCCGGGTCAGGAAACGGGTCAGCTTCCGGTTGCGGAAAATCCCGAAGCGGCTGGTACGTTTCAAAAGAGGCAAACTGATGTTCTCCGCAAAACTCCTGCCTGCCATCAGCTCTTCTTCGCCGCTGCTGCCGGAAAAATAGCCGATTCCTTTTGCAATGGCATAATCCAGATCCTTCGGTTCGTAGCGGCTGCCGTTCAGGTAGATGCAGCCCTCCAAAAGCTCCCCGTCCCCGGTCAAAAGCTTGATCAGTTCCATATTCCGGCGGTTGTTCAAATCGTAAATTCCCAGGATTTCCCCTTCCCGGACGTTCAGGCTGAAATTCCGGATGTACCTGGCTCCGGAAATATTCCGGAATTCCAGGACACTTCTTTCCCCGCTCACATTTTCCCGTTCAAAAACGGGCAGGGCTTCCTTTCCCATCAGCAGCTTTTTCAATAACTCTTCGTCAAAATCCACATCATAAAAGGTTCGGACATGACGGCCTTTCTGCATGACCACCACCCGGTCCGTAACCCGGTTTGCGAAATTCAGCTCATGGGTTTCATAAATAACGGCAAGTCCTTTCTCCTTCAAGACCTGAAGCAGGTCTAAAAGCCGCAGCATATCCCTTTGGCCAAAGCCTCCGAAGGCATCGTCAATTACTACCAGCTTCACTTCGTTTTCAATGGCCCGAAGCAACTCCACGATCCTGCGTTCTACGGCTGACAGCTCTATAATCCGGTCATGGGGAGAAAGATCCGGCGCATATTGCCCCAGCAAAATCCTGGCCCGGTAGTCAATATGCGGCATCCACACCAGGCCCTTTACCTTTCGGCTTCCCGTAATAATAAAAATATTTTCCGCCACGGTCAGTCCGGGAATCAGGGTGCTTTCCTGCCCAATGCAGGCAACCTCCGTAAGGCCCGAAAAGCGTTCTCCCGGCCCGAATTCCTTTCCGTTGCAGATTACCCTTCCGGACTTTATCGGGATATGCCCCATAAAAAACTCGTAGAGCAAGGTTTTTCCCGCACCGGAAAGGCCCACAATATTCAAAAATTCCCCACGCCGCAGAAACAGGCGGAACCCGTCCAGACCGTAGGGAGGGCTTTCTCCCACGCAGACATCCTGCATCCTTAAAATCTCTTGCTTCATCTCCGTCGCTATTCTCCCTGCCTTTTTTCTGCTCTTCCTGTTTTTTCCGGCTTATTCTTCCGCCGTCAGCCTGGGCAGCGTGATTTCAACCTCTGTCCCCAAATCCTTGGTACTGCTGACCCGAAGCCCATATGCTTCCCCGTACAAAATCCGCAGACGGCTGTTAATATTCTGCATGGCAATCCCGTTGTGGCTGGTCTTTTCGGAGGCCGTTTCCCGCATCTCTGCTTTTAACAGCTCCCGGTTCATACGCTGCAGGGTTTCTTCCTCCATTCCCACACCGTCGTCCACCACCAGAATCACCAGCCGCTCCGTGTCCGCTTCAATGTGGATACTGATATGCCCCAGCTCCAGCTTTTCTTCCATTCCATGATAAATAGCATTTTCCACAATGGGCTGCAAGGTCATTTTCGGCATCAGGCAGCCGGCGTATTCCTCTTCTTCCACATGGGGATAAATCCGGAATACGAACCGCTCCTGAAACCGGTATTGTTGAATCTGGATATAGTTCCGGATATTTTCCAGCTCCTGGGCCACCGTAACGATGTCGTTGTCCCTGCTGATATTGTAACGAAAATATTTTGCCAGGGCTTCCGTCATGTCCGCAATCTTATAGTTGTCGTCAATGACTGCCTGGCCCCGGATGGTTTCCAGGGTATTGTACAGGAAATGAGGGTTAATCTGGTTCTGCAGCTCCGCATACTGGGATTGCTGCCGCAGCAGTACTTCCGCGTGTTCCCGTTCCATGGATAACCGCAGCTCCTCCAGCAGCGCGTCAATGCTGCCTGCCATGGAATCCGCGCTGGCCCATAACTCCATGGCCTTTTGGGGGTTCGTTGCCTCTAACCGCAAAATGGCCTCCCGCAACTTCCGTACCGGGCGGTACACATACCACAGGAAACACAGCAGCGCCAGGAGCAAAAGCAAAATACCCGCTGCCATAAATCCCCGCCAGACCGCAGTGTTTACATAATCCTTATAGGTAAAAAAGGACAGCACCATAAACACCAGGGTCACGGCGGCCATAATACCGAAGGAAACGATGGCTCCCGCCAAAAGGCTGATTTTCATTTTTTTCTTCATCCCGGCCTCCTGTTACCGATACATCTTCCGGTAAACGGAAGGCTTCAGTCCCACCACTTTATGAAAGGTTTTGCTGAAATAGCGAGAGTCCAAATATCCCACCCGCTCCGCCACCTCGGCAATGGGAAGATCGCTGCCCTTCAGCAGCTCCTTGGCCGCTTCCATCCGGCAGGAAATCAGAAAATCGCTGAAATTAATACCCAGCTCCTTTTTAAACATGGTGCTAAGGTAGGCGGGGCTTAAGCCGATGGCTTCCGCCACATCCTCCAGGGAAACGGAGCGGCTGTAGTTCTCCTGCAGGTACTGCTTGGCCATGCGGATCGGCAGCTGGCTCTTGTTCTTTTTCTCTGCAATCATCTTTTCAAAATAGCTTCGTACCAGCTCCGAGAAGCGGTAAACCATCTCATCCAGGTTTGTGTAAAAGTCCAGGGTTTTCTGGATCTCTTCCTCCAGCTGCCGCAGGATTTCCGCTTCTATTTGATAATTTTTTAACACAGTCTGAAGGATTTCCGAAATCTGCTCCAGATATTCATACACCGCCACCGGCGTATAGAAGGCTATGGACTTAATCCGGGCGTGGGCCTTCACGATCTCTCCCCGGAACGCCTCATAGTCTAAGGATTCCACCAGCTTCTCCATTTCCCGGATCTGGCATTCTCCCAGGATCTCCTGCATGGGCACCGGCTGGTAACGGAGGGAATCGTAATAGATTATCTTATCCAGCCCTGCCTTCCCCCGGCATTTGATGGCATAGATGGCCTCCTGGATGGAATCTGCAATTTCTGCCAACGTGCTCTTCTCCCCGCCGATTCCCACGGTAATGTGATAGCCCCGGAACTTTTCCAGCTCCCGCTTCATCTGGACAAAGGGCTTCTCCATGCCGGCCCGGGTGTTTTCCCGAATCTCCGTCCGGTAATTCACGATGGAAATTACACCGCTTTTCATTATGCTATTGATGTATTCCTTGTCGCTTTCCTGCAGGTCCCGGTCGATAATTTCCTCCAGAATGTGGAGAAACCCGGTGACATCCTGATCCCGGCTCTCGCTGTCCAGCTTGGCAAATATGGCAACAAAACAGCCCTGCTCAAATTCACACTGGAACTCTGTGTTCACACGGTTTAAATCCAGCTCCGGCAGGCTGCTGCTTTTCTCCATAATGCTGCTTAAAAAATGCTTCTGAACCTTCCGGCGGCTGTGCCTGGCCTGTTCCTTCCATTCCGCCGCTTCCGCCTCCTTCTGGATGTCCTGCTTCCGTTTCCGGAGGATTTTGGAAAGCGTCTCTTCCAGCTCCCCTTTGTCAATGGGCTTCAGAAGGTAGTGCTCCACCCCTAGCGTCAGGGCCTTATGGGCATATTCAAAATATTTATACCCGCTAATGATTACAAAATCAATGGAAAGTCCCAGGTCATGAGCCTTCTGCACCACTTCCAGTCCATCGTAGCCCGGCATACGGATATCGGAAATTACGATTTCCGGCCGCTCCTCTTCCATCAGGCGCACCGCGTCCACTCCGGTATTGGCCAGGCCGACCACTTCCATGCCGAATTCTTCCCAGGAAATCAATTTTTGAATCATCAGGCAGATATTTTTCTCATCATCCGCAATCAATACCTTTATCATACGATTCACCCCAAGCTGTTTCCTTGTACGAACCCCTATATTCTCTCCTCCGCAGTATCCCGCCTTCACCTGGGCACAGTCCCTGCGCCCGGTGCGGGATCATGTCTTAGTTATACCATCAGCAGCCGCCGATGATTGACATGATGCCCGAATTCCGCCATAAATACCATACATTCTTCATCCGGGTCAAGGGCATCCTGCATAACCGGAGGCATATAAGAGGACGTAAAGCAGAACCCATAGGTCAGTTCATGGAACCCCTGGGAAAGCCCGCTCTCCTTTTGGACTTTCAGTACCGCCGGTTCCGTAACGGCCCAGTGGGTTTCCATATTTTCCTTCATTTCTTCGTAAGTATAATCCCGGCCGCCGATATTCCAGACAATCTCCTCTTTCTTAAAGGCTTCCCCGTCCACATATAAGGTTCCGGGCCTTAGCTGGCAAAGGAAAACCCCTCTATAATAGGGAAGGCGGACTTTAAACTGGAACCCCGTAACGGTCCCTGCTTCCTTCCGGTTCCGAAATCCTACAGACTGAATGACTTCTCGTTCTAACATGGCGCACCTCCTAATCTCCAAGCAGCCGTTTCAGCATAATGTGCTGTTTCCGCAGCGTTTGTCCAACCTCATAGCCGGGACTGTATTTATCCGCTCCCTCGTACTCACTCAGCAAATATCCGTCCCAGTTCTGCTCCTTTAAAACCCGGATGATTTCCGGATACGGAATCGTGGTTTCTTCAAACTGATCGTTCATGTGGTTGAACTTGGCATGGCAGCAGTAGATATAAGGCAGAAGCGGCACCAGCTCTTCCGGCTTGCTGGGTTCAAAGCCCTCCGGACGGTATTCATTTTCCCCGAATACATTCCGGAATACGCTGAAATCAATGTTCAGGCCAAAATTCTTTGTGCCCGTCCGTTCAATGAATTCCACGTACTCCTGGATCATCGGCGCATTCAAAGTGGTGGGAATATGGATTTCCGGACACATTTTGATGTTATGCTCTTCCGCCAGCGGAAGGGCCAGCTCTATGAATTCCCTCCAGTTTTTCACCGGGGCCAGATCGTCGGAAATAACAGGCATCTTCGTGCGCATCACCGTAAAGCCCAGCTTGGCGGCAATCTTGATATCCCTTGCCAGCATCTCATAGCTTTCCCGGGTAGTCAGCTCCCTGGAGCCTAAGATATGGGAGTCAATCCAGTTCCCGTATTCCACAGGTACGATTTCGTACTGATCCAGCAGGGCAAACCACTGGTCCAGCCATGCTTCCGAAACATGAGGATACCCCGGAATGTGGGTGTTGGCCAGAATTTCCAGCCCATGGGCGCCCATATCATACAGATCCTCAAAGCAGTCCTCCAGATTCTTCGATATTCCAAATTCTGCCGAATAGCTGTAGAGGGCCACGCCCCGCTTGGGGCCTTTCCAATCGTATTGATACATCAAATTCCCCTTTCTGCTCTTTCAGCCAGCGGCAGGCTTCTCTTCCTGCCGCTGGCTGCAGCAATCACAATTCTCACAAAGTGTGAAAATAATATTATTTTAATATAAAGATATATTTCTATTTTCCCTTAACGGTAGATATAATCCCCATCCTGATATTTCGGCGGAACCACCGGAATCTGCAGGAAGGAATCGTATTTTCCGCCGGTGTGGATCACATGGTTCCCTTTGTTGTCCGTATCCCAGCAAAGGGGCTCGAACCAGTCCTCCCGGATATAGCGGCCGGCAACCTGGACACGGATCTGCTGGCCCTTATGCCAGATCCGGCTGGTGGGAACAAGCTCAATATCCACCGGAACCACTTCTCCCGGAGAGAGCTTTTCGTCACAGGTATGAGCCTGCACCGGATTGTAATCGGTAGACAGCTTTTCATCCAGCTTTCTTCTGGATACCCGCATTTTACCCCAAACACCCGGATGGGGTTCTCCGAAAATCGTCACGGGCAGCCATTCCCCCGTTGTGGACAGCTTCTGGACATTGATAAACAAGTCCATATCGTCATGGCCTTCCGCTTCTACCCAAAGGCGCAGCTTCATATATCCGGTCAGTTCCGTATCTTCTTCAAACCGGTAATCAAAGCATACCTCTCCGGTATTGCTTTCGTAGCTTGTTTTTGCTTCCTGCTCTACCGGAGCCGCCTTCATGGACAGGTCGGAAGCATCCAGATACAATTTTTCATATTTGGTACGTTTCAGCGGGAAGGCTTCTTCCGGCCGGTCGGTCTGGAAATCATAGTCATACGCA
Organism: uncultured Lachnospiraceae bacterium; assembly: GCA_910588885.1. Taxonomy (GTDB): domain Bacteria; phylum Bacillota; class Clostridia; order Lachnospirales; family Lachnospiraceae; genus 14-2. The sequence continues at coordinate 15,063 of CAJUSQ010000044.1, forward strand.
TCCTGCACTTCAATCCGTACCTTCGGGGTCAGCTCCCAGCCGTTCCGCTCCAGCTTCAGATAACGATCCAGGAATTTTTCCAGATCCGTCAGATATTTATTGCTGTAAGCATCCGGCCATTCAAAGTTCCGATGGGCTCGCAGCCATTTCTTGGAGGAACGGATCTTGCGGAAACCGTTGATGGAGCCTCTCAAATGGAAATGGTTCCAGCAGGCCGTTACATAAACCGGAATCTTGATGGCTTTCCAGTCAGGATCCTTGTCCTTCCAATAGGGATGGTTAATAAAAGGATATTTCTCCGCATTCAGCACCGTGTTGTCTATGTAGTTATAGCCTACCGCATCCCGAAGCACCATGCCTACGAAGGTATGGGCCGGAATCCCGCCCTCATAAAGGGATTCCCGGTACATATCGCTGGTTCCTTCCCAGGGTGCGATACAGCACAGGTGGGGCGGACACTGGGAAGCGATTCTCCACTGGGTCATTGCCACACAGGAATTTCCGGTAAGGGCCACCCGGCCGGTACACCAGGTCTGCTCTGCCGCCCATTCAATGAAATCATAGCCGTCCTGTCCGTCCTGGGTACAGAACTGCATGAAGTCCCCTTCGGAATGGCCGATCCCTCTGGGATCCACGTTGGCAACCGCATACCCTCTCCGGCACCAGTAGCCGGGGTCTGCACTTTCAAATTTGGACATATTGGAAACGGTTGCAGGCGGTACCCCCATGATCTGCCATTCGCTCTGGCCGTCAAAGGGACGTTTGCCATAAAAGCTCCAGGATACAATCAACGGTACCTTCTCTACATGCTCCGGCTTGTAAATATCCACATAAATCGTGATCCCGTCCCGCATCTTCACCGGAACATCCTGCATACAGATAATGCCTTCTTCTGCCACGTAAGTCCTGGAATTCAGGGGCGGCAGATATTTGCAAACTTCCCGTTCTTCGGGAGTAAGCTTCTCAAACGCTTCCGGGTCTTCGATGGGGCGCATCATTTCCGTAAAGACCACGTCCACCATTTCGCCGTTCATCTCAACGGCTTTTGTTTTTTTCTTTAATGGATCTGATAAACTCATTTTGCTGCCTCTCTTTACTCATTCGAAATCAATTTTAAATTACAAAGTTTTCCATATATCTCTTGCTTAGTTTCAGGCTGTCTAATACCTTCTCCCCTTTTCCTTCAAAGGCTTTGTCCTCCACTTCGATACAGGTACAGCCGTCGTAACCGATATCCGTCAGGGCGGACACGTATTTGCCCCAATCCACATCGCCAAAACCCGGAAGCTTCGGGGACATAAATTCCAGGGGGTATGCCATAATGCCGCACTGGTCTAATTTATCATAGTATACCTTAATATCCTTGTAATGTACATGGAAAATCTTATCCTGGAATTCATAAATCGGCTTGATGTAATCAATCATCTGCCATACGAAATGAGAGGGGTCATAGTTAATACCCAGGTTCTCATAGGGAAGGATTTCAAACACCTTTCTCCAGTTGGCCGGGGTTGTCATCAGGTTCTGCCCGCCGGGCCACTGATCCGGCCCGAACAGCATGGGACAATTTTCAATGGCCACCTTTACGCCCTGCTCCTTTGCCAAATCCAGAATGGGAGGCCAGATTTCCTTCACCAATTCCAGGTTCTCTTCTACATTTTTGGCCTGATCCCTTCCGATAAAGGTCGTTACCAGGTTGATGCCCAGTTTTGCACTGGCTTTTATCACATTTTTCAAATGCGCTACGGCCGCCTGACGTTTTTCCAAATCCCCGTCCATGGTATTGGGATAGAAGGCCAGGGAAGAAATCTCCACATTTTTCTTTGCACAATACTCCTTCACATAAGCCGTATAGCCGTCGTCCTCCACAATCCGCTCGCAGTCGATATGGGAAACGCCTGCATATCTCCGCTCGGCCTTGCCCTGGGGCCAGCAGGCTACTTCCACGCACTGGAATCCCAAATCGCTGGCGGTATCTATCATTTCTTCAAAGGTGCTCTGATCTAAGATCGCACTCACAAATCCTAATTTCATGCATCTGCCTCCTGACCGAATCTTATTTTAAGGTGATTTCTTTTCCGGTTTCCGCGGACTGGTAAATCGCTTCCAGAATCTGAGTTACCACATAAGCTTCCTCCGGTTTTACCAAGGGCTCGGTATCGTTCAAAATTGCTTCCAGCCACTGTTTTGCTTCCTCTACTCCCGGTTCTCCGGCGCCGCCTTCAAAGTAGGCGATATTTCCGGCTGCTGTCAGCTTCTCTTCCATCAGCTGGCCGTTGCGTCCTCGGTTGTAGATGAGCTGGTCAACGGGATACCCCATGCCGGAGTAAATTTCTGCCCCTGCCTTGGTACCGCAAAGGGTCGTAGAAGCTTCTCTGGAGTCCAGCATATTGATGGCCCAGGCCGCTTCCAGATTGATGGTGGCGCCGTCCGCCATTTTAATGAAGCCCATAGCGGAGTCTTCCACTTCATAGGTTTCCGGGTCCCAGGGGCCGAACATATTGCCTTCCGTTGCCTGTTTAAGGCCGCCCAGCTTATAGAATACGGAACCGGTTACGCTGACGGGCTTATAGCTGTTCATACACCAAAGAGTAATATCCAGAGCGTGGGTTCCGATGTCGATCAGGGGGCCGCCGCCCTGCAGCGCCTTGTTGGGGAATACGCCCCAGGTGGGAACGGCGCGTCTGCGGACCGCATGGGCCTTGCCATAATAGATTTCACCCAAATCCCCGGCTTCACAGGCTTTTTTCAGGTTCTGTACTTCCGGACGGAAACGGTTCTGATAGCCGATGGTGAATTTCTTGCCGGACTTCTTCCAGGCTTCAATCATTTTCTTGGCATCCTCGGTGCAGTGAGCCATGGGCTTTTCGCACATTACGTGCTTGCCTGCTTCAAAGGCCGCTACCGTTGCGGGGCAATGGGCCACGTTGGGGGTCAGTACATGGATCACGTCGATTTCCGCGTCTTTGTACATCTCCGTATAGTCCGTGTACACTTTTGCATCCTCGGTACCGAATTCCTTTGCCGCTTTTATGGCCCGCTCCTCTACGATATCGCAGAATGCCACCATTTCACAAAGGTCCGCCATTTTGGACAGTGCCGGCATATGCTTGTTATTGGCAATCCCGCCGCAGCCTACCAACCCGATTTGCAATTTTCCGTTCTTCATATTTGAAATCCTCCTTTAAAATATTAAATCTTGATTTTATTAAATATAAATTTTATTATAGTTAAGTTGTTATTTAACTTATATATTTTTCCTTTTTATTCTGTACAAAATCCCGCTTATGAATTTTCCAGTAAATTTTCGTTCATCGCCACGAAATGTCTTAACTGTACTTCGGAGTCCACGGTTTCATCGAAATGGTGGCCTTCGTATTCGCTGGCGATATAGCCCTTGAATCCGCTCTCCTTAATCGTCTTGATAATCTCCTCATAAGGGATGCAGGGATCATGGTCATCATTATCCAGGTAATAGAATTTTCCATGAATATAGAAAATGCAGTCCACATATTCCTTCAGCTGTTCGATCCGGCCCGGCGCGGAGAATTTTCCGAACATTTCTTCCGCCGTATGCTTTTCGATTTCATTAAAGTCGCCTTTTTCAATAAGCCCCATATCCTTGGTGGTTTTATGTATTTCAATGATTTCGTCCAGCTTCTCGGGCCTGCAGCCATATTCTACCGCCTGATTTAAATAAAGCTGATGGGGCATGGTCTGGAAAATGCTGAAATCCGGTACGAAGCCCAGGATCCCTTTTCCTTCTCCCCTCATGATTTCAAAGTATTCCTGCCAAACCGGAACCTCCGGGTGATGGGGATGATGCATTTCAATGGTCAGCTTCATGCCCAGTTCCTTACAGAAGGGAATCATTTTCCGGAAAATAGCCGGGGAAATGGCATGCTGGGTACGGACGATGGGGAAGCCCGCCTTTTTCGCATAAATCAAATCGTTCACCGTATACTGGATAATTTCATCTTCCGTCAAATCCCGGTCGGTACGGATTCCCATATCCACGTAGGCGCTCCAGCAAACCGGCTCCAGCTCATATTTTGCCAAAAGGCCCTTGAATTCCGCCAGCCATTCATCGGACGGATAGGGGTATTCCGGCACCATCTGGGCAGCTACGATCTCCACCCCTTTGTAGCCCATGTCCCGGGCTTTTTTCAGTACGCCTTCCAAATCCAATTTCTCATGTATGTATTCCGTGGAAAAGCTATATAACGAAATTCCTAATTTGATATCCTGATTCATGGTTTTTCCCTCCTATTTCGCCGTTAAAGTATCTGTCATATCGCTGTCCAATACCAGATATTGCCCGAAATACCCGGTATAAGGCACCCGGTGCTTCATGAACACGTTCAGGCTGTGTTCCCCGGGGGCAATCCCGCCGGATTTCATGACACGGACGGTTGCTTTTTCCCGCACGAACCAGTACTCCTTAAAGCACTCCGGCAGCTCGTCCAGCAAAAACTGTTTTCCGTTCAGGTAGAAATAAATATCCTTCCTGTCAATGTCTTCCCCATCCATTTTAAAACGCAGATCTTCGATACAGCTTAAGAACACGCCCCGGTAAGAGGGATATTTGATCTTAAATTCGTATCCGATGGTCACTCCCTCTACCACCACATTCTCAATGTCATCCTTGCAGATTAAAATTTTGTTATAAGCCTGAAAATCCATACTTTCACTCCTTCTCTGTGTTGGTTTTCCCTGTGCTGGTTTTCGCGTTACTGTTTGTACTTATAGTATACCCCGGCCCCCGCCCTTTTCCGCCATCATACTTGGAAAGCAGTTTCACATTCTGAAACAATGAGCATTGCAGAAGAAACGGTTTTTCCAATAAAAAAGCACCGATTAATTTGCGGTTCTTTCTGAACTTTGGGTATGACAGCACCGCAATTAAGCCGTCAGATAAGT
>CAJUSQ010000045.1 GCA_910588885.1 uncultured Lachnospiraceae bacterium
CCATTTTATGAGATACCGTTGCCGTGAACAGGATTACCAAATCCGGTGTGCCAATCTGCCGGCTTAAATCCGACCGCATTTTCGTAAATACTTTTGGCTTATGACTATATTTTATGCAAATTTCTTTATATCGGTTTGCCATCCTCTCATGGCCTCCTATAATCACAATACTCATACAAATGCTCCTTTTCCAGTTAGTTACTCCTAACCAATATTGTTAAAAGAAAATGCCTTACGGCATCCACTACGTTCCCTGTTTTCAGAAATAAGCTTACGGAATTTAGTTAGTCTCCACTAACCCTATTTAAGAATAGCAAAATTTGTATGTGATGTCAAGAATTATTTCTAAAAAATCAATAACCCATATTACTATTTACAGTTTTTATCCGACCGGAATCAGTCCTTTCACTCACATGCTGTTTCACCGACCGGTTCCATGCATTGCAGCCAATTCCTTCACCGCAAAAGGCCGCCCGTTTTTTCATGCCGGACGGCTTTTACATTCTCTGACATCCTTCATTACATTTTCCCGGATCGGTCTGTCACATTCCCGCCATTTTCAACGCCCAATACCCCAGCCCCAACACCCAGCTGGTAAAAATCCCGTACAAAATCACCGGCCCGGCAATTGTAAAAATCTTACATCCGATCCCGAACACCTGGCCCTCCTTCTTAAATTCAATCGCAGGCGCCGCAACGGAATTGGCAAAACCGGTAATCGGCACCAGAGCCCCGGCCCCGCCCCATTTTGCAATGGAGGGATAGATATTCAGCCCCGTCAAAAGAATACTTAAGAAAATCAAAATCATGCTGTTCCAGGAGCCGGCCGTTTCCTGATCCAACCCCATATTTCCCGCAATATTCAAAATCACCTGCCCAAGGGTACAGATTATGCCGCCCACTACAAACGCCTTCGCCATATTGGCCCAAAGGGAATGGGTTGGCGTCACCTGCTTCACATAGTCGTTGTATTCCTGCTGCTGCAGCTCCTTGTCTGCCTGTGTCATTGTTTCTTCCGCCCGTTTTTCACTCATATATTTAACCGTGCTTACCTGCACTACTCCTTCCTGCTGCAATTGATCATCGTTTTTGTACCCGGCTCCCGCCAGGCCGTCCTTTTACCATTTGCTTCCCGTTACCCTCGCCCTATTATTCCCGTTTCATTTACCCCCGTCGTCCCCGTTTCACTCGCCCCGTCGTTCCCGTTTAATTGGCCATATGGTTCCAGTAAAAATAAAAAGCCCCGGCCATCTTCCCAAATGCCATGGCCACCAGCACCCAGTCCTGCCCGACCTTCATCTTCGTCCTCCGGAACATAATCGGAAAGGCATTCAGAATCTCCGCCAAAGCCACGGCCAGGCATCCGGTATAAATCCCCGCCGACAGCCCGAATGCCCAAAGCAGGGGATTCCCAAAGGGAAGGGAAACCGGGAACAGGGAGATCAGGTTCCCGAACACCCCGCCGAAAAAAATGACGTTTTCATAGGTCAGCACATAACCGGAAGTATGGGTCTTCCCGGCAAAACGCGGGATTACCCCCAGGGTAATGACAAAGGCAAATACCGCTGCCGATACGGCAAACCCGCCGGCAAGCCCAATCAGTCCCAGAAAAATTTCTCTAATCCACATCAATGCTCGTACCCTTCCTGCTGCTGTTTTCAATAAAGGTAGTATCCACATCTTCCTCGTACATCCGCATCTGCACCTGCATGGGCGTAGGGTCATGGGTCACCTTTTTCCGGCCGAAATGGTTAAAAAAGACCAGGATCCCCAGGCCCAGGCCAATGGAATAGCAGATCTCCAGGGACGTAAAGCCGCTGGAAGCCTTTCCTGTTACCTGCCGGTAAAATTCTGCAAACACATCCGAAACACCCACGTCATTGTTAAAAGTCATGATTGTAAAAGCAGATCCGAAAAAAATCAGAATACACAAAAGGGCTGCTTTCAAAACCCCCAGCCACTTCGGTACCTCCTTGGGAATATATTCCAGTACAAAATCCCCGTAGCCCTCGTTTTGTACCTCCAGGCCGGGATATTCCTTTCCGATCAGCTCTATGATCTTTAAAATGGAAATCACCGCCATCTGGGACTTCTGTTTCCCGGAAACAGGGGTATGGAAATGGTATACCTTCATGGTTTTCAGCTTATTCACCACGGATTTGTCCGTGCAGGTCAGGCTTGCAATATCGTTTAAAGTAACCGAGGGAAGGGTGACCTTGACATTCTGCTCCACCTTGATATAGACAGTCTCACTCATTGCCGCTCCTTTCAGACCCTTTTAGCCCATTCTTTATACTTCGTCTTCCCAAAACAGGAAGTTTTTTTCTTCTCCCGGGCCTTTTTGTCCTGTCCTTAAATGTTCCGCCTGCTCGTTTCGAACAAGTGTTCCATCTGTAATCTCCGTTTTCTCCTTCGCATAATTCAGATAATAAAAAATACCTCCCACAATGGCAAGGATCACCACTGACAGAAGGCACATGCGATACAACTTATGGCTCATACCTTCACTTCCTTCTTTTTTCTTTGGGAGGTAGTATGTGTATTTTTTTCAAAATTATGCAATTTTAAATTCCTGCTTTTTCTAAATCATCTGCTTTTCCAAATTCATCTACTTTTCCAAAAATTCCTCTACACGGTCTTTCGTCACCTTCTCATAGGACAGATAGCAGTATTTTCCGTCCTCAAATTCCATTTCTTTCAGCAGCTCTTCCAACCCTTCCCCGGACACCAGGGCCACCGCCAGCCTTGCCATGGCTTCTGCCTGCCCCTCCTTATCGTTGTAGACCGTTCCGGAAAGCCGTCCGTCCTTTACCGCCTCCAGCCCTTCGTCCGTCCCGTCGATTCCGAAAAAGACCGGCAGCGCCGATTCCGTATAATTTAATTTTTCATAGGCATCCAGCGCCCCAAGGGCCATGTCGTCATTATTGGCCAGCACAAGTTCAATTTGATTCCGGTACTGCCCGATCATCTGCATCATCCGGTTCTGGGCCTGGGCACGGTTCCAGTTCGCAATCCCGTAGCTTAATTTTTCCAGCTCAATCCCGCTGTTTTTCAAGGTTTCCACCACGCTTTCCGTACGGATAATCGTGTCCTGATGGCCCGGCTCCCCTTCCAGTACCACATACTGGATCTTGCCGTCCTTATTGCGGTCTGTCTGGGCCGCTTCTTTCATCCGGTCCGCCGCAAGCTCCCCCTGCAGAATGCCGGACTGCTCCGCATCCGCACCGATATAGTAAAGCTTATCCCACTGCATCATATCCTCTGCTACCGGCTCCCGGTTAAAAAAAATGATGGGAACGTCATACTCCCGGGCCAGGTCTATAATTTCCGAAGGGTTCGCCCGGTCTACCAGATTTACGCACAAAACATTGCAGCCCGCGTCAATCAGCTCCTTCACCTGGTCATCCTGGGTCCGCTGGGAGCCTGCCGCGTCCCTGACCGTTATCATGGTTTCAAATTCCTCCGTTTCAAACTCCCTGATCCGCTCCCTTAAACAGTCCAGCAGCTGGTTGAGAAAAGTATCGCTCTGGTCATAATAAGCAACTCCAATATGTACTTTCCCGGCCGAATCCGGCTGCTGCTTCCCACAGCTGCATAAAAACAGGGCCATGCAGGAAATCATGCAAAAAACCATCCCTGCCCCAATCAAACCCTTTTCCCTCATGCCGCCACCTCCCTGACATTCCGTTCTCCCGGCTTTTATTTCCCCGGAATTTACTTTCCTCTGTTCTTTCCGGCTTTTATTTCCCCGGAATTTACTTTCCTCTGTTCTTTCCGGCTTTCCCCTGGGCGCCAATCAATCCCGCTGTTTTTTATTGACTCATTGTAAAAAGAATCTCCTGGTTTTCTTTTGTAAACAGCGTATCCCTCCGCATCACCGTATAGGACACCTCCTGGTCTTGCAGCTCATAAAAGTAATTCCCAAGGCTTTTTGCAATTGCCGTCAGGCTCTGATAACCAATGCTGAAATCATCCGGAACCACCAGGCACCGGGCCGCGCCGGTATCCAAATAGTAAACCGCTTCCGTGGAATTGCCGATCCCGTATACCAACGCCCCATGCAGGTCATTGGCCGACGCACATTCCCCGGCCATAGTCAGGCTGCCGTCATCCAGGGCAATAACAAAATCCACCTTCGGCTGTTCGACAAACGTCTTCTCCCCTTCTTCCTGAAATGTCCCGCAGACGGCCCAAAGCTCCTGTGCCCCCTTGTCCGCAACCGCTTCCCGGAATCCGGCCATCCGCTCCAGGGCTGCCACGGAATTTGCTTCTTCCGCTATCAGGCCAAAGGTCTTCCCGTCCAGCCTTCCGCTGTAGTCCTCTAAAAGCTCCTCTGCCAGGGCCTTCCCCATTCCCCGATGGTCCGCCTCCGTTACCGGAATGCCCGTCCCGCTTTCCGGGTCCTCCTCCTTCGGCAAATTTTGTCCTACCAGCATAACCGGAACCCTTTTTGCGATCTTTTGAAGCATTTTCCCGGTATCGGCTCCCGGAACCGGCTGCACAATGACTGCATCGGCCCCGTTTTCGATTTCCCGCAGAATCACATCCCGTTCTTCTTCCAATGTCAGGCCCGCGCCTGTACTGACTACAAACATCTCAATTTTCTGATCCTGTGCCGCCATCCGAAGCCCGTATTTAAAGGCCGTCCATTGGTTGTCTTCGGAATCCTGCACAATCACGGAAACCCGGGCCAGGTCCTCTTCGTTATTTTCCAGAATCATCACAAAGGCCAGCAGGACTACCATCAGCGCCAGCCCGAATTCCAGCAGCAAATACATTCTTTTATTATTCTTCATCCTTGCTTCCTCTGTTCACGGTTCCTGCCGGCACAAACTTCCTTCCCCCGGCGTCCGCCATTTCTTCCTTCCAATACAGGGGCCCCTGCTCCAGGATCTTCCGGTTTTCCTCTGTAAAAGGAATTGCCGGCATCAAAATGGAAACCGTGGTGCCCTCATCCGGCTCGCTTTCCACCTGAAGCCCGTATTCCTTTCCAAACAGGATCTGAATCCGGTGATTCACATTCACAAGGCCCACGCCGGAGCCATGCTTATGAACCCGGCTGCTGTCCGTAAGCAGGAATTCCACTTCCTCCTTAGACATCCCGATCCCGTTATCTATCACTGAAAGGCGGATTTTCCCGTCCTCCTGTCTGCCTGCCACCCGGATCTCCCCGCAGTCATCCATCCCCACTACCCCGTAATTGATGGCATTTTCCAAAAGCGGCTGGAGAATCAGCTTGACGGTGCAGCAGGCTTCTATGCTTTTTTCCACATCAAATACAAAGGAGAACCGGTTTTTGTATCTAATTTTCTGAATATTCAGATAACTCTTGGCATGCTGCAGCTCATCCTGCATCCGGATGACCGTACGTCCTTTGGAAAGGCTGATCCGAAACAGCCGCGCCAGCTGGGAAATCATAAATACCGCTTCGTCATTCCGCTCGCCTTCCACCATCCAGGTGATGGAATCCAGGGCATTGTATAAAAAATGAGGGTTAATCTGGCTTTGCAGGGCATCCAGCTCGCTCTTTCTCCGCTCATTCTGCTCCAGCACAATTTTGCGCATCAAGGTATCAATCTGTTCATAAGACCGCTGTATGGATTCTCCCAAATGCCGGATTTCCCTGGAGCCGCCGATGTAAATTTCCGGCTGCTCCCCCGCTTCATATTCCATTACGGAATCATTTAACTTCAAAATCGGGCTGGAAATCCGAAGGGAAACCACCCGGTTGATTACGCCCAGCATCAAGGCCATCAAAAGCATGACCATTATAATAAAATACCGGATATCGAACATCCCGTAGGTAAACGCGGAATCCGGGATCACCCCTACCAGCTTCCAGCCGGTATAGCTGATGGTGTTGACAATCACCTTCCTCCGCTCCCCTTCAAAGGTTTCCTCATAGACCCCGTCCTTATAAGAAGCCGCCGTCCGGCTGTTTTCCTGAAAAATGCCGTTGGAAATCTGAATCTGCCGCATATGATAGATAATCTGGCCGTTGCTGTCGCAGAGATAATAATACTGGCCGTTGTTGGAGGTATTGATTTGCTTCATCATCCGGGCAATGCCGGAATAATCCATATCTACAAGCAGGACACCAGTTTGTGATTCCCCATGGTTCGTAAGCTCCACCACCCGGCTTAAGGAAATCACCCAGTAGTACCGGAAGGTATCGTCTTCAAACAGGTTCTGGATATGGGGCGTGGAAAAATGCATGTTCTCCATTTCCGCCCTGGCCTGCACATACCAGTCCTGCTTTGTCACATTGGGGTCCTCCTTCTGGGACGCCACCGGTTCTGCCGCCATCAGGCTTCCATAGCTATTGTAAACGGCGATGCTTTTTAAATTGTCCCGGTTCGCGGTATACAGCAGGTTCATTCCCCGCTGGATGTCATTGTCCGAACTGGAAAAATCATTTTCTTTTATGACATTATAATATACCGCATCCGAAATCTGCCGCATGCTTACCAGGTAATCTTCCAGATTCTCCCCGGCCTGCTCCATCAGCATCTGGGTACTCCGAATGGTTTCCTGCCGGGTCGAAACGGAAAACCGGACGTACATCACAATGCCCAGGGTCAGCATAATCGAAATCGAGATTCCCGAAAACACAATCATAATCGTAGACTGCATCCCCCTCGGCTTCCATTGGCCCCGGCGTTTTAACCGCTTATTCCTCACGTTCCCCATGCTCCGTTCTGTATCGGGAAGGCGATACCCCGAACCGTTTTTTAAACACATAGCTGAAATAATTCGGATCCGAATAGCCTACCTGCTTGGCGATGATGTAGCTTTTTTCATTGGTTTCAATCAGGAGGCGGGAAGCCTGATCCATCCGGTAATCCGTCAGATAGCCGATAAAGGAATTTCCCGTCTTTTTCTTAAAGATCGTGGAAAAATAGGAATTTGACACCCCCAGCACCTGACAGACGCTGTCTAAGGAAAGCTCCTCGTCCCCGTAATTTTGATTGACATATTCCTTCGCCTTCTCAATAAAGGAATGGGAGGACTGGCTTCTGGCGCAAATCAACCCCTCCCGCAGGGAAAGGCCGATCTCTATCAGCCACTGCCGCAGCTCCGTTTGCTCCAAATCCAATAAGCTTCCGTACATCCCTCTTAAATCCTTGGAAAAGGCTTCCGGCTCGATCTCATGGTTGGCGGAAAACCGATACAGGGCGCTGATCAGTTCCATGGTATCAATCTGGTACTGCTGCAGGGATTTTTCCGAAAAAGAAGCCCGGTTCAGATACTCGTCCACGGCTTCAATAATGTCCTCTTTGGAACCAATCCGGATTCTTTTGAACAGGTTTGACAGCTCCCCATCCTTGTCCATATCGGATTTCTCCATTCGCCGGGGCACGATTTCCTTCATATTAATGGCCCTGGAAGTCCCGTAAAGCACCCGGTAGGACACCGCTTCCCTGGCGGCGCTGTAGGACTGGGCCAGGTCCAGGATTTCCTTACAGACCTGCCCGATTCCCACCGTAACCACGGCTCCGATCATATGGTGGACATAACGGCAGAACCGGTCGCATTCATCCGTCAGCTCCGAAATTTCATTTTCATCGGAAAGCTGGGAAAGGAGCACCGTATTTCCCAGGTAGGGAAAGCATTTTGCCCGCCACCGCTCTCCCAGCCGCTCCCGGGCCTGCTTCTCCACCGATGTGGACAGCAGCAGCGGATGCATGTCCTTCGGTCCCTGGCTGGCAGAGGTATGTACGACCAGGCAGCAATAATACGGCCCTTCCAGGGAAATCTGGTAATCCGACAGATATCGGTGAAGCTCCTCCTCCGGAATCCTGCCCTCAACCAGCGAAGAATAGAAATTGGCCTGTAAAAGCGGCAGGGACTCCATATAATATTTCTGCAGAATCTCCACATTCTGTTTTTCACTGATTTCCTGATCCAATTTGATCTTCAATTGTGTGAATACATTGGTCAGCTCCACCGAATTCACCGGCTTTAAAATATACTCTTCCACTTCCAGGTGTACCGCCTCCCTGGCGTACTCGAATTCGTCAAATCCGGTAAAAAGCAGGATTTTCGTCATGGGATAGTCTGCCTTTATGCGGTTAGACAACTCTAACCCATCCATGTAAGGCATTTTAATATCCGTCATCACCACATCCGGCTGAAACTCCTCCACCATCTCAAAGGCTTTTGCACCGTTGTTGGCAAATCCGATCACGGAAAAGCCCAGCCCCTCCCAATTGATCTTCTTCTGGATTACCTGTATCACATCTTCTTCATCGTCCACCAAAAGTACTGTATAGACATTCATCACTTATTCTCCCATCGGTAACTCTTCTCTTCTGTCCAAACGCATTTCCTCCTGCATCTGGTATATATTTATTATAACTCTATTTTCCTCTTCCCACAATAGCGCACAAAAAAAAGTTACCGCCCGCAAAACAGACGGTAACCTTTTTCATTATTTTTCATAACAGAGGCAGTGCCTGCTGTTTGTTCCGGTTCAGGCAACCCCTGCTATTTCTTCTGTACATATTTCAGACAGTCAAGGGTTACTGCCACCAGAATAATAATTCCGGAGAATACGAACTGCAGGTTCGTGTCAATCCCGAGGATGGTAAGAGAATACGTCAAAGCCGTAAAAATAAATACACCAACTACCACGCCGGAAATCTTACCGATTCTACCGGTAAAGGACACACCGCCCACTACGCAGGCTGCAATGGCATCCATTTCCCAGCCCTGCCCATAAGCAGCGGAACCGGAGCCTACCATTCTGGCACATTCCAGCCAGGAGCCGAATCCATACAAAATCCCTGCCAGAACAAAGGCGCCTACCGTTACACCGAATACGGAAATACCGGAAACGGCTGCCGCTTCCGGGTTGCCTCCCACCGCATACAGGTTTTTCCCGAAGGTAGTCTTATTCCAGATGAACCATACGATTGCAATCGCTGCCACCGCCCACAGGATAATGGTGGGGAATCCATTGATCTTCGGAACAACCATACTGGGAATGGTCTGTTCAATTGCCCCGAAGGATACGCCCTTCGTCGCATAGGTAACAAGGCCGAAAATCACCAGCATATTGGCCATTGTGGAGATAAAGGGGTGCATTTTAAATTTTGCCGTAAAGAATCCGGCAATCGTGGTGAAAAAGGTACATAAAAGCACACAGACAACCAGGGCCAGAATTACCCGGACGCCCACAGGCAGGCTGGTAAAGTCAAAGATATGGCCAAAAACGCCGCCCGTATTAATCCCCTGATGCATGATAATGGTTGCCGTCGTCATACCCATACCAACCATACGCCCAATGGACAAATCCGTACCGGTCAGAAGAATCAGCCCGGCCACTCCAAGGGCTAAGAACATCCGCGGGGAAGCCTGCTGCAGGATATTCAAAACATTGTTATAAGTAAGCAGCGGCATATTCTTCACAATCGGAGTGATAATGCAAAGCATGATAAAAATCAAAACAATCGCAATATACAACCCGTTCTGCAAAAGGAATGCCCTGCGGTTAAAGGTATATTTGTAATTCTCCCACTTCTGGGCCTGGGTTTCCAGCCAGGTAAACTTCGACATCCGAAGCAAATCAATCAAATGATATTTATAAGCATATGCCTCATGCTTCCGGTCCTTGATCTGCTGCAGATCCTTTTCCAGCATCATCTTGGCATCAAACAGCCGGTTTTTATGGACATACTTTTCTTCCTTGATTTCCTGCTGGCCGGAAAGCCGGGACAAATTGCCCTGGTGCTCCTTCTCCAGCTCGGCCACTTTCCTGCGGTACTTTTCCCTGGCCGCCTCTTTCTCCAGCTTGCAGCTTTCCGCTACCGGCTGGTAGTATTCCTGCTTAAAATGGGCCTTCAGATAAGCTTCCGCATCCCCGATCAGCTTTGCGACCTCGCCTTTGTTCTTCTCTTCCACAGCCCTTGCCTGATCCAGCTTCGCCTTGTTTTCTGCAAGCTTGTGTTCCTTTTCCTCCCTGGAAAGGGAACGGTCCCTTTTGATTCCGTCAATATGGTTCTGCAGCGCAACGACCTGATCCGTCCCGTCTGCCCTCAGGCTGTCGATCTTCGCCTGTATTTTACCTACATATTCTTCCATAGGCTGACGCAGCTTCATTTCCTGCTCCGCCGTAAGAATCTTACCGTTTTCATTCGCCATAACCATTCATCCCCCTCATTATAGGTATTTTGCACTGAGTCTTAACAGCTCTTCCTGGTTGGTTTCTTTCGTATTCACGATTCCCGAAAGATGTCCGTTTGACATGACGCCGATACGGTTCGTGATTCCAAGAATCTCCGGCATCTCGGAAGAAACAACGATGATGGTCTTCCCCTGCTTTGCCATGTTGATAATCAATTCATAGATTTCATATTTCGCACCGACATCAATTCCCCGGGTGGGTTCGTCCATCATAAATACCTGCGGCCCCCGCTCCAGCCATTTTCCGAAAATAACCTTCTGCTGGTTCCCGCCGGAAAGGCTGGAAATCATATCCTCCGGCCCCATGCACTTCGTATGCATGATCTTGATTTCCTTGGCTGTCGCCTTTACCATTTTCGAATCGGAAAGAGCCACTCCGGACTTGTACTGCCTAAGGTTTGCAATTGTGGTGTTAAAAGTTAAATCTCCTTTTAAGAAAAGTCCGTTTGCCTTCCGTTCTTCGGTAATCATGGCGAATCCATGCTCCATCGCTTCCTTTGCACTGGAAAAATTCATAAGGTGGTTATTGAAATAAACATGGCCGGCCGCCCGGACCCGCACCCCGAAAATCGTTTCCAGAAGCTCCGTACGTCCTGCACCCACCAGCCCGTACAGACCGAAGATTTCCCCTTCCTTAACATCAAAGGAAATATCCTGCAAATGAGGCTCATATTTGGTAGACAAATGCTGTACCGATAAGATGGTCTCCCCCGGCACGTTGTCCACCGGCGGAAAACGGTTCTCCAGGGAACGGCCTACCATGGCTGCGATCAGCTCATTCATATCCGTTTCCTTTGAAGGCTTTGTCATAACCAGGTTTCCGTCCCGAAGCACGGATATTTCATCGCAGATTTCAAAGATCTCATCCATCTTATGAGAAATGTAAATCAATGCGATCCCCTGCTCTTTCAGCATCCGCATCATCTCAAAGAGCTTCTCCACTTCCTGTACCGTCAGAGAGGAAGTAGGCTCATCCAGTACAATCACCTCGGAATTATAGGAAATCGCCTTTGCAATCTCGCACATCTGTCTCTGTGACACGGACATATTCCGCATCGGCTGAGTGAGGTTCACCGTCATGCCCAGCTTCCGAAACAGCTCCGACGCTTCCTTTTTCATTCTGCCTTCGTCCACAATCCCCATGGAATTGCGGGGATAACGTCCCAGGAACAGGTTATCCACCACATTTCGCTCCAGGCACTGGTTTAATTCCTGATGGACCATTGCGATCCCGTTCTCAAGAGCATCCTTCGGTCCGGAAAAATTTACTTCCCTGCCCCCAAGGAAGATATTGCCTTCGTCTTTCTGATACGTTCCGAACAGGCACTTCATCATCGTCGATTTGCCGGCGCCGTTCTCACCCATGAGCCCCATTACGGTTCCCCGCTTTACGTCCAGGTTGATACGGTCCAAAACCCGGTTCCGGCCAAAGGACTTGCTCATGCCGCGTATGGACAAGACGATATTATCCTTCTTATCTGCCATTCTCCCACTCCTGTATCTCTATGATTGCTCATTGGGGCCAAAGGCTTCCCGGCCCCAAAATAATAGTATCCTTCCAAGGCTGCCTTAAAACATGCCTTAAAACGATTAGGGAGAATTTCTTCTCCCTAATCTCATGCTTCCTGATATACAGCCAGGCAATTTCCCAAGGCGGCTGCCGCCCTAAAACTGCCCGCCCGGACAAATTACTGGCTCAGCAATGCAGTGTAAGAAGCCGCATTGTCTGTCTTCACCATATTGATTGCAAAGGCGTCATACTGGCCAGGATTTCCAAGACGATTTGTGATATTGGATTCTGTCTGTCCGTCGCCGCCGATGTAGTCCACTTCTAAGTTCAGAATGTCATCGTAATTCTGAAGAAGGGGCTGATAGGTAGAGCTTAAGAAGTTATCGGATGCATTGTAGATGTTCAGCCATACCTTCTTAACTGCATGAGCGCTTTCATCCAGCTGGTTGGATACCGGCTCAAACACCTTGGTGGAATCCGTGAAATCCTGATAATTGTCTGCCGTTACCGCAACGTTCAATGCATAATAAGAACGCTCGTCTGCATTGTATTTGTATACATCTTCGCTTAATACGTTGCCTGCTTCGTCTGCCGTACCGATTCCGGTATCAACATCAACGCCGTCTAATGCATTCCGAAGAACACGAAGGGTCAGATATGCCTGTACGTCCGCATGCTGGCTGATGGTTCCGCCGTAGCCTTCTGCGATTGCGGCAACTGCGTCATTGTTTGCGTCATAACCGAAGGTTGGAACCTTGTTGTCCTTAGACCATGCATTAAACATGGACATGCCCATTCCGTCATTATTGGAAACAACTACGTCAATTTCTTCTCCAAAGGAAGAGGACCAGGTACCAATGGCATTTCCTGCGGTTGCAGCATCCCAGGTTGCGCCTGCGGAATTCTTCATTTCCTGAGAAGCAAGCTCGCGTACTACATAGGATTTCCCGTTGATTTCAATCTTGCCGTCCTGTACTGCGGCTGCAGAACCGTCGGTATTGGTTCCAACCGGATCACTGTTGATATCGCCGTCTTTGTCTACTCCGGTGCCAAGAGCCTTCCGGATCCCTCTGGTTCTTGCAATGGAATCGTTATGGCCGATATCTCCGATTGCCAGAACATATCCGATCACGCCGTCGCCGTTCCGGTCAATGCTGTCAATATTTGCTTCGATATAATCTTTTACCATGGTTCCCTGAAGCTCTGCACCCTGGTTGGCATCAAATCCTACATAATAGGTATTGTCATTAAAGCTCAATGCCGCCATATCAAGCTCTCCGGTGGAGCTGTTGGAAGGCTGGCGGTTAAACCAAACCAGCGGCTTGTCCTTGTTGGCCAGATCGGAAGGAGCGCCTCCTGCCGGCTCTTCCGGTGTTTCCGCATCCTTCTCTTCCGGAGCATCCGCAGAATCATCCGGAGCTTCCTTCTCCGCATCGTCTGTCTTCTCTGTCTGGTCTGCGGGTTCTGACTTCTTGGAAGCATCATCCCCTCCGCATGCTGCCAGAGAAAAGCTCAGCAGCACTGCTGCCATGGTCATTGATAAAAACTTTTTCTTCATACTTTTTCTCCCTTCTTGTACAGCTTACGCTGTGTTTTGTTGATATTGACAGTATATCGAATCACAAAGGCAGAAAACATAGAATTTTTTTGACATTTCATTGAAATTTTTAAGGTTTCATTCGTGATATCGCACAATATTCCCGTTAATTTTTTCACATATTTTGTTTCTTTCCCGTAATTCCGACCGTTCCTTTGTCCGTTCCTTCTTTGAGGGACATTCCTTTGCCCGGCCCTTCCCCGGGCCTTTTCCCGGTTACCCGGCCAGTTTCCGAAGCCGCAGCAGTATCTTTTTCTCCATCCGGCTGACCTGTACCTGGCTGGTTTCCAAATATTTTGCCACCTCTGCCTGGGTCTTGTCCCGGAAATAGCGAAGCTCAATCAGCTGCCGTTCCTTTTCACTGAGTTCTTCCATCAGCTGGGCCAAAAGGATTTCATTCAGCAGCCGTTCATTCTCGTCCCGTTTCTCCGGAAGCTTGTCCACCAGGCTGATTTCTTTTCCGTCCGACTGATAGATGGAGCGGTAAATGGATTCCACCTCCACATTGGCCTCCAGGGCCATCACGATCTCCTCCCTTGGAATCCCTGTTTCATCGGAAAGCTCCTGCAAGGTCACCTCCCGCCCCAGCTTTTCCTGAAGACGGCTTTGGGCCACAGCCAGCTTCATTCCGGTTTCCTTCAGGCTCCGGCTCACCCGTATCATACCGTCGTCCCTTAGAAACCGCTTGATTTCCCCGGTAATCATGGGAACGGCATAGGTGGAAAATTTCACTTCAAAGGTCGTGTCAAATTTGTCAATGGCCTTCATCAGCCCAATGCTGCCGATCTGGAACAGGTCCTCCATTTCATGGCCGCGGCCCGCAAATCGTTTCACAATGCTCCATACCAGTCCCAGGTTCTCTGAAACCAGCCGGTCCCTCGCTTCTTTATCTCCGCTGTGTGACTGTTCGATTAAAGCGATGGTGTTCTCCATGTCCTATTCCCTTCCGATTCTTTTTTTCATGGTAACCCGGGTGCCCTGGCCGACGGCGGAGGCCACCCACACCTCGTCCATAAATGCCTCCATAAAGGTGAATCCCATCCCGGAACGCTCCAGCTCCGGCTTGGTGGTATAGAGCGGCTCCCTGGCCTTTTCAATATCCGCAATACCCCTGCCGTTGTCTATGACACAGATTTCCACCTCCTGCTCATCGGTTTCACAGGTAATCCACACCTTCCCCGGCTGCTGCTCGTATCCGTGGATAATGGCGTTGGTAACGGCTTCCGACACTGCGGTCTTAATATCGGCCAGCTCGTCCACGGTGGGATTCAGCCCCGCAATAAACGCCCCCACGGCAACCCGGGCAAATCCTTCATTTTCTGATTGGGATGCAAATTCCATTTTCATTTCATTTTTCACGTATCTTTCCTCCTACTAACCCTTTTTCCCTGTCAAAACAGGCTCCTGCTCCACTTCAATCACTTTATGTAAACCTGATATCTGAAACACCCGCTGAATTTGGGGATTCAGATGGACTGCCGCCGTCCGCCCTCCCGCAAACCGCAGATTCCGGCACCGCCCTAAAATCACGCCGATTCCGGAGCTGTCCATAAAAACCGTATCCTGAAAATCAAACACAATCCCCCGGACCGGATACCGGGACAGCAACCCGTCTGTCTCCCGCCGCAAGGCTTCCGAGGTATGATGATCCAGTTCCCGGGGCATCCGTATCACCAGCTGCCCGTCCTTCTGCTCAAATCTGTAATCCATTGTTCTCCTCCTTTTCCGCAAAAAAAGACGCCAAATCTACTTTGACGTCTTTCGTAAAATGATTTCGGCTCCGGCCGCTTTCCCATAACGCTCCTGCTTACGCCGCCCTTATTCCGGCTGCTGCTGGCTCTGTAAAAATTCCTCCGCCTGGCTGGCCCTCTGGGAACCCGGTACCTGGTCGATTACCTTCTGATAATAAACGGCCGCCTGGTCGTTCTGCTCCAGCCTCCGGTAAGACTGGGCCAGATAATACACCGCGTAGCCGTCATTGTAAGTTTCATCTACCTCCACGACCTTCAAAAGCTTCTCTACCGCTTCTTCATAATTGCGGGCCTGGTAGGCTTCCTCCCCCTGCTGGTACAGCGTAACCACATACTGGTCGTTTACCTTCAGGTTCAGGCCCTGATAGATCTCGCTTGCCTTCCCGGATAGGACGGACGCATCCACCGTAGCCAGGGCCGCCCCTGCCCCTTCCACATCCTCCTTGGAAAAAGCGTCGTAAGCCGTCAGCAGCTGTTCGTATACTGCAAGCACACCCTGGCTGCTGCTCTCCGCTTCCTCCTTTTCGTTAATCTGTCCCTTCAGCTCCTCGATCTGGGTTTCCAGCGTCTTAATCGTCTGATTCTTGGTGCTGATGGTATCGTTGGCGGTGCGGACTGCCTGATTCACATCGCTGGCCGCATTCTGCTGCATACTGGGCACAATCAAAAACCAGGCAATCAATACGCCCAGGACGCCGCCGATGATGATATTAAAAATCGTTCCCAGGGCAGAATATTCCCTGGTATTCACCGGACGGATAATGGTTTCATTCCCGCTCCGGTACGCTACCGGCTCTTCCTTCCCCTTACGGCCTTTTTTCTTCTCAGGAGCCGCATCCTTCAGAACCTCTCCCAATTCCTGCTGATACCGGATCGTAATCAGGTTATGGGTATCAATCCTTTCCGCATTCTGCAAAGACCGCCGGGCCTGTTCATAATTGCCCTCTTCCATATATAAAAGGGCCAGAAGCTGATGTCCCTTCAGCAGCCTCGGATTCTGCCCCAGCAGCTTTTTCAGCTGGATAATCGCCAGGTCCTTGCTGTCCTGCCTGCAGTACTGCAGCGCCAGGTTATACTTTTTAATCGTCTGGTTCAGTGCATCCAGCTTATTGCTGTTGGACTGTACCGCCGATAAATACTGCTCCGCCTGCTGGTTCTCCGGCATCAGGCTGCGGGCGATCACCCATTCGTCAATGGCATCCACCGTTTCCCCCATCTCGAAGTAAACCAGCCCCAGCAAATTCCTGGCCTGATGGTTCATTTTATTAAAACGCAGGCTTTTTTGCAGGCTTTCCGCGGCTCCGGACAGATCCCGCACCTTAGCCCGCTCCAGTCCTTCATTAAAACAACGGTTGGAAGCATAAATAATCTTCTTATATATTTTCATATCCCCATGACAGGAAGGGCAATAGTCCTCCCTGCCAAGGGCCGCACCACATCTCAAGCATTCCATAAACGATCCTTTCTAAATAACTGCAACCATTTTCCAAATCAAAACCGCTACTGTCCCCGGCCGTTCTCCAGCATTTCCCGCATAATATCCGTCATGTCCGTCAGGTCATGGCTGTATATGGCTTCTTCCGCCTCTTCTACCTCCAGGCTCGGCTGGAATTTCTTCAATTCTTCTTCAAAATCAATCATTTCTCTAACCTCCTGCTTCCGCTCCCATTCTCCGTAATCACGGTTCCCCGGTTACGGGCCGTTTCTATGCCTTTCAATCACAGTCCCAAAATGAAAGACCGTTTCTATGCTTTCCAATCACGGTTCCCCGGGCTACCGGCCCTTTTCCATGATCCTCTTCCATTCTCCGACTAAATATAACGAACCGGTACAAAATACCAGCTGCCCGGGCTTCTGGGCCTCTTGGGCTGCCTGAAATGCCCCTTCGGCTTCTTTTATCGTTAAAATTTTCACATGTTGCAGGCCGTTTCGGAATTCCCGTTCCAGGCATTCCGGCTCCAGGGCCCTCGGATTGTCCCGGATGCCTGTAAAAATCACCTGTTCCCAGGCCATCCCCTGACAAAGCAGGCTTAGGGCTTCCCGGTAATTCTTATCCGCTACCATCCCAAAAACAAGAATCGGCGGCCGATCCGCCAGCTGCCGGGCCGTTTCCAGAAACGCCTGAATCCCGGCTGCATTATGGGCCCCGTCCAGATATATTCCCGGAAGGACTTCCTCCATCCGCCCCGGCCACACCGTCTTCTCAAATCCCCGCCGGAGGGCTTCCTCTGAAATCACAAAATGCTCTCTAAGCCGGCAGGCCGCCGCCAGCGCCAGAGCGCCGTTTCGTACCTGGTACGCCGCGGGGGAGGGGATTCGGACGCTAGTAACATCATAACCACAATCCAGTGAAAAATCAATGTTTTTTCCGTCGTTTAATAAAATATTTATGTTATCTTCCCCAATTTTCTCGGCAGGGGCGCACATCCGGGCCGCCGTCTCCCGGATCACCGGCTCTGCCAGGGGTTCATTTCCGTCAAAAATCACCGGCACCTGGTATTTGATAATCCCGGCTTTCTCCGCCGCAATTTTCTCTATGGTATCCCCCAGGATCTCCGTATGCTCCAGGCTGATAGAGGTAATCACCGTAAGCAGCGGCTTCTTCACTGCATTGGTGGCATCCAGCCTTCCGCCCAGCCCGGTTTCGAGCACGGCGCAGTCCACTCCGGCCCGGGCAAAAATCACCAGGCCAATACCGAACATATATTCGAAAAAAGTCGGGTGCGGTTTTCCCGCCTGCTGCAGCTTTTGGGCCGCATCACGGACGCATTGTTCCGCGAAAAGAAATGCTTCCCGGCTGCAGCTCTCCCCGTCTATCCGGACGCGTTCCCGGATGTCCACCAGATGAGGGGAGGTAAACAACCCCGTACGAAGGCCGCTCTCCGTCAGTACGCTGCTTAAAAAAGCACACACGCTTCCCTTTCCGTTACTTCCGGCCACATGGACCACCGGGAACCGTTCCTGGGGATTGCCCAGAAGCTCCAGAAATTCCCTGGTATGGGACCGGGTATTCTTTTTCGTAAACCGCGGGATCTCCAAAATCGAAGCCACCGTTTCTTCATAAGTCAAAAAAATCACCACTCTATTATAAAAGTATCTTTATCCATTATAATAGAATGGTGATATTATGCAAGTATAATTCAAGGTTCCTGCCGTTTTTTTCATCGCAAAATGCGCTGTTATCTGACAGTCCTTTGGTTAAAAGGTGGTATACAGGCTCTTAACCTCTCCTTCTTCCTTCCGGTACTCCACATGGTCTTCCGCTTTCTTAATCAGGGAACGGGCTTCGTCAATAATGACCATAACACCTGGATAAGCGCTTCGGAATACCCGTATGCTGGCGCCCTTGGCATCTGAAAGCCACTGCTCCAGCTCCATCAGCTCCGCCTGCTTGCTGCTTAAAACGGCGCTGTCCCGGATCTTCACCCGCAAAAGCTGCACTTTTCTGGGGTCGTCCTTCTTCACTGCCTGGGTCTTCTCCAGCTTCGCGAATTCCTGCAGCCCCTTTTCCACCCGGTCCAGCATTTCTTTCATATCGTTGACTTCCGCCTGCAGAATCTTGATCTTACGAAGTACCTCCACATCGTTTCCTACCCGAACCTCAGTCTTAATCTCTACGTCATTGCCCAAATCCCCGGTATCAATTCCCTGGATGGCATGCACCCGGCCCCCTATGATCCCGGCCTTCTTCCCGGTCAGGATGATCCGCTTCCGGCAGCTCACTTCACAATTCATAAACACCTGGGCCTGGATATCGCCATATGCCTCAACAATCGTATATTCAAAAAACCGGGCCATAATATTCCCTTTTGTAAATACCGTGGATCTGGAATCTCCCAGCATTCCGCTTCGCAGGATAATATCCTTCCCGGCCCAAAGATGCGCCGTTTCCACCACGCCGTCTACGGTAATCGTCCCGGTGGCCTTAATCGTCACCCCGGCACAGACTTCGCCGTGAACGATCACATCCCCATGGAAATCAATATCCCCTACGGAAAGGTCTACGTCCCCAAACACTTCATGTACCTGGGATACCGTGATCCGTTCGTTCTTCATCTCTATCTTGCCGTCAAAATCAGCCGTATAGGTAAGGTTATCCTCGGAACGGGTAAAGCCCTTGCCCTTCAGAGGCGAAAGCTCCCGTACCCGCTTTGCCGTCACCGGCTTCCCCTTCACGGTCATGCCGTCCTTGCCTTCTACGGCAGGATGGTATTCCGCAATTACCTGTCCTTCCTTCACCAGTTCAATCCGGTTCACACTCCAGTAGTCCACGGAACCGTCCGGCCGGATCTGGGGCTTTCCGTCCAGCTTCATTTCAAAATGATAATCAAAATATCCGTTCTTTCCTTCCACAGGCGGAACCCCGGAAGCAACCAGAATCTCCCTGCCATAGATCTCCTCATAAACCATCCGTTCCAGGTTCTCTCTCTTAATCCCGTATACGACTCCGCGGCTCTGCAGGGCGGCCTCTACTTCTTCCATTATATATATTCTTCCAGCCTCTGGTACCGGAAGGGACAAATATGCTTCCATATCGTTCATGCCAATTACAACATTTGGTGCCATTCGGGTATTATCAGCCATGATCTCGCTCCTCCATATTGTCTTGTTATCTATTTTACCAAATATTTTGATACTTTTCAATCATTAATGACAAGAAGGATAAAATTTATATCATAGTTCAGACATTTCCGCATAACCAGGCAAATCAGAGGCAGAAGCTTTATTTCAGCTGCTCCAGCCGCGCAGACACCTGTTCCATCATCTGGCGGTATTTTTCCAGCTTTTCCCGCTCTTCCCGGATTTTTTCCTCCGGCGCCTTCTGCATGAATTTCTCATTGTTC
The DNA here is from genome assembly GCA_910588885.1 of uncultured Lachnospiraceae bacterium. Taxonomy (GTDB): domain Bacteria; phylum Bacillota; class Clostridia; order Lachnospirales; family Lachnospiraceae; genus 14-2. The sequence continues at coordinate 19,888 of CAJUSQ010000045.1, forward strand.
AGCATACCGTTGGAACGGGCCAGTTCC
>CAJUSQ010000046.1 GCA_910588885.1 uncultured Lachnospiraceae bacterium
TCAAATGGTAGTGTGGATATCTGGTTTTCTGCATTTACCCCTTATTATACCTGTGTCACCTGGGGCGGCTTCGATGACAATATGTCCCAGTCCAAGATGAACACCCGCTATGCCAGAAACCTATGGCGGGCCATGATGTCCCGGATTCACGAAGGGCTGCCTTCAAAAGAATTCAGCCGTCCGGAAAATCTTACCACCGCTACTATCTGCAGAAAATCCGGAAAGCTGGCCGTGGAAGGGGTCTGCGATTCCGATCCCCGTGGGAGCATGGTGACTACCGAGTATTTTGCCAACGGCACGGTTCCCACCGACTACTGTGACCATCATGTAAGCGCAACCATATGCATTGACTCCGGTATGCTGGCAAATGAATTTTGTCCGGAAACCAGCAAAGAAACCAACATCTATATTACCGGAGGCTCCGGAGGCAGCGCTGACGGCGCCTACCTTTTGACGGACGAGATTGCTTACAGCGTCTGCCCCATTCATACCGCCGCCAGCCTGTCCCCGGAAATTCCGCAGGTTCCCGTTACTCCCGGCGGAATCGAGCCCGGGCAGCCCGGCACGGGAACTACCCCCGACACTACCTTCCCCGGCGGTATGTTCCCCGGCGACAACCATTTCCCGGACACGGGAATCGGCGGTGACAACCAGACTCCGGATATCCCTCCGGACGATTCTACAGTGGAACCGTCTCCGCCTTCGGAGCCGGATACGCCCTCCGACGGGCCATTGGAGTGACGGTCGTTTCGCCGTTTCCCTCGCGATAAGACGATTTTACGGCACGTCGTCATACTAGCCCTTGACTGCTTTTCATTCACAGTTTATTCATTTTATATTAAAAAAAGTTTCACGCGGAAAACATGATTTTTTCATTTCTGCTCCATATAATAGAATCATAACAAATGACAACATCCAGTAATTAAATTACTACTATCGAATAAACTTTTTCATAATAAGTGCCAGGTAACCGTAAGGTTGCCTGGCATCCTCCCTTTTCGGGAAACTTTTTCATAATGATCTTCTGACCTCGCCCGGTACACTCCACAGGAACCGGCCGGTATCTTAACACGGAAACTTCATAGACGATGAATCATCTTGAGCCTACACTTCAAAAATCAGGTCGCCGTAGGAAGGCATCGGCCACATTTCCTTATCCACCATCATTTCCAGCTGATCTACCGGGGCCCGCAGGGCATCCATGGCGGTTATAATCCGGTCACGGCAGAACACGGCCTGTTCCCGGCCTTCTTCCATAACCGCAGCCCTTGTTGTAACCTCCGTCAGCCTTGTCAGCGCCTGCTTTGCCTCGGCCAGAAGCCTGGAAGTTTCCATCAAAAGCTCCGTCTGCACACTGACATCCGCACCGCAGGCAGCTTTCACGGCATTGATGGAATTGGCCAGGGAAGTGGTATACTTAATGACTGCAGGAATAATTTGTTTTCCGGCCATGTCAATCATGGTACGGGCTTCAATGTTGATGGCTTTGGCATAGTTTTCATACAGCACCTCCACACGGGATTCCAATTCCGTCCGGGTGAAAACATTGAATTTTTCAAATAAGGATACGGATTTCTCGGACGCCAGGGCCGGAATTGCGTCCACCATCGAACATATATTCGGTAATCCTCTTCGCTCCGCTTCCTTCATCCACTCTTTTGAGTAGCCGTTCCCGTTAAATACAATCCGCTGATGGGCCGTAGCCTGTTCCTTGATCAAATCATGAACCGCCATTTCAAAATCATCTGCTTTTTCCAGAATGTCACAGGCATCGCTGAATGCTTCTGCCACAATGGTATTCAGTACCACATTGGGGGCCGCAATGGAATCGGAAGCGCCCACCATACGGAACTCGAATTTATTTCCGGTAAACGCGAAGGGGGATGTCCGGTTCCGGTCTGTCGCGTCCTTGGCAAAGTCCGGGATATTCTTTACCCCGGTCTGAAGAACGCCGCCGTCTAAGCTGCTGGTGGCTTCCCCGGTGCTGATCAGCTGGCTTAATACGTCCTCCAGCTGTTCTCCCAAAAATACGGACACAATTGCCGGCGGGGCTTCATCGGCCCCCAGCCTGTGGTCGTTCCCTACATCCGCAGCCGATTCCCGCAGCAGCTCGGCATGTTTGTCAACGGCCTTCAGCATACAGGTCAGCACCAGCAGAAACTGTACATTTTCATGGGGGGTGTCCCCCGGTTCCAGCAGGTTAATGCCGTCGTCGGTGGTCAGTGACCAGTTATTGTGCTTTCCGGAGCCGTTTACTCCTGCAAAGGGCTTTTCATGGAGCAGACAAGTCATTCCATGACGGCCGGCCACCTTTTTCAGGGTTTCCATAATCAACTGGTTATGGTCCACGGCAATGTTGCAGGAAGCGTAAATCGGCGCCAGCTCATGCTGTGCCGGAGCCGCTTCGTTATGCTGGGTCTTCGCCGTTACCCCCAGCTTCCAAAGCTCCTTGTTTACTTCCTTCATATAGGCCGCAATCCGTTCCAAAATGCCTCCGAAATAGTGATCGTCCATTTCCTGGCCCTTGGGAGGCATCGCGCCAAATAAAGTCCTTCCGGCGAAAATCAGATCCTTCCGCTTCAGGTACTTCTTCCGATCCACCAGGAAATATTCCTGCTCCGGGCCAACGGAGGGAAATACCTTTTTAGAAGTCGTATTGCCAAAGAGCCGGATCAGCCGCAGGGCCTGTTCATTCACCGCTTCCATAGATCTTAAAATCGGGGTTTTGGCATCCAGGGCTTCCCCGGTGTAGGAGCAGAAGGCCGTCGGGATGCATAAGGTGGCTCCGGCGGCATCCTGCCTCACAAAGGCCGGAGAGGTACAGTCCCAAACCGTATAGCCCCTGGCCTCAAAGGTCGCCCGAAGCCCGCCGGAGGGAAAGGAAGAAGCATCCGGCTCGCCTTTGATCAGTTCTTTGCCGGAAAAGCTCATCAATGCCTTGCCGTCTTCTCCCGGAGCCGTAATAAAAGAGTCGTGCTTCTCTGCCGTTACGCCGGTCAGGGGCTGGAACCAATGGGAATAGTGGGTCGCCCCTTTTTCAATGGCCCACTCCTTCATCTCATGAGCCACTACATCCGCAGTTGCAGGATCCAAATCCTTCCCTTCTTCAATGGTCCGTTTCAGCTGCTGATACACTTTTTTCGGCAGACGCGCCCGCATTACCGTATCATTGAATACGTTTTCACCGAAAATTTCCGATACGTTATAATATTCACTCATACTTCCATCCTCTCTCTTCCCGTTTCAAAACTCCAAAGCGAAAAAGGCATTCCAAACTCTTTGGAACGCCCTTGTTCGATGTTTTTATTTCTTAATTTCAATCCTCTCAACTTCCCGGGCTTATGCCTTCCCTACGGAACCGAATAATTCCATCTTTTCCTTCACGGTAGCCTTAATGGCTTCTGCGCCTGGAGCCAGCAGCTTTCTGGGATCAAAGCCCTTGCCTTCCAGATCTTTTCCGGCTTCGATGTATTTTCTGGTAGCATCTGCAAAGGACAGCTGGCACTCCGTATTTACATTAATCTTCGCTACGCCTAAGGAAATCGCCTTCTTGATCATATCCTCAGGAATCCCGGTGCCGCCGTGAAGTACCAGGGGCATTTCCCCGGTCAGCTGCTGAATGGCATCTAACGTCTCAAAGCTTAAGCCTGCCCAGTTCTCCGGATATTTACCGTGGATATTCCCGATGCCTGCAGCCAGCATTGTCACGCCCAGATCCGCAATGGCTTTGCACTCCTTGGGATCCGCACATTCACCGGAGCCTACCACCCCGTCTTCTTCTCCGCCGATTGCACCTACTTCGGCCTCTAAGGACATGCCCTTTTCCCCGGTAATACCTACCAGCTCCTTGGTCTTCTCCACATTCTCTTCGATGGGATAGTGGGAACCGTCAAACATTACGGATGAAAAGCCTGCTTCGATACATTTCATACAGCCTTCAAAGCTGCCGTGATCCAGGTGCAGTGCAACCGGAACGGTAATCTTCAGCTCTTCCAGCATTCCGTTTACCATGCCCACTACCGTCTTATAACCGCACATATACTTTCCGGCGCCCTCGGACACTCCCAAAATTACCGGGGAATTGCATTCCTGGGCAGTCTGCAGAATCGCCTTCGTCCACTCCAGGTTATTGATATTGAACTGTCCTACGGCGTAGTGGCCTGCTTTTGCTTTTTCCAACATTTCTTTTGCAGAAACTAACATAATTTTTTCCTCCATCCTTCAATTTATGTGCTATTTGCTTTTTATAGTATAGACTAATTGATTCCAAAAGTCAAACGCTATGATTCTTCCCGGCCTACCATAATCTCCACAGCCTGACGGTTGTTTTGGATCAGGACTTTGGTATGGCTTCCGCCGAATTCCCCGTCTAAGGTCCATGCCACTTCCTCTTCCGAGGCCAAGGACAAATGGGCCGCTTTCGTAGAATAGATCAGCTCCGTTTCATCCTTCCGGCTGGTCAGGCTGACTAAGATCTCGCTTAGCTCCATGGGATTCTTGGGCTTTTTGATCAAAGTTACTTCGAACAGGCCGTCATTCAGCTCCACATTGGTTCCGGTCATGTTCTTAAAGCCCCCCACCGAGGTGGAATTGGTAATCATCCCGAAAATAAAATCACCTTTGATCAGCTCTCCGTTGCATTCCACCACCATGGGATAGGATTTAATGCTGGTCAGGCTTTTGGCCCCTTCCAGCAGATAAGCCGCGTGGCCCAGAATATTTTTCCACTCCTGGGGGGTACCGTAGGAAACATCCGTAAAAAGCCCGAAAGCCGCAATATATACGAAAAACTTACCGTTCATATCCCCCACGTCACAGCGGAAGGGCGTTCCTAGAACTGATGTTCTGGCTGCTTCGATCATATTCTTGGGAAGCTTCAGGGAAACGGCAAAATCATTGGTACTGCCCGCCGGGATATAGCCGATTGCCGCACGTTTTTCCCGCTGCATCATGCCGCTGACTACCTCGTCCAAAGTGCCGTCCCCGCCGCTGCAGACCACCAGGTCGAACTTCCCGGCCCGTTTCTTCACCAGCTCCCGGGCGTCCTTTGGCTCCTGGGTAGGATGAATCTGCACTTCATATCCCGTCTTTACAAAAATGTCCACAATTTCAAGGAGCTTATTTCGAATCTGCCCCTTTCCGGAATGGGGATTGAATACAAACAATAGCTTTTTCTTCTTCATAGAAACAATCACTCTTTTCCTGGCTGATTCTTCTGCCTTAATTCCTCTGCAATGCTGCTGATCTTCCGCAGGCGATGGTTTACCCCGGACTTTCCCACCGGAGGGCTTAACATCTCGCCCAGCTCCTTTAGGGCGGCTTCCGGATACTGCAGGCGAAGCTGCGCCATTTCCCTTAGCCCTTCGGAAAGCGCTTCCAGCCCCGCCGTCTTTTCAATGAACCGGATATCGTCGATCTGCTTGCACGCAGCATTTACGGTCTTATTGATATTCGCCGTTTCACAGTTTACCTGACGGTTTACGGAGTTCCGCATTTCCTTTAAAATCCGGACATTTTCCAGATTCATCAAAGCCACATGGGCTTCCATCACATTCAGCACATCCACAATCTGGGCGCCTTCCTTCAGATAAACCACAAAGCATTTCTTCCGCTGTACAATCTTGGCCCCCAGCGCAAAGCTTTGAATCAGCTCCTGCATCTTTTCCGCTTTCAGCAAATCCGGGCAGACAATTTCGAAATGGTAGGATTTCTCCGGATCGCTCATGGAGCCGGCAGCCAAAAATGCTCCCCGGACAAAGGCCCTCCTGCAACAGGTATTTTTCACCAGAAGGCCGTCCACCAGCTCCGTTCCCCGGATAAAATCCCCGGCTTCATTCATCCATTTTACTGCCATCAGGATTTTCCGTACCTGTTTTTGCCCGGCCACGGAAACCACGCAGGTCCTGCTTTTATGGAGGTAGGCATTCTGCCGGACGGCAATGGCGCCGTTGATCCCGAAGGTATTCTTGATCAGGGTAAAATATTTTTTTGCCAGTGTAATATTTTCCGTATGGACGGCCAGCGCCTGGCTTTCCCCTTTGCCGCAGAGTCTTCCGGCAAAGCCTAAAATGGCCGCAATTTCCGCAATCTGACAATGTCTGCTTTTGCTGGCATGCCTGGATAGTTCTTCTTTTACATCACTTGAAAATGACATTTATTTCCCTCTGAGCGCATCCTTCCCGATATCCCGGTGTTCTATTTTCAGTCCATAGCTGTGCTGCTGCCGCAGCCGTTCATAAAGGCCGTTGGCCAATGTCACCGAGCGGTGCTTCCCGCCGGTACAGCCGATGCTTACCACCAGCTGATTCTTGCCCTCCGTAATATAATTGGGAATCAGGAAGCGAACCATGTCCTCCAACTTGTCCAAAAAGCGGTGGGCCTCCTCATACTGCATCACAAATTCCTGAATCTCCGGATCGTTTCCGGTCTTGGGCCGCAGGGTTTCCACATAATAAGGATTCGGAAGGAACCGTACATCAAAGACCAGATCCGAGTCCGCCGGAATTCCATATTTAAACCCGAAGGACAGGATGGTTACAAACAGGCTTTGGTAGGACTGGTTCTGGACAAAAATCTTCTCCAATTCCACCTTCAGCTCCCGGGTCAGAAGCTGGCTGGTATCTATGATAAAATCCGCCTGCCGCTTTAAGAAACGCAGACGCTCCCGTTCCTGGGCGATTCCCTTATCCACCCGTTCCCCCACCGCCAGGGGATGGTTCCGTCGGGTTTCTTTGTACCGTTTCACCAATACCGCATCGTCGGAATCCAGGTACAGGATCTCGAATTTCCGGCCCTGGCTGCGCATTCCCGCCAGGATGCTTTCCAATTCCCCAAAGGACTGGCCGCTGCGGATATCCACACCTACCGCAACCTTGGACAGCTCCGCATTTTCCGCCTCCGCCAGCTCACAAAATTTCTCAATTAAGGCAATCGGCAGGTTATCCACACAGAAATACCCCATATCTTCCATCATTTTCAGAGCCGTACTTTTCCCTGCACCGGACATTCCGGTCAAAATTACAAACCTCAAACCCATTCCCCTTTCCGATTCCAAACCATTGCCGGAATTCCCCAATCATCCGCACTCTCAAGCTCAAACCGTTACCGGAATTCCCCAATCATCCGCACTTCCGGTTCCAGCATCACGCCGAACTTTTCCTGCACCCGGAGCTGTACTTCTCCAATGAGGTTCCGGATTTCTTCTGCCGATGCGGTTCCCCGGTTGATGACAAAGCCGCAATGCTTCTCCGATACCTGGGCATCCCCGATCCGGAAGCCGGAAAGCCCCGCATCCATAATGAGCTTTCCAGCAAAATATCCCTCCGGCCGTTTGAAGGTACTGCCGGCGCTGGGATACTCCAGGGGCTGCTTCAAATTCCGCTGCTCCCTTAGCCGTTCCATCTCTGCCCGGATTTGGCTCTCCTCTCCGGGCTCCAGCTGAAACGCCGCTTCCAAAACAATCCCCCCAAGGCCGGGAATTATGCTGTGGCGGTAGGAGAACTCCAGTTCGATATTTGAAAATTCCCGGATACTGCCCTCAGGCAGCAGTATCTTTGCCCATTTCAGTACATCCTTGATCTCGCCGCCGTAAGCTCCCGCATTCATAACAACCGCACCGCCTACGCTACCCGGGATACCCGAAGCAAATTCCAGCCCGTGCAACCCGTTTTTGGCCGCCTCCAGGGCTGTCTTAGCCAGGCTTGCCCCTGCCTGGGCAATCAGGACCGTTCCTTCCGGGCTGACCCGGATCTCCCGGGAGGACAGCTCTACCACTGCCCCCCGAATCCCTCCATCGCCTACCAGAAGATTGCTGCCGTTTCCGACCAGCTGTACTTCCATACCCGCTTCCCTGCAGAGCTTTAAAACCGCCGCCGCCTGGGAAATTTCCGGCTTCAGGTAATAGTCGGCCGGCCCTCCTGCCCGAAAAGTCGTATGGCGGCTCATAGGCTCTTTTCTTAATATCTGCTCTTTGGTTAAAATCTGGGATAATTTTTCCTGAAATGACAAAATGTACCGTCCCTTTCTTAAGCTTCCGTCAGAAATGCCCGGTAGCCCCGTTTTGTTTCATATAAATCCACTTTGTTAATAATTTCCCAAGGCGCGTGCATATTCAGCACCGGAACGCCGCAGTCAATGACCTGCATGTTATACTGGGCCAGGATATAAGCAATCGTACCGCCGCCGCCTGCATCTACCTTACCCAGCTCCGCGGTCTGGAAGGAAACTTCCTTTTCGTCCAGAATCCTGCGCAGCTTTGCAATATATTCCGGATTCGCGTCGTTGGATCCGCTCTTGCCCCGGGCGCCGGTATACTTATGGAAAACCAGCCCCTTACCAAAATATGCAGAATTACGCTTTTCCATGACACTTGGAAACAGCGGATCATAAGCTGCGCTTACATCCGAGGACAGCATCTGGGAATTCTCCATGGTACGGTGCAGGGCAACCGGGGAATACTCACCCATTGCCACCAGCAGCTCCGTTACCTGGTATTCAAAAAACCGGGAATTCATTCCGGTAGCCCCGACGCTTCCGATTTCCTCTTTATCCGTCAGGATGCAAACACTCGTTCTGTTGCAGGTTCCCGCTTCCAGCAAGGCCATAAAGGAAGCGTAGGCGCAGACACGGTCGTCATGGCCATAGCCCATGATCATGCTGCGGTCCAATCCATAATCCCTGGCTCTCCCGGCCGGAACCACTTCGATCTCGGCGGATATGAAATCCTCTTCCTCTATCTGGTACTGTTCCTTTAAAATCTGCAGGATGTTGGCTTTTACCGTATCCTTGGCTTCCTTTTTCTCTTCCTCCGTAAAGGCTTTCGGAATGCTGCCCACCAAGACATCCAGATTCTCTCCTTCGATGACCTTGGCCGCATTCTTTTCCATCTGCTCCTGGGACAGGTGAATCAGCAAATCACTGATGCCGAAAACCGGGTCGTCCTCTTTCTCCCCGATATTTACGGTAACCATGGTTCCGTCCTTTTTCACAATCACACCATGCAAAGCCAAAGGCAGCGCCACCCACTGGTATTTTTTCACCCCGCCGTAATAGTGGGTATCCAAAAGGGCCAGCTCCGTATCCTCATACAGGGGGTTCGGCTTCAAATCTATCCGCGGGGAGTCAATATGGGCGCCTAATATATTCATACCCTGTACCAAAGGCTCTTTACCGATTACAAATAACGTCAAAGCCTTCCCCATATTATCCCCATACAAACGATCTCCGCAGCGGATTGTCCTGCCTTCCGCAAGCACCTGCTTCAAATCCTGAAACCCGGCTTTTTCTGCCTGTGCCTTCAATTCCGATACGCATTCCCGTTCGGTCTTGCATGTCGACAAAAAATCCTTATAGCCTTCCCCAAATTCCATTACTTCCTGCTGATTTGCTCCCTGATATTTCTCCCAGGCATTTTTCTTCTCCATTTTTAAATCCTCTTTTCTTTATTCTTCTTCGTCATTCCGCTTTTTCAGATTCGCCTGCACCCGGCGATAGAGCTCCTTGGCTGCATTATACCCCATTTTCTTCTGCCTGTGGTTTACAGCCGCCGTTTCGCAGATCACGGCCAGATTACGGCCCGGGCGGATCGGAAGGGAGTGGCAGACAATTTTATTGCCCAAAAACTCCGTATACTCTTCTTCCAGGCCCAAACGGTCGTAATCGTTATCTTTACGCCAGTCTTCCAGCTTAATGACCAAATCAATATTTTGTTTTTCCTTGACGCACTCCACCCCGAACAGGTTTTTCACGTCTACAATCCCAACACCCCGCAGCTCAATAAAGTATCTCGTAATATCCGGCGAAGTCCCGATCAGGGTATGTTCGTTGATTTTGCGGATCTCCACCACATCGTCCGTCACCAGACGGTGGCCCCGGCGAATCAGCTCCAGGGCCGCTTCGCTTTTGCCGATGCCGCTTTCTCCCATAATCAAAAGCCCCTCCCCGTATACGTCCACCAAAACGCCGTGGATGGAGATGCAGGGCGCCAGCTCTTCATTCAGGTTATAAATCAGCTCCGCCATAAAAGTGGACGTGGCATCATCCGATCCCAGCACCGGAACACCCTGTTCCGTCGCAAGCTTCAAAAAATCCTCATCCGGCCCAAATTCCCGGCAGAAAATCACGCAGGGGATCCCATAGGACAAAAACTCCCGGTAAACGGACAGTTTTTTTTCTTTTCCCATATGCTGCAGATACGTATATTCAACGGTACCGATAATCTGCACCCGGTTTTCCTCAAAATGCTCGAAATATCCGGTCAGCTGCAGAGCCGGGCGGTTCACATCCGAAACGGTGATTTTCCGTTTCTTCAAATCCACCTCCGGATTAAATACCGTCAGCTGCATTTTTTCAACAATTTTTCCGATATTTACACCCTTCATAAGCATTCTCCTTTCCAAACATATGTTCGCATCAACTTACATAAGCGCAATAATCCCGGAAGGTGAACCCATTTACAATCCCGTTGGCCGCATCCAGGATTACTTCATAGTTGCCCATACCGTCCCCCGTGATGTAAGCGTTTTCCCAGCTCATATAAAATCCCAGCTCCTTCAGCCGCGCCACCGCTTCTTCCAGAGGCATTCCAGGCACAAGGCCGCATAGGGCCAGGCCCTCTTTTTCTGCCTTGTATTCAAAGGTCCCTCCGTCTTCCATATAGAATTCACAGATCACATTTCCTTCTGCCGTGCCTGTGATACAGAGGCCATATTCGTCCTCTTCCATGGAAATCCCGTGTTCTGCTGCAATCTTTTCTTCCAGCTCCCACATATCCATGCCGTTTTCCATGTAGAAAATTCCCAGGTCCCCTTCCGGAAAATTCCCGGATGCCTTCGCCTGATCCCGCAAAAGCTTCAAATATTCCGGGGTATAGTCAGAAAAGGAATCCGCCTCCCATGCCTGCACATTCAGTTCCAGAGGCTTCGCATCCCCGCAAAATCCCTTCAGCCATGCATCATATTCCGCCTGGTTCACCGGAGCTTCCATATTATATTCCCCGGCTTCGCTGATATAATACAGAATCCCGTCTCCGTCCGAATCCAAATCATCCGGGAACGGATTTCCCTCATAGTCTGCATCCCGGTAACTTTTCTCCCAGCTGTCTACGCTGCCTGCCATCTGGTAGGTATCGCTTTCACTGTCATACTGGTACAGGGTAAAGGGCCAAAGTGTTTGTCCCAGTCCCTGGTTGTGGGACCATTCCGCTATTACAATTCCGTTTTCATAAAAGGTAAGGGCCGGAAATTCCAACAGTTCTTCCCGAAGCTGGTTGGCTTCCTCATCCCAGTCATAGACATAGGCCACCATTCCGGCCATATCGGTTTCCGTATAGAAGACCAGCAGTTCTTCCCTGCCGTCTCCGTCCACATCCTGGATTGCAAACTGGTTGGCTTCCATGTCCCCATAAGTAAAATCTACAAAATTACCGCCCGGCAGCTGCCCCGCAAAAACAATTTGGGACAAAACCCCGGCATATAAGTGCCTTATTTTTGCTTCCCGCAGCTTTGCTTCCAAATCCGGCTGTTCTTCCTCCTTGGGTTCCTCCGTCTCTTCCGGCGTCCCCTCAATTTCCTTCCCGGGCTCTTCCGGTTCTTCCTGCTCCGGTTCTTCTTCCTCCTGCTGGGGCGCTTCTTCCTTCGGCGGTTCTTCCTTCACGGTTTCATCGGCAGGAGGCTGTTTCGTTGTACAGCCGCTTACCAAAAAGGCTCCGGCCAGCAGAATCACACCGATTCGCTGCAGCATCGACTTTTTCATCACGTACCTCTCCTTCTTTTTCAAAAAATTCGAACTCTTCCGCCTGTAAGTATACCACACCTTCCCGGCCGCTTCAAGGCTGCCCGTCCCCGGGATGAAAAAAATCGTACACGGCTTTGGCCGCTCTCTCATTCATGGCGGGAAGCTCCAAAAGCTGCTCCGGGGAAGCCGATTTAATGGCATCCAGGGAGGGAAAGCCTTTCATCAGGGCTTTCCGGCGGGCCGGGCCGATTCCCGGAATATCGTCCAATATGGAATGCACCTGTTCCTTGCTCCGCAGCGAACGATGATATTCAATGGCAAACCGGTGGGCTTCATCCTGAATCCTGGTAATCAGCTTAAAGCCTTCCCCGCCCCGGTCAATGGGGATCTCCTTGTTGTTAAAGTATAAGCCCCGGGTCCTGTGGTTATCGTCTTTGACCATCCCGCAGACCGGAATCTGCAGATGCAGTTCCTCCAGTACCCGAAGGGCTACGTTTACCTGGCCTTTGCCGCCGTCCATCATAATCAGATCCGGGAATTTTGTGAAGCTCCCGTATTCCTCCGAAATCTGTTTTTCCTTTAATTCGGCCTTCTCCTGCATTCCATGGGAAAAGCGACGGGTAAGTACCTCATACATGGAGCCGTAATCGTCCGGGCCTGTTACGGTACGCAGCTTGAACTTCCGGTAGTCACTGCGCTGCGGCTTTCCTTTTTCATAGACGATCATAGAGCCCACCGTTTCAAAGCCGTTAATATTGGAAATATCGTATGCTTCCACCCGAAGCAGGCCCTCCAGGTCCAAAAGCCCGGCAATCTCCTTTAAGGCGCCGATGGTACGTCCTTCCTCCCGTTTGATTTTCTCCTTGTCCTGGCTTAGCACCAGCCAGGCGTTTTTCGCCGCCAGCTCTACCAGCTTTTCCTTGGTTCCCTTCTTCGGCACCCGCAGATACACCTTCTGGCCCCGCTTTGCCGTCAGCCACTGGGAAATAATCTCCGCGTCCTCCACCTCTTCCTGCAGCATGATTTCCTTTGGAATAAAAGGGGTTCCGGCGTAAAACTGCTTCAAAAAAGTGGCTAAAATCTGGGCCCGGCCATCTTCATTGGCAATGGTCACATGAAAATGATCCCGGCCGATCAGCAATCCGTCCCGCACGAAAAAGACCTGAACTACCGCATCCCTGTCGTCACAGGCAATTGCAATGATATCCTTGTCTTCTCCGTCGGAATTGGTGATTTTCTGTTTCTGCGCGATCTGTTTCACGCTGTTTAAAAGCTCCCGGTACTCAATGGCTTTCTCAAACTCCATCACTTCCGAACATTTGTTCATCTTTTCTTCCAGGTCTTTCATCACCGAATCGTAATTTCCGTTTAAAAAAGAAATCGCTCCGTCAATCTGCTCCCGGTAGGTTTCCTTATCCACCTTCCCCTGACAGGGCGCCAGGCACTGCTTGATATGATAATTCAGGCAGGGCCGCTCCTTCCCGGTATCCTTAGGCAGCGCCCGGCTGCAGGTCCGCAGCTTATAGATCTTCTGAAGCAGCTCAATGGTATCCTTCACCGCCCCGGCACTGGTATACGGCCCGAAATATCTGGATTTGTCCTTTTTGATCTGACGTGAAAAGAGGACCCTGGGGAATTCCTCCCCCAGTGTCACTCTTATATACGGGTATGTCTTATCATCCCGCAGCATCGTATTATATTTGGGCCTGTGTTCCTTAATCAGGTTGCATTCCAAAATCAGGGCTTCCAGCTCGGAATCCGTGATGATATATTCAAAACGCTCGATCTGCCGGACCATCTGGTCCTTTTTGATGCCCTCATTGTGGCTGGGACGAAAATACTGGCGTACCCGGTTCCGAAGGCTGACCGCCTTCCCCACATAAATAATGGCATCCGTCTTGTCGTGCATGATATAAACTCCCGGCTTTGTCGGCAGCTTCTTCAATTCTTCCTGAATGTCAAACATATTCCCTTTTGCCTACTCCTCCCTGGCCTGTTGTTCCTTCAGCCGCTTCAGCATCTCCAGGGCTGTCATCGGCTTCGGCGCTTCCGGTTCCGGAGCAGCTTCCTCTGGAACAGACGTGCCGGCTTCTATGGTATTCACAGCCGGCTGCTCCAGGGGAGATGCTTCAACGGTTTGCACCTCTTCGAAGAGCTGCTCCAAGGAAGGCGCTTTGGCTGTTTGTGCCTTTCCGGGGACACTTTTTTCCTGCTCCCTGGCGTTATGTTCTGCTTTTACCATCTTTTCCAGGCCCTTTGCCTGTTTATTCAGCTCCTTGGGGCTGCGTTCCGTCTTAGACGGCCTGGCAGGTTCCTGGCTGCCCCGGCCCGGATTCTCCAATGCCTTGGTGCGCGCCGGCTGCTTCGATACCGTGGATGATACAGATGTCTTAGCGGATTTGTCTGATCCGGCAGCGGTGTGCATCCCACCCGGCCTGCCCGGCTGCTTTGGCCCTCCGGCCATTTCCTGCCGGCCCGGGTTTTCCGGTGCTTTGGCGCCTTCTATCTTACCGGCCGGCTTCGGCTTCCCGGCTGGTTCCGATTCTCTGGCCCGTTCCGGCCCGCCCTGTGGGGAACCTCCCTGTCCAAAGCCCGTCTGCTCCGGCTCTTCCTGTTCTTTTCCCGCTTTTTGCTTGCCGGCTGCATCCTTCCGGGCAGCGGCGTTCTCCCGGTTCCGCTGCGCCCTGGCGTTGTTTTCCGCCTGCACGGCTTTCATCAGGCCCTTTGCCTGCTTATCCAGCTCACGAGGCGCGCTTCCTGCCGCTTTGGGGCTATCCGCGGAATCTTCCTTGTCCTCTTTGGCTCCGGAAGCGTCTTTCTCCTCTTCCCGGGTCTCCTGCACCTTAAAATTAATATGGCTTTCTTTTTCTTTATCCGTATTCTCCGCTTCTTCCGGAATTCCCTTCAGGCGGCGGAAAATATCCATAAATTCTTTTCCGGTAATGGTTTCATGTTCATAGAGGTATTCGGAAATCTCGTCCAATACACTGCGGTTCTCCAAAAGCAGCTGCCGGGCCTGCGCATAGCTTTCCTGCAGGATCGCCATAACCTCTTTGTCTATCTGGGCAGCCGTTTCTTCCCCGCAGTTCAAGGACGCCCGTCCGTCCAAATACTGGTTCTCTACGGTCACAAGCCCCATCAGGCCGAATTTCTCCGACATGCCGTACTGGGTCACCATAGCCCGGGCAATCTTGGTCGCCTGCTCGATATCATTGGATGCGCCTGTGGTAACGGAATCAAATACAATCTCTTCCGCCGCACGGCCGCCCATATAAGTTACCAGATGGGCAACCAGCTCGTTCTTCGTCATCAGGAACTTTTCTTCCTCCGGTACCTGCATGGTATAGCCCAGGGCGCCTTTCGTCCTGGGAATAATCGTAATCTTCTGTACCGGTTCCGCATCCTTCTGCAGGGCGGTTACCAGCGCATGGCCCACCTCATGGTATGCCACCAGCTTCTTTTCCTTCGGCCCCATGATCCGGTCTTTCTTCTCTTTTCCTGCAATGACCACTTCCACAGATTCAAATAAATCCGACTGATTTACGTATTTCCTGCCGCTTTTTACGGCATTAATGGCCGCTTCGTTAATCATATTGGCCAGATCGGAGCCTACCGCCCCGGAGGTTGCCAATGCAATGGCATCCAAATCCACCGAATCGTCCATCAGTACATTCTTGGAATGTACCCTTAAGGTTTCCTTCCGCCCCTTCAGATCCGGCTTGTCCACGATAATCCGGCGGTCAAAACGCCCCGGACGCAGAAGCGCCTTATCCAGCACTTCGGGACGGTTGGTAGCCGCCAGAATCAAAACCCCCTTGGAGCTGTCAAAACCGTCCATCTCCGCCAGCAGCTGGTTCAGCGTCTGTTCCCGCTCGTCATTGCCGCCGTATCTGGTATCACGGCTCTTGCCGATGGCGTCAATCTCATCAATAAATACAATACAGGGCGCATTCTTCTGGGCTTCCTTAAACAGATCCCGGACACGGGACGCACCTACGCCCACGAACATTTCCACAAAATCAGAGCCTGCCAGGGAAAAAAACGGGACCTTGGCTTCCCCTGCCACCGCCTTCGCCAGCAGCGTCTTACCGGTTCCCGGAGGGCCTACCAGCAGGGCGCCTTTGGGCAGCTTCGCTCCGATATCCGTATATTTGGTAGGATTATGAAGAAAATCCACCACTTCCTGCAGGGATTCCTTGGCTTCATCCTGTCCGGCCACATCCTTAAAGGTCACACCGGTCTGCTTCTCCACGTACACCTTGGCATTGCTCTTTCCGACGCCCATGACGCCGCCTCCGCCGCCCATACGGCGCATTACGAAAGCCAGTAAAATCCAGCAGATGGCAATCGGTATTACAAAGCTTAGAATATTGTACAGAAAATTCGAAGTGGCGCTGGCCTGTATCCCCTCAATCTCCACGTCATGCTCCCGCAGCAGCGGAAGAAGCTCTTCATCCTGCAGCTGTACCGCATAGTAGGTAATCAGCGGAATCTGCCCCCGCTCCGTCTTCGGCGTAATGTCGATCAGCCCGGACTTAAACTCCACCTTAGCCACTTTCCCGTTCTCTACCATATCCAGGAACTGGGTATAAGTCACCTTCTGATTGGTCATCCGGGTAATCCCGCTGCTGATCATGCTTGCAATGAACAGCACTACCAATGCGGCCAGGATAAAAATCAGAAGGGTCATTCCGTTCTTGTTATTGTTATTATTTTGATTATTGTTTCCTTTGTTATCCATTTGACAATGTCCTCCTCAATATTCCAGACAAGCTCTGCAATACTTTTCTATTATATGTTGAATTTATTGGAAAATCAATAACTTCTTCATGAACTTTTTTCGTCTTTTCTAAAGTTTTTCTAAACTTTTTGCGGAATATACGGATTTCCTGTACTTTGCATTTTTTTATTGCGGTTCCCTGGATACGGTCCACAGCCGCTTCCCGCACCGGCTTTCTAAATTTTTTTCCGGAAGGTCTGGATTTCTTCTTTTTTAAGTTGTATAATTAATTCGTTATTTTGTAATATTTTCAGCATTTACAACAATAGGCCCAAGAGCGCCTGCCCGCCGCCGTCCGTCCGAAGGCGGCTGACCGGCCTGCTGCCCGGAAAAATAAGGAGGAATCGCCGATGCTTGTTACATTTTTACAGAAACTGCCGTCTACTGCCAGCGATGAGGGGAACGAGATATGAAAACAGGATTTGATAATGAAAAATACATAAAAATGCAGTCACAGCACATTATGGAACGTATCAGCAAATTCGGAGACAAGCTGTATCTGGAGTTTGGCGGAAAGCTGTTCGATGACTACCATGCTTCCCGGGTTCTGCCGGGTTTTGCGCCGGATTCCAAGCTGCGGATGCTGATGCAGCTTGCCGACCAGGCAGAGGTAGTGATTGTCATCAGCGCTTTCGATATTGAAAAAAACAAAGTCCGCGGCGATCTCGGCATCACCTACGACCGGGACGTCCTACGCCTGAAAGCCGCTTTTGAAAAACGGGGACTGTACTTCGGCAGCATCGTTATTACCCATTATGAAGGGCAGCACAGCGCCGTCCTGTTTAAAAACAAGCTGGAAAAAATGAATATCCGGGTTTACCTCCACTATGTAATTCCCGGCTATCCCTCCAATGTCCCCTTGATCGTAAGCGAAGAAGGGTATGGAAAAAACGACTATATCGAAACCTCCCGGCCCCTGGTTGTTGTCACCGCTCCCGGCCCGGGCAGCGGCAAAATGGCCACCTGCCTGTCCCAGCTTTACCACGACCACAAGCGGGGAATCAAGGCCGGATATGCCAAATACGAAACCTTCCCCATCTGGAATGTTCCGCTGAAGCATCCGATTAATCTGGCCTATGAAGCCGCCACGGCCGACTTAAACGATATCAATATGATTGACCCCTTCCATTTGGAAGCCTATGGGGAAACCACCGTCAACTACAACCGGGATATTGAGATTTTCCCGGTATTGAATGCTATTTTTGAAGAAATCTATGGGGAAAATCCCTATAAATCCCCCACCGATATGGGTGTGAATATGGCCGGAAACTGCATCATAGACGATGCGGTATGCCGCCAGGCATCGGATATGGAAATTCTCCGCCGCTATTATGCCTCCCTCAACCGCCTGGCCAAAGAGGAGTGCCAGGAGAATGAGGTGCTGAAAATCGAGCTGATTATGAAGCAGGCCAAAATTTCCACCGAAGACCGCAAGGTCAGTGTGGCCGCCAACCAGCGGGCTGCTTCCCTGGGCGTCCCCTGTGCTGCCATTGAGCTGTCAGACGGCCGGATCATCACCGGGAAAACCTCGGCTTTGCTGGGTGCCTCGGCAGCCGTACTGTTAAATTCCTTAAAAGAACTGGCCGGCATTCCAAAGGCCGTTCACCTGATTGCCCCGGAGGTTGTACAGCCCATCCAGAAATTAAAGGTGGATTATCTGGGCAGTAAAAATCCCCGCCTGCACACCGACGAGGTACTGATTGCCCTTTCCATGTGCACCAGCAAGGATGAAAATGCCGCAAAGGCCATGGCTATGCTGCCCACCCTGAAGGACTGTCAGGTGCACACCTCTGTGATGCTTTCCCCCATTGACATTCAAACCTTCAAAAAACTGGGAATGATGCTGACCAGCGAACCGATTAACGGAACCCGCTGAAAAAACAGGAGGAGCCTTAGGATCCAGGCTCCTCCTGTTTTTCCGGAAATCCCTTGTAGGGTTTTTCTTATTCGAATATATGTTCTATTTTTGGCACTTTTACCGGGAAATTTTCCAGAGATTTTTCATCTGCTCACTTAACCTGCGGTAATCCCACTGTTTTTCACTGTTGCTGCGGCGGTTCGGATCATTTACAAAAAATCCCTTATCATCATAACCGCGGATCAGAATAAAATGTCCCTTCGTTGTAAAATCCCCCGGCCCCATACTGCAGATAATCAGCCCGCCGTCATCCAGGGCCTGCTTCATACTGCTTTCACTCAGGGACAACTGTACCCCGGACAGGCCAAGGCCGGTTACCCCTTCCGTCCACAAACTCCAGCTGGTTCCTTCCTGGGTATAATATCCCCCGTTATAAGCAAATTCTGCCATACTGCGGGGATTCATCCCGGTATCTCCCGTCAGGTACAGATATGCCATGGTCAGGCAGGTGGGCCCGCAGCCCTCCAGGCCGATCATACCGTCCCCATAGCTGTTATACCCCCAACGTTGATCCCATTGCATCAGCAGTGGGACACTCTCTCCGTTATAGTCCGCTGTCAAATCAACGGGTTGATTTACATAACTTTCACGATTGGGATAATCCTTCACATACTCATATGCTTCCTGGTTATTTTCCAATAATTCCAGCAGCTTTTGGGGATATTCCTGTTTTCCCTCCTGCTCTTTTAAAAACTGCTCCGCTTCATTCGGGAACATCCGCCGCAAACCAGCGAGGGTCAGTTTTCCTATCCCAATGCAAAGTATAAGCGCAAGCAGGCAAACAACAGTTCTCCTTATTCTGAGGCGTCTTCTGCGGCGGCGCCTTGTTTGTTTTCCTGTATTCAATCAAATCATCCTTTCCGGTAAAGCCATCTGTTAAGCCTCATGCTTTCACAGGCGGCTTCCTTTCACAACTGCTATGGCTTTATCTTACCGAAAAGGATGATTTTCTTCTTTTCTTTTTTCTGCGGACTTGTTTAAGATTTTCTGAAGTTACGAAGCATTTTTCGTTTTTACGTTTTCTTTCCTCCATTCCTTTTTCAAAGTCCTGCCCCCTGTCAGTGCCTGGATTCAGTCGGTCATTTTTGCAGACAGTTCAATACATCTCTACCTGTTACTTTCCTTGCTTCTGCGTTTGCTCTTCCTTTAATTCTATAATGATTTTGGCAACAAGCGAAGCGGCCAGACAGCGTCAGGAAACACATCCCTGAATAAGCTGCTTTCTATACCAGAAAATATGCAGAGGAAAAATAAGTTATAAAAATTCATAAAAGATTTGTTGCATTAACCGATATAAGATAATAAAATAGAGACAGGAAAGTATGAATTGATACAGAAGAACCATACTAACAAAGGAGGTGTTTCTTATGGCAACTTCAAGTATAACAAAGAATTTTATCATTTCCGGCAAGGAACAGGTGGAGATGTTTGTCAATGCGATTGAAGAATCTG
>CAJUSQ010000047.1 GCA_910588885.1 uncultured Lachnospiraceae bacterium
TTTAGAATGGGTTGCCGATTATATACTGCCCTTTGGGAATAACGCCACTGTGCTGGAACCCGTGGAGCTATTAAAGCGCATACGGCAAAAAATATGCGAATTGCATCACCATTATTGCACCCCGGAATCAGAAGCAGGAGACAGGGGGTATGTTTAGGCATGTTTACCGTGACGCAATCAGAGCCCGCCGGTTCATCATTGGTTCCGAACCGGCAGGCTCCTTCCTTTGTTCTTATGCTCTTATGTTCTTACGCTCTTATGTTCTTACGCCCTTATTTATCCCTTCACGGCTCCGGCCATCAGGCCCTTTGCAAAATATTTCTGGAAGAAGGGGTAGATTATCAGAATCGGTAAAATACCGACTACCGCAACCGCCATACGGATCGTGGTGGTGGGCAGCTCCGACAGGCTCACGCCGCTGTTGCCGCCCAGAGTCGCCAGGGCTGCAACGCCTTCGTTGATGGAGTTCAGGACGGCCTGTATCGTATACATGGACTTGTCGTCGATGTAGTACAGGGAGTTCTGCCAGTCGTTCCAGTAGGCAATGCCGCCCATTAAGCCTACCGTTGCCAGAATCGGCACGGACAGGGGAAGCACCAGCTTAATAAAAATCACGAATTCGTTGGCCCCGTCAATCCGGGCAGATTCGTAAATATCCTCCGGGATGCTGTGTTCAAAATAATTCCGCACCAGCATAATCATAAAGGCATTCATCAAAAGGCTGGGAAGCAAAAGGCCAAATATCGTATTTTTCACATGGAAAATCGTCACATAGCTGATATAAGTCGCCACCAGCCCGCCGTTAAACAGCATTGTAAAAATTACAAACAAGTTCATAATCTTCACGCCCGGCAGCTGCCGTTTGGACAGCACATAGGCGGTCAGGGAGGTCAGCACAATGTTTACGGCCGTTCCGATCACCGTAATCAAAATTGTCATCCCATAAGCCTTGAAAAAAGTATTTTTATTTTCCAGTATATATTCATAGGCCCCCAAAGACCATTTTTCCGGAAAATAGCTGTAACCGTTTAACAGAGCCACCGTATCATCCGTAAAGGATGCAATAATCAGCAGCAGAAACGGCAGAAGCGCCGCTGCGGAAAGCAGAATCATCACAATATGGGCTGCGACCCGCCAAATTTTTTGATCTCTTGATACCATTCCCGCACCTCCTAAAATAGTGAACTGTTCTTATCCATTTTCCGTACAAGGGCATTGGCGCCGACAATGAAAATGAAACCGACAACGGACTGCAGGAAGCTGGCTGCCGCCGACATCCCAAAGTTATTATTTACCAGCAAGGCCGTGTATACATAAGTATCAATGGTCTGGGTTGCGCTCAGCAAGGCGCCCTGATTCATGGGAACCTGGAAGAACAGTCCGAAATCAGACCGGAAAATCTGGCCCATGTTCAGAATGGTCAGCATGATAATCGTGGGCTTTAAGAGCGGAACCGTAATCATCCGGATCTGCTGCCACTTGGTCGCTCCGTCCAGCATCGCCGCTTCGTAATAGGATTTGTCAATCCCAAGAAGGCTGGAAAGGTACAAAAGCATTCCGAATCCAATCTGTTTCCACTGCTGCACAAAGGTAAGAATAAAGGGCCAGTATTTGCTTTCCATATACCAGGCAATCCCCTCTTCCTTCCCCAAAAGCCCTTTTACAATGGCATTATTGATCAGGCCCGTATCCGTGGCCAGGAATGCGTAAACCAGATACGCAACCACTACCATGGACATCAGGTAGGGCAGAAGTATGGCAGTCTGATAAAATTTCTGTACTGTTTTATTCAAAATCTCGTTAAATAAAATTGCAACGGCTACTCCGAAAATCACGCCGATTATAATCCAGATGATGTTATAAAGCAAGGTATTGCGAACCATAATAAAGGCATCGTTGCTGGCAAACAGGAACTTGAAATTCTTAAGCCCGATCCAGGGGCTTTGGTTGATGCCCTTCTGATAGCTGAACTGCTTAAAAGCCAGCTGCAGCCCGTACAGCGGGATATAATTATTCACCAATAAATAGATGAATCCCGGCAAAAACATAATATAAAACGGAATCCAATGCTTCCATGACCTTTTCTTTTTCTTTGCACCCATAAGCTCTCCCTCACGTCAAATAGAACATTTGTTCTAAAACAATCCCTTTTTCAGGGAGGGCCGTTTTCGCTTCTCGTCTGCGGGATGAACCGCAGCCATGCCTGGCCCTCCCTGATGCTCCTTTCGCATTCCGGCCAAAGCCTGCCTGTTTTGGGCCGGAATGTCCTCCGCAGGATTTTTACTGCTGTCCGCTCAAATATTCGTCTAACTGTTCCTGATTGGCCGCAATTACATCGTTGATGCCTGAGGATTCCAGCTTCTGGTTAAATTCATCAATCAGAGCCAGGGTTGCCGCTTCATCATCGCACTGCCCGTTCTGCAGCCTGGGGAGATATTCTAAAATTGTGCTGTTGATAACCGAAGATTCGGTCTGGAATTCACTGTCATTAAACATATATCCGCATAAGGGAGAAACTACGGCCGCTTCTTCCATTTCGGTCAGTTTCTGTATGTAATCCTCACCTGCCGGAGCTTTAATCAGCATATCCGCCATATTTCCGCCGTAGTAGAACATGGGCATATAGCTGCCGTTTGTTTCAATCACCTGATCGGAACCCTCTACAAAGGTATAATTCGTGTCTGGCAGGCCATACTGCAGAATATTGGCTACTTCCGCATTGCTGTAGAGGAAATTCAGGAAATCCATGGCCTTATCCGGTCTTTCGCTGTTGGAAGCGATGCCCCACATGTATTCCGTTACCGTACTGTTGTTCTGGGTCGGGCCTACCAGCTCCGCATATCCTACTTCGAATCCGTTCTGGGCTGCCTGGGAACCCCACATTACCTTCTGCTCTTCATTTACGCTGATTACCGCGCTGAAAAGCTTCTGGGCATTAAAGTAATCCTGTGCCGTATTGGTATCGGTGGGATCACCGGGCTGGATACCGTCCTTGGTCCATTTATTCATCCGTACACAGTAATCCTTAAACATATCGCTGGCATACATATTCTCTACCTTGGGGTCGGAGGAGGAATCCAGAACCACCCCATAGGAAGCCAGGTTTCCGAAGTTTTCATAAGCCTGCAGCCAGTACAGATAGAAGGTTTCACCATTGCCGGAATAGTAGGGATAAACATCCGCATTCTTTTCATGTACTGCATACAATGCCTGTTCCAGTTCATCCATGGTAATCTGCTCCGGAATCGTAACGCCCAGCTCGTCTGCCATGGTCTTATTATAGGCAATTCCCTTTGCCGTTGCACTGAAGGTCTTGGCCGGAACCGCCAGCTGCTGCCCTCTTACATAGCCGCATTCCATGGTATCGCCGAATAATTCCACCAGCTTGCTGCCCCGGTTCTGAAGCAGGTTGTCGGTATTCATATCATACAGCATATCGGAGCCTACCATAGAGGACAGGGGGCTCACCGTTGCCACATGCACCAGATCCACTTTCTCTTTTCCTGCAATCGCCATGCTTGTGGTATTCGCAACCTCGCTGATCCATACCTCCTGGATATCTACCTTACAATTAATGGCCGGTTCCGTAATGGCATTAATGGCTGCTTCCCGTTCTTCTTCCCCTTCAAATTCGGTACCCGGCAGGGTAACCACCTGAATGGCAACGGTATAGGGATCGCCTTCCATGTCGATCTCGGCAGATCCGCCTTCCGAAGAACCGCCTTCCGAAGAGCCGCCCTCCGAGCCGCTTTCTTCCTGATTCGTTCCGCTGCTGCCGTTCTTATCATCTCCGCCGCCGCAGCCGGCCAGCAGGGATACGCTCAAAACAGCGATCAGTAACATACTCCACAATTTTTTCCTTCTCATACTTTTTCTCCTTTTCTCCCTAAATTATCATTCTGCACAATGCTGTACGTTTTTGATAATTTAATTTTATCGAAATCGCATAAGAAGAGTTGCAAATTACTGATTTCTTTTTAGCACTTTTATGAGTTCTTCTTAAACTGTATCCGATATTCCCTGGGGGTATAGCCTGTAAACTTTTTGAATAATTTGGTAAAATAAGAATAATTTTCGCAGCCCACACAGTCTGCGATAAAATTAATAGAATACTCCGTATCCTTCAGCAGGCTCCCGGCAATGAGAATCCGCCGTTCCGTTATATATTCCAACACGGACTGGCCCGTTTCCCGCTTGAATACCCGCATCAAATGCTGTTCGTTGATATGTACCAGATTTGCCAAATCCTTCACGGTGATTTTTTCCTGGATATGGTCTTCGATATACTGTTTTACTACCCGAAGCCGCGCTTCGGCCGAATCCTCTTCCAGGCGTGCCCCCGTCTTCTCCTGCCCTTCCTTGGCCTTCGATTCCTTCCGTTCCCGTACCTTCCCCACCAGCTTGCCCAGCTGTTCCTTTTCCTGCCGGCTCCGGAAGGCTTCCCCAAACTGCACCAGCAGGCCGTCCAGCTCTTCGTAGTCAATGGGCTTTAAAATATAATCCTTTACCCCAAATTTCATGGCCTTTTTGATATAGTTAAAATCCGCATGGCAGGTTACCATAATACATTCGGTAGCAGGATCCTTTGTCTTAACATATTCTACAAAACTAAGGCCGTCTTCTCCGGGCATCTCAATGTCACAAAGCACCAGATCCACCCGGTCTTTCTCCAAAAACGCCCGGGCCGTCGCCGCATCCTGCGCGGTCAGGACCTCGGAAAACCCATACTTTACCCAGTCCACACGCTTTTTCAGAGCATTCAGGGCTACAATCTCATCGTCAATCAACAATATCCGCATGTTCCCATCCTCCTTGTGCAAAATGTACAGGCAAAATAATTTCCACGTTGGTGCCGGAATAATGTTCATCCCGCCAAAACCGGATGTTGGTTTCCTCGGGATACAGGAATTTCAGACGCTCAATGGAATTTTCAATGCCTACTCCCAGCCCTTCCTGATGGATCCCGGCCTGTCGGAACACCTCTATTTTTTCCAGCAGCTCGTCACTCATCCCGGCTCCGGTATCCGCCAGACGAATGCGCATCCGGTCTTCCTTCCCTTCTTCCCGGCAGTAATCGGTAATGACGAAGATTGTTATTTTATTCCCAATCTTTAAGGAGTGCTTAATGGCATTTTCCGCAAAATTCTGTACCAGAAGCGGCGGAAGCAGCGCCTTTTTCAAGCTCTCCTCATATTCCACAATGGAAAAGAAAAGCCCCGGATAACGGGCTTTCTGAATCTCAAAATAATTTTGGATGTGTTCCATCTCCTGCCCCAGCTCTACGAATTTGGCATTCACCTTTACGATATAGCGGAAATACTTTGAGATACAAAGTATCATCTTCTGAATCAGGGGATATTCCTCCGGCTCGTAGCTGTAGAGTATGTTCATGGCATTTAAGATGAAATGAGGCTGAATCTGCTGGCTTAAATACCGCATACGGATATTTTTCCGTTCCAGCTCTTTTTCGTATACATCAATTTTCAGATCCTTTACCTGCTCCATCATATCATTGAAGCTGCGGTTGATCTGCTCAAACTCCCGGCCCTGGCTGGCCCCGTCCGTTGCAATCCGGTATTCCAAATCGCCCCCTTCAATCTTATCAATGGCGCCTACCAGACGGTTTAAGGGCCTGCTGATCCATTTCCGCACATACCACAAAAGCAGGGGAATCACCAAAAGGGTCATTAAAACAGAAAGTACCTGAACCAGAATAATCGTGGCGGACAGATTTTCGTTGAGCTTATTCCACTCCACCGCTTCCACCAGCTTCAAGTCATAGCCCGGCAAATCTACGGAAAAAACCTGGCAGCTGCCGGATTCGGCAAGCGCTTCCAGGGTCTTCCCCTTTTCCTCCAGATACTCCCGGCCCTTCCTGGTAAGCACCGTTCCTTTCTGATTCATGAAAAACACGGTCCGGCCAGCCTTGTGATCGGACAAGTTCAGCTTGTCCAACGTCCGTTCCAGGTTCAGCATAACCCCGAAATCCGTATTCTGCCAATTGGAAAAGCCAAACAGGACTGCCGTACCCTGGACATCCATACTCTCCCAGGCCAATTCCTTGTATTGTTCCTTCTCAATGGCTTCTTCTATTTTCTTCCGGGTCTCCTGGGTGGAAACCCCGGGATATCCGGTCATAATTAATAACCTGTTGGCGGGAAAATGGAAGAACATGGTGTCCACCCAGGGATAGTCCACCTGGGCGCTTTCCAGCTTCTCTTTTACATTGTGAAGCAAAAGCCCTTTCTGGTTGGTATCCAGCACCCGGTTGGACAGCTCCCGGAATTCCGCATCATCAAAGCTTAAATAAATCTGCTTCCGGGTCACTCGTTTCAGGGTATCCCCCAGGGAATCCATGCTGTGCTCCAGGGTATTTTGAATTTCCCCGGAAATCTGCTCCTTATTCTTCTGCAGCACCATATTGGACAGCACCAGCGTCATAATATTGATCGGCAGCACCAATGCAATAATCACTGTTACAATCCGTGAGATCGTAGACTGAAACATCATAGGCTTTCTTCCGCTTCCCGCCATTTTCCACCCCTCCTTCCTACATTCCGATAAAGAGAAAACGCCCTGTTTTTCCCACAGTGATGTTCCGGCTTGCCAGAATCGCCCACGCTTGGTTTCCAACGCTTTCGTCACCCAGTATTCAAAACTCTCAGCCCCCATTTTCAAAACTTCCAGGAAAAACCGATATGTACTTAGGCACAGCAGTGATTCCGGTGCGCCTAAGTACATGACAAAAGCTGCTTTTCTATGTATGTATCAGACTCCTTGAAACGAAGAGAGCATAGATCGAAATCCTACTCATAATCCTCCAGGCTCCAGGAATCCTTCCAATCCAGATAAGCCCTTTCCCCCTCAAACCGGAACGGAAGCCACACGTAATCCGCAATACTGGTATTTTCCACTACTTGTTCTCCCATCCGGCCAAAATCAAAGGAAGATATTTGGGAATGGTAGGAGGTATTGGATGCATCCTCCGGATGAGGATTCCCTAACGTCCGGAACGGTCCATGCCAGGTATCCCCCACAGCCACCTGTGAAGGATTGGGCAAATATCCGGTGGTCCCGGAGGTCACAAGATAGTGCTTTCCTTTCCGGTAAAAATGCGCCGTTGCCTCCCGCACATAAGGAGGGCCCTCATGATGAGGAAAATGGGTGCTGTAATATCCGGTTACATCCGTATAATCCTCCGTCAAATCCGCACAAATAGTTTCACTGTGTACCCGTTCAAAATAGTAATACGCTTTCCCGTCCTTGGCAACAGCCAAATCAAAGTCCCCGGCACTCATGCCTAACGGCTTCAATCCTACCCGCACCTTTTCATATGGTCCTAAAATGTGATCCGCCGTAAGTACAGTTTCCGTCTGGTTCATTCCCTTTCCCATAATTTTCAGCCAACAAACATATTTTTTGGTTTCTTTATTATAAATAATATGTGGTCGATCCATATTCGCGGAGGGGTGCAGGGGAGAATCCGGATCTTCGGGTTCCGGAGGGATGATTACCCCTTTGTCCTCCCAATTATATAAATCCGTGGATGCATAGCAGCGAACGCCCCAATGCCAAATTCCGTTTACTCCGTCTGTTTTTTCCTTGTTCTCTCCATACCAATAATAAGTTCCGTCTAAATACATCACGGAGCCGCCATGGGCCTGAATCCGCTTTCCCTCCGTATCCAGCCATACCTGTCCCGGATAAAATTTATCGTACTTCATGAGTTGCCTCCTTCCCTGCCGAAGCGCTTGCTCTCGTGTGTCCTTGTTCCATATGTCTGGCTTCTCACGGTCACCTTCACCGCCCCACCTTCCGCATGCCGTTTCAGAATCGCCAATGCCCGGCCATGCCAGGTTTCCGTCACGGTCCCGGTGTAGGAATAAGCGGTTTTCGGGTCCCCGCTGCCAAAGCCAATCAGCGCCGCCCCGCCTTCTACGGCGATCTCCAGCCGCTCCCTTACATCGGCGGACAGAATCCCGTCTTCATCCCGTACTTCTATGGGCAGATAAATCAGCTCTTCTCCCACCAGGTCTTCACCAAACACCAGTTCTTTTTTCTCTTTTGCGGTATGCAGCTCCGCCCGGCCGATTTCTTCCCCGTCCTCATAGGAAACTGCCGTCAGCGTTCCCGGTTCATAAACCGCATCGAACAGGACGCGGTACCCGGCGTTTTGTCCCGCAGGCTTTTTCCCCAGGGATTTTCCGTTTACGAAAAGCTCCGTCTCCGCCCCGGCAGCATACACTTCGACGATCACCGGTTTTCCTTCCATCCCCTCATAATTCCAGCAGGCGGCGCTGTCGCTGATTACCCAGGGCGTCTTGATCAGGTTTTCTCCATAATGGGACGGGTCCTGTACGGTAATATAGGGTTTTTTGCGAAGCCCGAATACGATTTCCCGGAAATAGGACGCGGGCCTGCGGAATCCGGTCAGGTCAAAATCCCCACAGTACGCCAGCTGGCAGGGGAATTGCGCGCCAAAGCCTCCTTCCCCAAACCGATAGGCCGGAATTCCAACGCCTGCTTCCCCGATGTAATCCCATCCAGTCCAGGTAAAATCCCCGATCACATGGTCGGATCTTTTGATAATTTCCCAGTTCCTGGCAATTTCCGGAGGATAAGTCTCGCTTCCCACAATCACCCGGTTGGGATATTGCCTGGCATCCTCCTCATAGCGGGCCGTCATATAATTATATCCTGCGATATCCACATCGGCGCAGGCTTTTTCCAGGCGATGGCTGATGGCCTTGTGGACGACAATTTCATCCATATAGGCATCCATTAAAGACATAAAATTATTTACATTCCCCTTCAGCACTTCGCCCCGGTCCGATACGGCCTTGGCAATGTCCTGTAAAATTTCGGATATCGCATCCCCGGCTGCAAATACCCCGTTGACGGAAGCCAGGGTAAAGCGGGTATCATCGGATTCCCGGACTTTCTCCGAAAGCTTCCGGCAAAGGTCCGCACCGTAATCCGTCCCGATCTCCGGAATTTCATTGCCCAGTGAATACAGGATCACCGAGGGATGATTCCGGTCTTTCCGAACCATCTCTTCCACATCCCGCTCCCACCATTCTTCAAACTGCATCCCATAATCATAATCGGATTTGCATCGGGACCACATATCAAAGCACTCGTCCATTACATACATCCCCAGGCGGTCACAGGCCCTTAGCATAGCATCCGACATGGGGTGATGGGACATGCGGACGGCGTTAAAACCGGCTTCCTTCAGCTTCCTGATCTGACGATACTGGGCTTCCTCATAGGTGGCCGCCCCAATCAGGCCGCTGTCGTGATGGATGCAGGCGCCCCGCAGCTTTACCGTCTGCCCGTTTACCCGAAATCCCCGTTTCGCATCAACCGTCAAAGTCCGGATGCCGAACACCGTCCGGCTTTCATCCAGTAATTCTTCCCCGCAAAAAAGAGCCGCAACACAGGTATAAAGGCTGGGATGCTCCTCGTCCCAAAGCCTGGGTTCCTCTACCGCAAGCCTTCTGCTCATAGAAACCGCTTCTCCTGCAAACAGCGTCACCGGGGTTACATCCCGGGCCACTTCCACCTCATTTTCATCTAAAATCACGGTTTCCATCCGAAGGTTTTTCTTCCTGTGGCCCCGGTTTTTCAATTCCGATGAAATCCGCACCAACGCCAGCTCCTTGGATGCTTCTTCTGTCCGCACAAATACTCCGTCCGGCACAAAGTAAGCC
This sequence comes from uncultured Lachnospiraceae bacterium, assembly GCA_910588885.1. Classification (GTDB taxonomy): domain Bacteria; phylum Bacillota; class Clostridia; order Lachnospirales; family Lachnospiraceae; genus 14-2. Next base: position 9,714 of record CAJUSQ010000047.1, read on the forward strand.
AAATCCGCAATACACAAAGAAACATCCCGGTAAATGCCGCCGCCGGAATACCAACGGCTGTTGGCCATGGCTCCGTTGCGGACCTGGATGCGGATCTCATTTTCTTCCCCGTATGTTAGAAAATCATTCATCGGGACATAGAATTGGGAATATCCGTAAGGCCGTTTCCCGGCCAGCTGCCCGTTGACGTACACAAAGGCATTCATGTAAATTCCTTCGAATTTCAGCAGAAGGGTCTTATCCTCATATTCCTCCGGTACCGTTAATATTTTCACATAGTTATACACCGCACCGTCCCGAAACCCGGTGTTCCCGCCGTTTTGCGACTGAGGATTGGCCTCTTTTTCCATCATGGCATCATGGGGCAGCGTAATATCCCTGGCCGATTCCGGAATATTCCAGACTAAGGCAAAAGCGTCCTTTTCCTCCCAAAATTTCCAGTCCTGATTCATGTTCTGCAGCTTCATAAAATCTGTTCTCCTTTCCCGTCCCGCCCTTTGGCTTCTGCCGCGCAGCCGTTTTCGCCGCTTTTGCTTCCGGCGTTCGCCGGGGCCTTCCCGACAGCTTCATTATAAGCAGAACAAATTCTCTCTGCCATGTATTTTTTTGTCTTTCCTTTGACTTTTTTTCACCATTTCTTAGCTTCTTGCCCTGTGGTTCCTTTGTGAAACACTTCACAATTTTATACTTGCCCCTTGCTTTTTCCCCAGGGCGTATTCCCGGATAAAAACCACAGCAGCAACAGACAGGCTGCCGCCATCAGGGCCGTAACACCCCAGTATAAGACCTGATTTTTTTCCATCCAATCCAGCATTCCCGTTTCCACCCGGAGCACCGTAATCAAATTTGCCCCTATATGGCCCAGGACTGCCCCCCAGAGATTGTGGCATTTTTCCAGGAAGAAGACCAAAAGAAGCCCCATCAGGAACGCATAGGCAAACTGCACCAGGTTCATATGGAGCCCTCCGAACACCAGTGCGGAGGAAACTGCCGCCATTCGAAGGCCCATCCATCCGCTCATTCTTGCATAGACTACGCCCCGGTACAGAATCTCTTCCGCCACCGGTGCAAGGATCCCCAGGCCCAGAATTTCAAATAAGAGATCTCCCGAGAAAAAATGTGACGTAACGTTCCGGTAGCCCTCCGACATCTCTGTCAGGCCGGTCGCTTCAAAAATCTGGTTCAGCACCAGGCCCGCCAGCGCTCCGCACAGGAAAATACAAACGCCGGTCCAAAGCATGTTTTCCTTTCCGGCTTCCTCCTTTTCGTTCCGTGTCCTCTGATGATATACCGTAAAAAGCTGCTGATCCTTCCGGTAGAAGCCATACAGCATGGGAATCGCCACCGCCACCGCAATCGTCTGCAGCATCGTATAGCTTTGGACATAGTTATCCTCCGTAATGTTCAGGGCCATCACCGCCAAAGCGATGACAATATTAGACACTGCATAATACATAAAAACGGGATAGAGAATCCCCCAAATTCTTAAAAATCCGTTATTCTTCAAAATATGCCTCCACCTCTTTTAAGGTATCAAAAACAGAAACCACGCCTGCGTCTTCCAATTCCTTTCTGGATCCAAAGCCATAGGTCACGCCGATACAGTCCATATGTACGGCTTTTGCCCCCAGAGCGTCAAACCGGGTATCCCCGATCAAAATGCATTCCTCTGCCCCTGACAATCCCAGCCGTTTGATAACCATGGAAAGCACATCCGCCTTTTCACTGATTTTCCCGTCGTCGGTGGCTCCCCCGATCAAATCAAAATAGCCGTCTATCCCAAAATGCCTAAGGATCCCTATGCAGGCAGACTCATTCTTAGAGGAAGCCAGCGCCAGCAGATAGCCCTGGTTTCCAAGATGCTCCAGGATTTCTTTTACATAGGGATACAGCCTGCTTTCATACATCCCCACCGCAGTATAGCGTTCCCGGTATTTTACCACGGCCTCCTCTGCCTGCTCCGGCGTCAGTCCGTAGATCTTTTGAAACTGCCCCCTAAGCGGCGGCCCGATAAACACCCGAAGGGCCTTCAAATCCGGCTCTTCAATGCCAAAATGCGAAAGGGCATATTGGACGCATTTGGTAACGCCTTCCTCCGAATCAATGATGGTTCCGTCCAGGTCAAAAAGTATTGCTTTCTTCATAATCTTCTCCTCTTCGGTTTGGTTGATTGTAATTGATTTGTCCATCATACCATACCTGAGATGCAAATTCAATGGCAGTAGATTGTTACTGTGAACACCATTATGAAAAAGCGGTACGGGCAAAAACCCGTACCGCTTATCCTGCATATTCCGTTTACAGTGTGCCGGCCATTTCCGGCTGTTCTTTATTCTCCCGGGCGTCCGCAGCCCTTACAGGAACCACAGCTTCCGCTGCAGCATTTTCCGTTTTTCTTATCCCGTATCAGCGTGCACAGGGCAAAGGCCGCAACACCGAGCACAAGGATACCTACTACAACTGTTCCCATATTTACCTCCTGCAAATGATCCTTCTTATTTTGCCATTCCTCTTACGTTTACTGCCCGGCTCCCGTATTCCCTCCGGGGTCTCACCAGAAGGTAGAAGAACATTGCCGCAATCAGAACCGCAGCAGCCGTTCCAACTCCAAAGGCGCCGGTCGTGAACAGACTGCCCAGCTGGTAAATGCACAAAGATGCCAGATAAGCCAGAATCGTCTGATATCCGACGGCAAACCAGAACCATTTTGCATTGTTCATCTCACGCTTGATGGCTCCCATTGCCGCAAAGCAGGGGGCGCAGAGCAGGTTAAACACCAGGAAGGAATAGGCCGCAACACTTGTCATGGAAGCGGACAGAATACTCCAGATCTCCGCTCCGTCTTCCGCCACTTCTCCAAATCCGAACAGAATACCGAAAGTCGTTACCACATTTTCCTTGGCAATCAGACCTGTCACGGCTGCCACCGCCATTTTCCAGTCGCCCCAGCCCAGGGGTGCGAAAATCGGTGCAATCACATTACCGATTGCCGCCAGGATGCTATGATCCAGCTGTTCTTCCTCCAGCATTCCAAAGGCACCGTCGACCCAGCCGAATCCCTGAAGAAACCACAGTACGATGGCAGACAGCAAAATAATGGTTCCGGCTTTCTTAATGAATGAATATCCCCGTTCCCACATGCTCCTTAACACATTTCCCAACGTAGGCATATGGTAAGCCGGAAGCTCCATGACAAAGGGGGCCGGATCCCCGGCAAACATCCGCGTCTTTTTTAATAAAATGCCGGAGCAGATAACGGCCGCAATCCCCACAAAAAAGGCGCTGAAGGCCACCCACCAGGAATTATGGAAAAAAGCTCCTGCAATCAGGGCGATAATCGGCAGCTTTGCCCCGCAGGGAATGAAAGTCGTGGTCATAATCGTCATTTTCCGATCCCTGTCATTTTCAATGGTACGACTTGCCATGATTCCGGGTACGCCGCAGCCGGTACCGATCAGCATCGGAATAAAGGATTTCCCGGAAAGCCCGAATTTCCGGAAGATCCGATCCATGATAAACGCCACCCGGGCCATATAACCGCAGGCTTCCAGAAAAGCCAAAAACATGAACAGCACCAGCATCTGGGGAACAAAGCCCAGTACCGCACCGACACCGCCGATTATCCCGTCCAACACCAGGCCCTGGAGCCATTCGGCACATCCAATGGCCTGTAAGCCCGCTTCCGCCAATACCGGAATGCCCGGGACAAAAATGCCTTCGATTCCAAACAGATGCCAGCCTTCGCCAAATACGCCGTCATTGACCCAATTCGTACCCCATCCTCCTATGGTAGTTACGGATATGTAATATACCAGGCCCATAACCACTGCAAAAATCGGCAAAGCCAGGATCCGGTTCGTTACGATTTTATCAATCTGATCGGAAACCGATACTGCCTGCCTCTTTCCTTTGGTACAGCACTCCTTTATAATAGATGAAATGTAAACATACCGTTCGTTGGTCAGAATGCTTTCTACATCGTCCTCCAGGGCTTTTTCCAGGCCGGAAATCAAATCCTCTACCTCCAGCTGCTGCTGCAGCTGCTCCCCGATCTTATCATCCCTTTCTAACAGCTTCACGGCATAAAACCGTTTCTGCTCCTCGGGTACCAGGCTCCCAATCCTGCCTTCCGCTTCTTTTAGGGCATATTCCGCTTCGGCCCCAAAGGTATGAACCACCGGAGGCTTTTTTCCTCCGGCTGCTGCAATCGCCAGCTCCGCAGCCTTTTGGATCCCGGTTCCTTTTAAGGCGGATATCTCCGCTACCCGGCAGCCCAATTTCTCCTCCAGCTTCCCAATATGAATCTGATCCCCGTTTTTTTCCAGAATATCCGCCATATTCACGGCCATGACCACCGGAATTCCCAGCTCCAGCAATTGGGTGGACAGATACAGATTCCGTTCCAGATTCGTCCCGTCTATGATATTGATGATAACATCCGGCCGCTCCCGAAGCAAGTAATTTCTTGCCACCACTTCCTCCAGCGTATAAGGAGAAAGGGAATAAATCCCCGGAAGGTCAATGACAGTCACATCCTTCCTGCCTTTCAACCGCCCTTCCTTTTTCTCCACGGTTACGCCCGGCCAGTTTCCGACAAACTGGTTGGATCCGGTCAGTCCGTTAAATAATGTTGTTTTCCCGCAGTTTGGATTTCCTGCCAGTGCAATTTTCAGCGCCATTTTCCATTCCTCCGCACATAACTTTTGTTAGCCAAAACTAACCGTTCTGTAAAAAAAATTACTCCACCATAATCATTTCCGCATCTGCTTTCCGTAGGGAAAGCTCATAGCCCCGGACGGAAACTTCCACAGGATCCCCCAAAGGCGCCACCTTTCGTACAAAAACCTCTGTGCCCCTGGTAATCCCCATGTCCATAATCCTTCGTTTCACCGGCCCCTCTCCGGACAGTTTCTTTACCGTAACCGTCTGCCCGCAGGGAATTTCTTTCAATGTCCTCATATCCGCTCCTCTTTCCAGCCATACTTCGCTCGGCTCAATCTCTTTCTATACCATGATTTTATTGGCCATATCTCTTCCAATCGCGACCCGGGAATCCTTCACATTCACAATCAGGTTTCCGCCCGTCTCGGATATGACGGAAACCATCCCGCCTGCCACGAATCCAAGCTTCTCCAAAAAACGCCTGGTCTCTTCCTTTCCTCCCACTTTCTTAATGGTATTCTCAGCACCCGGCTGCATCATTGATAACGGCATAGCCAAACCTCCTTTTCCCTTGAATCACATTGTGCTTTTTGGTTTTGTATCGCTTATATTCGTTAGTATAAACTTACTTTTGTTATTTGTCAATAACTTTTTTCAGCAATTGCCAATTTTCTTTTCTTATGTTAAAATAGTACAAACCTACATCTGGGCAAGACTTTTCATATACCAAGACAAAAGTATAAAGAATAAGGAGAACAACTGTCTATGCATGTAAATGAATCTGCAGAAAATTATTTAGAAACAATTTTGATTTTAAGCAAACGGCTCCCGGTGGTGCGGGCCGTGGATATTTCCGAGGAACTGGCTTTTAAAAAATCCAGTGTCAGCGTTGCCATGAAAAACCTGCGGGAAAAGGAGTATATTGAAGTAAATAAGTCCGGCTTCATCACCTTAACCGAAGCCGGACGTCAGATTGCAGAAATGATTTTAGAGCGACACGAGCTGCTTTCTTCCTGGCTCACGTCCCTGGGTGTAGACCCGGCCATTGCCGCCGAGGATGCCTGCAAGATGGAACATGTCATCAGCAAGCAGAGCTTCGAAGCCATCAAACGCCATACTGCCCCCTCTTCCTGACACTCCTGCCGGAGTCTTTGGCCGACGGCTTCAATCCGTCTGATGCATCCCTTTCGGCCGACGGCTCCGATCCGTCCCACGCATCCCTTTCGGCCGACGGCTCCGATCCGTCCCACGCATTCCTTTAGGCTGCAATGTCCTTTTTTCCATATATATAAAATCCAAGCCCCACAAACAGAACACTGATTAGGATCCCCAGCCCGATCAGCCCCCATGCAAGCGTTTGGCCTGTGACAATTTCCGCCGCCTCCGTATAGGCGTAAGGCGTTGCATATTTCAAAAATCCGGCCGATTTACTCAAGTTCCGGAGCAGATTCAGAAAATAGAGCAAAGCGGCAATTCCAAGGCCCAGTCCCAGGCTGCCCCGCCGTAAATAAGCAGATATGCCAAAGCAGATACAGGCAAGCTCTGCCTGCATCAGAAGAAAGGCCAGATGCAGCAGCCAGAATTCATTTCCCGGAAGCCCTTCCCCGATGGCAAAAAAGGACAGAAGGCCGCAGGCCGCGATCACTCCGTTGAACGCCAGCACCTGTACCAATACGGCCAGAAGCTTCTGCAGCAGTACCGTAAAACGGCTGACGGGGTGGGAAAATAAAAATTCCGCCGTTCGCTCCTTCTCTTCCTTGGCCAGAATGGAAATTCCCAGAAACGCCGCAAAAAATCCCCCGCCGATACCCAGGATATTTCCGCATTCAATCCCGTAAAATCCCATCGGCTCCCCCATACTTAGCCGATCCATCCCAAAAGCCGCCGAAAAACTGCCCATATTGGCAAACATATCCGATACGCTGTTTATTTCTTCCTGTATTTCCGGAAACAGAAAAACGCAGACTGCTACCAGGAATGCCGTAGCCCCCGTCCAGATTCCAAAGGGCAGAAGCCCCTGGCGGATCTCCTTTTTCAAAATCGTCATACCTGCTCCTCCTTTTCGTAATAATGCAGGAAAATTTCTTCCAAATCCGGTTCCGTTATCGTGAGATCCCGAAGGGGAAGCCGTGCCAGGATTTTTATAAGCGCCTGTATCTCCCCCTGATAAAGAAAACTGACGGAATCCCCAAAAACACTGACGTTCTTCGCCTCCAACCCCTCCGGCAGCGTCGCAGCGCCATGCAGCGTCACCCGCCGGGTGCCGGTCTTCGCAAGCTCCTCTACCTTCCCAAGGGCCGCAAGCCTTCCTTCTTTGATAATCGCCGCCCTGCTGCAGTGACGCTGTACCTCGGAAAGCACATGGGAGGATAAAAATATTGCCGCCCCTTCCCGGTTCCGTTCCTCCAGCAGCGTAAAGAATTCCTTCTGCATCAGAGGGTCTAACCCGCTGGTCGGCTCATCCAGAATATACAGCTTGGGCCGATGCTGCATGGCACAGACGATCGCCACCTTTTTCCGGTTCCCCAGGGACAATTCCTCAATCCGCTTTCCGGGATCCAGATCCAGCCTTTCACATAGCTTTCCGGCCTCTGCCCGGCAGTCCTGCTTCCGCAGCGCCGCCGAATAGGAAATCATCTCCCCAACCCGCATTCGCCCGTAAAACATGGCTTCGGAGGGCATATATCCGATTTCATTCAGATACTCCTTCTCTTTTCCGCCAACTTCCCGGCCCAGTACAAGGGCATGACCGGAAGTTTTTCCAATCAACCCCAAAAGGGTCCGGATCGTGGTACTTTTCCCGGCGCCGTTCGGCCCGATAAATCCGAAATATTCCCCTTCCTTTATGGAAAGGTTCAAATCAATAATCCCCCGGGCCTTACCGTAATACTTGGTCAGCCCCTTCGTTTCAATTACCATCGCTTCTTTCCTCCTTACTGCTTCCTTCCAGATACTCCGGCCGGTAAAAACAGCGGCGCAGCGCATCCACATGCTCCAAAAACTCCTGGTTTGCCGCCGTAAGCTCCTGAATCTCCCATGTCCGTCCCTGAAACCGCTGCATAAAGCCTTCCGCCATCCACATTACGATATTCACGGCCTGCCTGGGCAGGATCCCTTCCCGAAACTTCCTTTGATCCATCTGCCTTAGTATCCGTTCCATGCTTTCTTCATAGACTTCCTGATAGCTTCGCCTTGTTTCCGGCCGCACCTGAAGGCTTTCCTCATAATAGGTACGAATCACAAACATCATAATATCCGGATGCTCCGAAAGAATCCGGAGCTTGCATGCCTGCACATCCACCAGAATCCGGAAGAAATCCGTTTCCCGGCTGTCCCGAAGCGCTGCCATCTGCCCCGTTACATATCCATAAGAATACTCCAGCAAATACAAGTACAGCCCTTTCTTATCTCCGAAATAATAAAACAGCAGTCCCTTCGAGATCCCTGCACATTTTACAATTTCGTCGGCAGTGGCTTTTTTGTAATCATACTTTGCGAAAACATGCAGCGCACCGTTAATAATTTTATTTCGTTTTTCTTCCGGCAGTGCAAAAAAGCGCTCATTCAAAGTTTTCCTCCTCCTGTTCCGTCAATCGAACACCGGAGCCTGTCGGATTGACTATTTTAGTCAATTTCAGAATAACATAATTGACTGAATTAGTCAATCAAAAAAATACCCTTGGCCAAACCGGATTGAAAAGGTCAGTTCCCATACCTGTCTGAAGATCCTCCATGGATAAAATAAAAATCAGCGCAGCTTAACGCTGCGCCAATCCTCGTTTCAACGGTTTTCTTACGTCCCCGTATCTGTTTTCCCTTATATCTCTATCTGCTTTCCCTTATGTCTCGTATCTATTTCCCCTTATGCTTTCCAAAGGCCATGCAGATTGCAGTAAGCATACACGGCTTCCACCTCGTCCCCTTCACAGAGGGCAAAGCATACCTCCGGCCGTTCTCCGGGGTTCAGAGCCTTCCGCTGGTTCCCCTGTTTTGTCTGAAGGGATACCCATTCGATATAATGCTCCGGCATCATGGGATGCTCCGCTGCACCTACCTGAACCTTTACCAGGTTCCCTTCTACGGCATAAACGGGAACATGCTTCTCCAATGCGGCATCTACCGTGCCCGGAATGATTTCTTTCATTTTCTGGCCGCAGCACATGATCGGAACCCCGGCATCCTTTACCAGGGCTGCAATATTTCCGCAATGCTCACAGATGTAAAATTTTTGTTCCATTTTAAATTCCTCTCTTTCTTTCAGATATTAAACAGTTTCTTTTTAGCGGCCCATGTCGGACCCGGCACATCCATGCTTCTCTTCCCCGCAGGAGCTGCCGCTTCTGCAGTGGTGGCCTTCCCCATGAGCATGATGGCTGCAGCGGACGTCCGGATCAAATGCCAGTTTTCCCGCCAGCAATGCCGCTACTGCCTCATCCGTACTGCCGGATACCCCGCCATACAGACGGATTCCTGCTTCTGCCAAAGCCGCCTGTGCCCCTGCGCCGATTCCTCCGCAGATCAGGGTATCTACCTTCCATTCCAAAAGCAGACCCGCCAGGGCCCCATGGCCGCTTCCTTGGGTATCCGCAACCTGGGTACCGGTAATTTTCCCCTCCTCCACATCATAAATTTTAAACTGCTCCGTATGCCCAAAATGCGGGAATACATTTCCGTTTTCATAAGTAACCGCAATTCTCATAATCCTCTGTTCCTTTCTTTCCCCGGCAGCCCTTGCCGAATACTCCCTGCTGCAATTTTTACCGCAGTATTCCTTGGCAGAACCGTCGCAGAGCGCATAATTTCCGCCGGAAATACAAAGTGTTTTTCCATTGACAATACAATCCGCAATCTTTGTCCGGGCCCTTTCATACATTTCCGTAACGGTAGTGCGGGAAACCCCCATCTGCCTGGCGCATTGCTCATGGGTCCGCTTTTCATAATCAATCAGGCGGACTGCTTCAAATTCATCAACCGTAAGCAGAATCTGTTCCGCGCCACCCGCTCCGCAGGGAGCAAAGCTGTCAAATTTCGGTTCAAAACAAATTTTCCTGCACCGGACCGGCCTTGCCATACAAGCACCTCCATTTCCGACATATGACGATAATATCATACCACAGCAGCGTTAAAAATGCAAGATTTGTGACTTCATCACAGCAGAATGCATTTTGTCAATAGTTATGCAACAACTTTTTGAAAAAAATTAGGCCAGGTTCTTGATTTCCTCTTCAAAAAGTTGGGCGGAAGTCTTAAAACCCAAAATCCCCCTGGGGTAATTGTTTATCCAGGTTTCTATATACTCTATGTCCTTATCCTGCTTTTCCTCGAAGT
>CAJUSQ010000048.1 GCA_910588885.1 uncultured Lachnospiraceae bacterium
CGAAAAAAACATGCAACAAATTCTTCAAAATGTTGCATGTTTGCTTACACCTACTATATCGGACGTTCTGCCCGATACTTAACCCCCTTTCTTAAAAAAACTGAAAAAACCGTTTTTCACAGAACCTGGATTTCCGCAGTTTCAAGGGCCATGCAACATTTTGAAGAAAGCGTTGCATAAAGCCGTCATTAGGAAATGAAGCGGAAACAAGGAGGTTGCCTATGCTGAAACTGACAGTAAAACCCGGAGAATATCTGATGATTGGTTCGGAAATCAAACTGGTATTCACAGGCGGAAGCGCCAGGAATCTGCGGATTCTGGTAGACGCGCCGAGAAGTATGAACGTGGCCCGAAGCTCCAGCCTGGAAAAGTACGGAATGGCCGCTGACCCCGGCAACGAGGTGAAATATCAAAAGGAGCGGGAGCTTTCCGATGAAGCCAAGGAGAAGATCAAAGGGATTCTGATGGAAGAGCGCAGGCGGGCCCGGGCAGAAAAGCGGGCCTGAAAGCGAAAAAGCAGCTTGCAGCTGGCAGAAAAGCAGGCGTAGGACCGGCAGGTTTTGACGGGGAATATCGGAAAACAAGCCGGGTAATTATGGTAATAATGCCGGACTAACCTAGGGGTTCGGCGTTGTTCAGGGGATTTTGTTGCTGTATTTGAACAGAATTTCCCATATTTCCTGACAAAGTCGGGGAGGTTCTAAATGATTTTGGCCCAGGAGGCCCAGAAACCATAAAGTGCAAACGGATTTGCAGGTTTTCAAAACAAGGAGGAAATAATTATGGCAATGGTAGTACAACACAATTTAACGGCAATGAATTCCAACAGAATGTTGGGAATTACCACAAGCGCACAGTCCAAATCATCCGAAAAGCTTTCATCCGGTTATCAGATTAACCGGGCGGCAGATGATGCGGCGGGCCTGACCATTTCTGAAAAAATGAGAAAGCAGATGCGGGGCCTTGACCGTGCTTCCACCAATGCTCAGGACGGCGTATCCGCAGTACAGACGGCAGAAGGTGCTTTGACTGAAGTACATTCCATGCTGCAGCGTATGAACGAATTGGCTGTTCAGGCATCCAACGGCACCAACAGCGAATCGGACCGGGATGCCATCAAGGCAGAAATCGACCAGCTGGTTACGGAAATTGACCGTGTTGCAGAAACCACCAAGTTCAATGAAACATATTTGTTAAAGGGAAATGCAGCAGGCGTGAAAACCACTAAAACGGTTGCAGCCCATGATGCGGGCCTGGAAGGAAAACTGACGGATCTGGGCGGCGGAAAATCCGTATTCCAGTTGGATGAAGCTCTGGAAAGTGGCGATAAGGTTACGATTGCCGGAAAAGAGTATACAATTGGCACGTCCGAAAACCACAAGGATGCTGGAGAACTGAACACCAGTACGGATGGGTATTTGAAATCGGATAATGCGATCTTTGACAGTGCTTTGTCAGCTGGGGACAGTATAACCTATCAGGGGAATACCTATACATTGACAGACAAAATCGGCCTGGATTCTATTGCATGGGGAGCCGGCGATGAGGTAAAAATTGGTGATGTTACGTATACCTTGTCCAATACCGCTACAGATGCACCGGCAGTTACCGGCAATACAGGTACGGTAGGAAAAGACCATGTAGTAAAGCTGATTGAAGATGCCCTAGCGGATGGAAAGCAGGTTACTACAGGTACAAAATTAACGGTTGTTGAAACAAAAGCAAGCGGAACTGCGAATGGTGCAGCTGCCCAGAAAACAACTACGGCGGGAGCCGTAATCGTTGCATCTCTGGAAGAGGGCGAAATTAGCAGCGTTTTATTGGCAGATAAAAAAGCATCGACTGTTGCAAAAGCAGGTTCCGGCGTAACGGATACCACCGCTACAAAGCTTGCGGCAGGTGACAGCGTTACCATCGGCGGCGTTACTACGACCGCAACGGCGGAAACCCCGGCTGCAGCAAAAGATGTTTACGATGCAATTATGGCAGACGGCGTAGGAGCCGGCGATAAAATCAAAGTCGGAACCGGGTTGGATGCGGTGGAATATACCGTTGCAGCGGATGAATCGGATGTAGACGAAGCGGCTTTTAAGCTTACCAAAGATGCTATTTTAGCAAAAATCCATGACGGAGACGTTGTTGATATTAAAGCCGGCGGCGCCCAGACCGTGATCGGCGACATTGCCCTTCCGGAAACCACCGAAAAGGTAATCAGCGCAAAACAGGCTTATGCCATGATGGCCGACGAGCTGCAGAAGGCTTCCAGCATCGGAACCGATAACGCGGCTACTGTAACCAACGACGGAGACGGCAAGTTCACCATTACCCAGGGTGACGTGGAAGTGAAGGAAGCCCTTTCTTTCTCCCTGCATGTAGGTTCCGATGCCGATATGACAAACAAGATTACCGTAGACATCGACGCTATGAGCGCAGCCGGACTTGGCGTAAAAGGCTTGAGCGTATTTGACGATACCGGAATGGCAGCTACCTATGCCATTGATGCCATTGCAGACGCGATCTCTGTTGTATCCGCACAGCGTTCCGCACTTGGTGCGGTACAGAACCGTTTGGAGCACACGATTGCCAACCTGGATAACGTAGTAGAAAATACCACCGCAGCAGAATCCCGGATTCGTGATACGGATATGGCTTCCGAAATGGTGGAATACTCCAAGAACAATATCCTGGCTCAGGCCGGACAGTCCATGCTGGCTCAGGCAAATCAGTCCACACAGGGTGTCCTGTCCTTGCTTCAGTAAGAAAAAAGCATATCAATGCAGTTCTGTGCATAGTACAGAAAAATATCATATCATCCAATATCCGGCCCGGGGAGTTTTCCCCGGGCCGGATGTGCGTTGGAAGGAGTGGGCGGCAGCTGCCTGCCTGATCCCTGCCCGGATCCGTATGGAAAGGCATAACAACCATTACATCCGGGAATGACACAACTGTAAATAGGAATTTTGCAAACCTCTCCGTCTGTTATATAATGAAAGTATGAGGAAGCAGCAAAAGGCGGCAGTAAGAAAAGCATTGCTGCTGCGGAAACAGAACGGAAAAAGGATGGAGGGATTTGTCATGGGAAAATATGAAGAGAACCTGGAGCGGATTCGAAAAGCAGTCCGCTGTGAAGAAGTAGACCGGATTCCGGTTGTCCCCTGTGGAAACGCTTATTATGCAAGGGTATCGCACATGCAGATGAAGGAGTACATTACGGACTTTGACAAAGCATGCGATGCAAATCTGGAGGAGCTGAAACGAATAGATGCGGATGCGACTCAGAATGTTATTTTCTCCCCCTATTTGCTGGGAACCCAGTGGCTGTCGAAAACGGCCCTGCCGGGGAAAGAGCTGGATGACAACGCGATGTGGCAGATTGTGGAATCGGAGAATATGAAATTCGAAGAATACGAAGATATTAAAAAAATAGGTTGGGATGCCTGGCAGAAAAAATTCATTGCAGAGCGTTGTGACAATAACTGGGAAAACCTGGCGCCCTTTTTTGAAGCGAATCCCCGGTCCTATCAGAAGTTCCATGAGGCAGGGATTCCCTGTATCTGCGATTTTCTGATGATTACGCCCTTTGAGTATTTTTGCGGCGGGCGGTCTTTGGAAGCATTTTTCATGGATGATCTGATGGAAGAACCGGAACTGATGCATGAAATTTTCGATATGGTTCTGGAACATAACCTGAAAGCATATCGTCAGCAGATTGCAGATACCCATGCTACCGGCGTATGGATCGGCGGCTGGCGCAGCGGCCCGGAGCTGGTTTCTCCTGCCATGTTTGAAGAGTTTGTCTGGCCGTCCTTTAAGGCTTATTATCAGCTGTGTTTGGATACCGGAGTACTGCCGCTGTTTCATTTGGATTCCAGCTGGGATCTGGTGCTGGAGAAATTTAAGGAATTAGAGGAGAAAACATACGTTCTGGCCCTGGATTCCAAAACGGATATTCGCAAGGCCCGGAAAGTACTGGGAAAGAACGTATGTATTTTAGGGGATGTTCCCTGCGAGCTGATGACTTACGGAACGCCGGAGGAGGTGGCGGATTATGTGACCAGGCTTTTGGATGATATCGGTCCCTGGGGCGTCATTATCGCCACCGGATGCGATATTCCGTCCGATGCCAAGCCGGAAAACGTGGAAGCCATGAGCCGGGCCGCCCATGAGTACTTGAAAAAAAGCTAATACCATATTATAATAAAATAAATTCCAAGCAAAGACCTGATTTGTTTTCTTTTTCGGAGAATTATGTCAGGTCTTTTCATTTCCGGAAACCAGGGAAAAGCAGCCATGGTTCCGGGAAAACCGTGTGGTTTTTGATTCAGAGAACGGAGAAGGCAAAATGACGATTACCCAGATGAAATACTTTATTACGGCGGCAAAATGTCTGAATTTCACAAAGGCGGCCAGCCAGCTCTATATTACCCAGTCGGCTTTAAGCCGGCAGATCGTTGCCATGGAGGAGGAACTGAACCTGCAGCTGTTTGTCCGGAATAACCGCCGGGTGAAGCTGACGCCGGCTGCGGTAGTTCTTTTGGAGGAGTTTGAAAAAATTTATGACAGCTACAATCTGGCCATTGCAAAAGCGGAGAACAGCTTTGCGGGGATTTCCGGGATCGTAAATATTGGGGTGCTGGAGGGGGCTTATGTGGGGGATCTGTTTCCGGGGGTCCTGCAGCATTTTGCGGAATTTTATCCCCAGGTCAAAATCAACCTTAGGAATTACAGCTTTAACCGGTTGGTGGAAAAATTATTCAGCAATGAGCTGGATTTGATCCTGACGCTGAAATTCGAGGTGGACGGCAGGACGAACCTGGCTTATGAGGTGATCGAAAAAACCCGGGATTATGTGGTAGTTCATAAGGATCATCGCCTTGCCAATGCTTCCTATGTGAAATTATCGGATTTTAAGGATGATTATATAATGATGGTTTCGCCGGAGGATTCGGAACAATCGCCGAAATTAATCCTGGATGCCTGCAAGCGGGCAGGCTTTTCACCGAAAGTAAAGTTTGCCACCTCTCTGCAGGAAGAAATGCTGTGGGTACAGGCCGGGGTGGGGGTCTGTATTCTGGATTCCCGGAATTACCTGTTCCACAATGATGCGGTGCGGTTCCTGCCGGTGGATGTAATCAGCGACCCCAGCCTTTCCATTGCCTGGAGCCTGGATAATTACAATCCCATGAAAAAGGTATTTAAGGATTGTTTTTTGCAGGGGCAGGGGCGGTTGGAAGAACCGATAGAAAAACGGAATGGAACCATTGGAAGAACGCATGGAAAAATCCGGGAGGAAGAAGGAATTTAAGAAAACCGGAGGAAAAGTGGCGGGATCAAAACCGGGATTGGAACATATGTTCTGTGCGCGCCGGCTCTTTTTTTATATGCGTTGTATTGCCGTGAATCGAAGCATCATCTTGACTTCTCCTACAACCGTTGTTATGATGGTTTCAAGAAGAATACAAATGAGGAAGCGGCCATGGATGATAAAAATACAACAATAGATACGAAGGATAAAGTGATAGACGAGAAAGAGAATTTACGGGTGCAGAAAGCGGAATATATCCGCAGGCAGCTGGAAAAGCAGCGTCAGGCGGAAGATACACGCCTGGAGCAGATGATGCAGGAACAGCGGATGATTGACGCGCTGCAGAAATCCATGGATGACAGCATGGAAGGGACTGCGGAAAGCCGGAAATACAACCGGGAATTCCAGGAAAAGATAAATGCCCAGGTCTATGCAATGCACGGCTTGTCCGTGGATAAGCTCCAGGGAATGAAAGAATATAAGCGGGCCTGCTATAAAGGCGGTGCGGCTGCTCTGTTTCTGCTGTCTCTGGTTTTGGTTGTGCTCTGCGGCGTACTTCATGGATTTCAATCGGAGATTTGTATATTTATGCTGGCTTATACGGCAATTGAAGGGGCGCTTTTGGCTTCCGGAACGCGGCGCATAAAAATCCTGTCGGCCCTTTGCGGGCTGCTCTATCTGCTGATGTTTCCGGGTATGCTGGTGATGTTTGTGTGCTTCGAGCTGCAGTATCCGGAATATGGGCTGTTTCTTCCGTATACGGTGATAGCCGGGATTTGTTTTGCGGTACTGGGAGCGGCTTCGTATTTTCTGTACGATCCCTATCGCGGAGAAAAGCGGAAGGTCCGGCAGGCGAAGGAACAGATCAAAGAAGTGGAAAAGATCGCAAAAAAGGAAGTACGGAAAAACAGGCGAATGCAGGAAAAAGAGGATGCGGCAGAGGAAAAACGGATACGGAAGGAGCAGGCGCGGGGAATGCTTCCGGACCGGAAAAGCAGATGGCTGCTTGAAAAAAGGGACAAGATGTTCGGACGGTTTCGGATGGAGAAACAGGATTCGGCCTTGGCCGGAACAACGGGAGGGGAAGCGGAAGAAGGGGAGCTGTTGGAAACAGTTGAACTTCCGAAAGAGGCGGTCCGGAAAGAAACTCCCGGAAGCAGCGGGAGCGCGGAAGGATAAATATGGGAAAAGAGGCTGCCGGAAAAGGATTGTCCAAACAGAGGACGGGAATCGAAAGGAACCGGCAGCCCCTTTTTTCATCTGCTATTTCAAAAAGAGATGAATCAGCTTCCGGTGGAATTCCCTGTAAGGCTGATACCGCATGGGCAGATCCATCCAGGTTTTCTTGTCCACAATGCTCTTGTAGTGGGAAAAGGTGTCAAAGCCTGCTTTCCCGTGGTAGGAGCCCATGCCGCTTTCGCCGAAACCGCCGAAGCCCATGGCGCTGGTGGCCAGATGGATAATGGTATCGTTGATGCAGCCGCCGCCAAAGCCGCATTCTGCAGTAACTTTCCGCGCAGCGGATTTACTGGAAGTAAAAATATACAATGCCAGGGGATGCTGCAGGGAGTTGATTTTGGCAATGGCTTCCTCCAGGGAGTGATAAGTCACAATGGGCATCAGCGGGCCGAAAATCTCCTCCTGCATCACGGCGTCCCCGAAGGATACGGGGGACAGGACGGTTGGTGCGATCCGGAGTGTTTTTTCGTCGGAATCCCCGCCCAGGATCACTTTTTCCGGTTCGATCAGTCCAAGAATCCGCCGGAAATGCTTTTCGTTTATGATTTTACCGTAATCGGGGTTGGCAAGAGGATGTTCCCCGTATTGCAGGCGTATCTGCTTTTTGATTTCTTCGATCAGGGCATCCCGGACGGAGCTGTCGCAGTAAACATAATCCGGAGCCACACAGGTCTGCCCGCAGTTCAGATATTTTCCGAATACGATTCGTTTGGCCGCCAGCTTCAGATTGGCGGTTTTTTCTACAATACAGGGGCTTTTTCCGCCCAATTCCAAAGTGACGGGGGTTAAATGGGCAGCGGCCTGCTTCATGACCTCTTTTCCTACCGCCTGGCTTCCGGTAAAGAAAATATAGTCAAAATGCTGCTGAAGAAGGCAGGTGTTTTCTGCCCGGCCTCCGGTAACAACGGCAGCGAATTTTTCCTCAAAGCATTCGGAGATGATTTCCTGTATGAGCTCCCCGGTGGCCGGAGCGTAGGCGCTCGGTTTGATAACGGCGGTATTTCCGGCAGCAATGGCATCTACCAGCGGGTCCATCGTTAAGAGGAAGGGATAGTTCCAGGGGCTCATAATCAGGGCCACACCGTAGGGGGAGGGCTTTTGAAAGCTTCTGGAATGGAACTGGGCCAAAGGTGTTGGAACCCGCTTTTCCCTGGAAAAACGGGCGGCATGTTTTTTCATATAAGAAATTTCGCTTAAAACCAGTCCGGTTTCGCACATATAGCTTTCAAAGCTGCTTTTACCGAGATCCTGCCGGAGCGCAGCGTTGATTTTATCCTGGCGGCAGCGAATGGCAGCCGCTAATGTTTCCAGGGACTGGATTCTGCGGCTTACGGGCAGGGTGGCGCCGGAATAAAAATAGCGGCGTTGTTTTTCGACGATTTGTTTGATTTCTGTTTCCTTCATAAACGGCTCCTTTCACGCGGGTAAGAGTTTCCGACAAATGTCGGTTTTGATTACGGTTCCATCAGCTGGCGATAAAATACCTCCAGCTCCTTTGCATTCATCAATACCGGAACGGGGTAAAGGGGATTGGCCTCTTTATCCGCGTAATGGGCCAGCTTCGGAATGTCCTCTTCCCGGATCTCCGGGATGGTATCGCCGATTTGGTACCGTTTTTTCATATCCCGAAGGGCCTGAAGGAAGGCGTCAGCCGCCTGCTTCTGGGGTGTGGATTTCTCTGCAAGCCCGGCTGCCACGGCCAGATGGTGCAGCTTTTTGGAAACGGCCGGCCCGTAGGCTTCCAGGACAAAGGGGAGCAGGACGGCATTTGCCAGGCCGTGGGGAACATTATATTCCCCGCCCAGGGAATGGGCTACCGCATGGACATAGCCCACATAGGACTTGGTAAAAGCACAGCCGGCGTAGAAGGAAGCCTTCAGCATATTTTTCCGGGCTGAGATATTGCTGCCGTCTGTGTAAGCCGTGTCCAGATTCTGAAAAATAAGGCTGACGGCCAGCAGGGCATCCTTCCTGGTCCCGTAGGTGGTGGAATTGCCGATGTAGGCTTCTACGGCATGGGTTAGGGCGTCCATTCCGGTAGTTGCCGTAATAAAGGGCGGAAGGCTTACCGTTACCTTCGGGTCCAAAACCGCGTAGCGGGGAATCAGGGGGAAATCGTTAATCGCATATTTGTGGCGGGTCTGGGCATCCGTAATGACTGCGGCCAATGTGGTTTCGCTGCCGGTTCCTGCGGTAGTGGGAATTGCGATCAAAAGGGGCAGGCGTTTGCGGACCTTCAGGATGCCTTTCATCCGGGACAAGGGCAGGTGGGGCCTGGCAACCCTGGCGCCCAGGGCTTTGGCGCAATCCATGCTGGAACCGCCGCCGAACCCGATCACGGCATTGCAGCCGTTTTCGTAATACAGGGACAGGGCTTCGCAGACATTGGCCGTGGTGGGGTTTGCCACTGTTTTATCATAAATTACATAGGGAATCCCGGCTGTTTTCAGCGATTTTTCCAGCCGCTTTGTCAGTCCCAGCCCGGTGATTCCGGCATCGGTGATAATCAAAACGCTTCCACATCGTTTTTTGGTCAAAAGCTGTGGAATGGCGTTGACGCTGCCCAAAATCTTAGGCTTCCGATAGGGCAGGAAGGGAAGGGCGATTTTAAAAGCGGTCTGGAAGGTTCGGCAGTATATTTTTCGAAAACAATTCATGATGGGATCAATCCTTTCCTATTAAATAACATGTCGCAAAAGTTTGGAATTCAAAACACCTTGATTATAGTAAGAAACGTTACATTTGTCAATCGGATTTGGAAAATTATGGCTTATCAAAAAGGGGAAAATATGGTATGATTAGATAATGAAGTGCCGAACTTTATTAATATTTTTACTTCATGGAGGGATCTGAAAATGGAAAAAAACCAAACGTTCGAAAAAGGAAGGAAAAGGCATTATAAAAAAATCGGACGGAAAATCGGTTTGGTAGTGGTTGTCATGCAGATGGTTTCTGTGATACTGGCAATGGTGATCTGTGTATGCATCTTTGATTCTTTGATTATGAAGATGCTGGAAGACCGTTGTGTGGACGGTACGAATATGCTGGCCTATGAATTGGAGCGGGGCGTTAGCATAGAAGACCAGAACCAATTGCTGGATGAACTGAAAAGCCGCATGGGCTGCGAATTTACGATTTTCGAAGGGGATACCCGTGCCTACAGCACGGTAACGCAAAACGGCCAGAGGGCAGTGGGAACCAAGCTGTCGGAAGAAATCAGTGAGATTGTGCTGAAGCAGGGCCGGGCTTATGTTGGGGAGGCAAACATTCTCGGGAAAGGCTTTTTGTGTTCCTATGTTCCGGTGAAGGGAGCGGATGGACAGACAGTGGGCCTGCTTTTTGCCGGGATATCCAAGGAGGAAGCGGATCAGGAAACCTTTACGGCCATTGTTCTGGCAGTGGTGGTGAGCATTGCGGCAATTCTGATCTGTGTGGTCATTATGGCAGCTTTTTTGCGGAAGCAGATTTCCACACCTCTTGGAAAGATTACCAAAGTAGCGGAGAGACTGGAGCACGGCGATTTGGGGCTGGCCAGCGGCGAGGAAGTGCATGTCCGTATTTCCTCCAATGACGAGATCGGAATGCTGGGACAGATTTTTGAGGAAACCATCCGCCGCCTGCGGGCTTATATCGGAGAGATTGGGGAAGTGTTAGGCGCAATTGCCGGAGGGAATCTGACACAGGGGACCAGTCTGGATTATATGGGAGACTTCCGCTTTATCCGGAAATCCCTGGACAGCATCCAGGAGGAGCTGAATCATACCATGGGACAGATTTCGGCCAGCGCCGGGCATGTTTCGGTAGGTTCCGACCAGGTATCCGGCAGCGCCCAATCTTTGGCACAGGGGGCAGCAGAACAGGCCAGCTCCATTCAGGAGATATCCGCTACCCTGGCTGATATTTCGGAAAATGCCCAAAGGACTTCTGCGACAGCTGCGGAAGCAGGGGAATTTGTCAATCAGGTAAGCACCCATTTGGGCGTCAGCATGGAGAGCGTCAAGGAACTGAACGCTGCTATGGAGGATATATCCAGCTCTTCTACGGAAATCAGTACCATTATCTCCACGATTGAAAACATTGCGTTTCAGATTAATATCCTGGCCCTGAACGCTTCGGTGGAAGCCGCCCGGGCGGGTACGGCAGGGAAAGGCTTTGCGGTGGTGGCAGAGGAAGTAAGCAATCTGGCAACCAAATCGGATGAAGCGGCCAAGGCAACCAAGGATTTGATCGGCAGCTCCATTGAAGCGGTTACAAGAGGCGGCCAGGTGGTCGGCCAGGTGACCGAATCCCTGGATCAGACAAATCAGATTGCAGGACACGTAACCGGAAAAATGTCCGCCGTTGTAGAGGCGGTAAATCGCCAGACTCAGGCGATCACACAGGTGACGGAGGGAATTGAGCAGATCTCCGCCGTCGTTCAGACCAATTCCGCCAGCAGTGAAGAATGTGCCGCTGCCAGCCAGGAGATGAATACTCAGGCAGGGCTTTTGAAGGAACTGATTCGCGCGTTTAAGCTGAAATAAAAACGCCGCAGACAGCAGGGCAGCTGTGAAGGAAGAATAAAGGATTTGCAAAAAAGCAGCCATAAAAGAAGAGGTCACTTTTATGGCTGTTTTTTTTGAGGAAACGGCAGGAACCGGTTGGCAAACTTGCCATCCGGGTATATTTATGATAGCATAGGATATAACGTTTTGAAAAAGGAGGTAGTTCATGACAGCATATACCTTGAAAAATCAGGATATTACCATACAAATTGCGTCCCTGGGGGCGGAGCTTACATCCCTTTTGGACAATGAAACCGGAACGGAATACATGTGGTGTGCCGATCAGGCTTATTGGAAACGAAGTTCGCCCGTACTGTTTCCGGTGGTAGGATCCTATAGAAATAATGAGTCCCGCTACCGGGGAAAGACCTATTCCTTACCCCAGCACGGCTTTGCCCGGGATCTGGAATTTACGCTGCTTTCACAGACCGGGGACAGCATTTGGTTTGTACTGGAAGATACGGAAGAAACCAGGGCCAAATTTCCCTTTGCATACCGGCTGGAGATCGGTTATACCCTTGCGGGACGCTCTGTTCAGGTATCCTGGCGGGTTTCCAATCCGGCCCAGGAGCCCATGTATTTTTCTATTGGAGGCCATCCGGCGTTTCGCTGTCCCTTAAAGGAAGGGGAGGCACAGACCGACTATTCCCTTGCCTTTGACGTGCCGGGGCCTTTGGAAAGCCGTCTGCTTGGAAAAGGCGGAGTAAGCGACAGGTTCCGGGCTTATCCCCTTTTGGAAGGACGGATGCGGATTACCGGGGATCTGTTTGACGGAGACGCTCTGATTATTGAAAACCATCAGGCCCGGAAGGTTTCCCTGGTAAATCCTGCCGGAGAGGTATATCTTACGGTGAATTTTGACGCCCCCTTGTTCGGCATCTGGTCCCCGCCCAGGAAACAGGCCCCCTTTGTCTGTATTGAACCCTGGTACGGCCGGGCAGATCATGAAGCCTTTGAAGGAGAGCTGGATCAGCGGGAATGGGGAAATGAGCTGGGGCCGGGCAAAGTGTTTGAAGCGTCTTATCGGATTCTGGTGTAAGGAAGGGTGTAGTTGGTTATGGGTACAAACGGATCGGGTCATTTGGTAATAGGGCTGCTGGCCCATGTGGACGCAGGAAAAACCACCCTTGCGGAAAGCCTGCTTTACACCGGCGGGATACTTCGCAGGATGGGCCGGGTAGACCATAAGGACGCATTTCTGGATACGTATGAGCTGGAACGGGAAAGGGGCATTACGATTTTTGCAAAACAGGCAGAGCTTTCCATCGGGGACAAGCAGGTGACACTGCTGGATACGCCCGGCCATGTGGATTTTTCCGCGGAAATGGAACGTACCCTGCAGGTATTGGATTATGCGGTTTTGATTATCAGCGGGACGGACGGCATACAAAGCCATGTGGAAACCCTCTGGAAGCTGCTTTCCCGCTATCGGATTCCGGTGTTTTTATTCGTCAATAAAATGGATCTGGCAGGGGAGAAGAAGGAAGCTCTGCTGCAGGAACTGAAGGGCAGGCTGTCGGAAAACTGCCTGGATTTTACCAACGCCCGGGAATTTCTGACCGAAGAGAAGGAAACTGCCCGGGATTTTCTGGAAAGTCTTGCCCTCTGTGACGAAGGGGTCATGGAACAGTACCTGGAACGGGGCAGCATTTCGGGGCAGCAGGTCCGGACGATGATTCAGGAGCGGAAGGTATTTCCCTGCTATTTCGGTTCCGCTCTGAAGCTTCAGGGAATCGAAGCCTTTGGGGAGGGATTGTCAGATTTTTCACAATATCCGGAATATCCGGAAGCATTCGGCGCCCGGGTATTTAAGATTTCCCGGGATGCTCAGGGAAACCGGCTGACCCATATGAAAATTACCGGAGGAAGCCTGAAGGTAAAGACCCCGTTAAGGGGAGTGGGAGCCGGTGGGCAGGCATGGCAGGAAAAGGCCAATCAGCTGCGCCGCTGTTCCGGCAGCGGCTACGAGCTGGAAATGGAGGTCGGCGCGGGAAATATCTGTGCGGCTACGGGCCTGACCCAAACCTTTGCAGGGGAAGGGCTTGGAATAGAGGAAAATGTAACGCTTCCGATTTTGGAGCCGGTATTGAACTATCGGCTTCTGGTGCCGGAGGATTGTAATGTCCATACCCTGATGCAGCAGCTTTCCTGGCTGGAGGAGGAGGAACCCCTTCTGCATGTGCTGTGGCAGGAGGAAACAGGAGAAATCCACCTGCAGCTCATGGGTGAAGTACAGACGGAGGTGCTGAAAACCATGATCCGGGAGCGGTTTCAGACAGAGGTGGACTTCGGAAACGGGACCATTGTCTATAAGGAAACCCTTACGGAGCCGGTAGAGGGCGTCGGGCATTTCGAACCTCTGCGTCATTATGCCGAGGTACATCTTTTGTTGGAGCCGGGGGAAGCAGGCAGCGGATTGCAGTTCGGATCCTCCTGCAGTGAAGATGAGCTGGATAAAAACTGGCAGCGGCTGGTTTTGACCCATTTGGAAGAAAAAAAGCATAAAGGGGTACTGACCGGGTCGGAAATCACCGATATGAAAATTACCCTGGTTGCCGGACGGGCACACCAAAAGCATACGGAAGGCGGGGATTTCCGGCAGGCCACATACCGTGCCCTGCGGCAGGGGCTGAAGATGGGAAACAGCCGCCTGCTGGAGCCGGTCTATGAATACAGCCTGGAGCTCCCTTCGGAAATGGTGGGACGTGCGATGACGGACCTGCGGAGGATGCATGGGGAAGTCCTGGGGCCGGAACCGGCCGGGCAAAAGGGAGAGCTGTCACGGCTGACCGGAACGGTTCCTGCGGCTACGGTCCAGGGGTATCAGCAGGAGCTGACGGCCTATAGCAGGGGACAGGGCCGCCTGTCCTGTACGCTGGCAGGCTATCGGCCCTGTCATAACGAAGCGGAAGTCATAGAAGCGATGGGGTATGATTCCGAGGGGGATTTGGACAACCCCACCGGTTCCGTATTCTGCGCCCATGGAGCGGGCTTCGTGGTGCGCTACGACCAGGTATATGATTATATGCATGTGGAGGGGATTTTGACGAAAAAAGCGCCGGAGACCAAGGAAGACCTGCCTGTCGAAACCAGGACGTACCCGGCAGAGCCGTTGGATGAAAAAGAACTGGAAGCGATTTTCAAGCATACCTACGGGGACGGGAACCAGGAACGAAAGGGCTGGAAGAAAAAAGGCCGAAGCGGGCCGAAGACGACGGTGTACGGGAAAGAACCTTTTACAGGGGCATATGGGAAGGACTTGAATGGGGCTGCCCAAAAGCAGCGGATTTCCGGAGTAAAGAACGCAAAAGGCCATACCGGAGAAAAGGAATACCTTCTGGTGGACGGATATAATATTATTTTCGGCTGGGAGGAGCTGAAGGATTTGGCGCAGACAGACATCGGGGCCGCCCGGGGCGCATTGATGGATATTTTAAGCAATTATCAGGGGTATAAGAACAATACGCTGATCCTGGTCTTTGATGCCTATAAGGTAGAGGGAAATCCGGGAACCAGCCAAAAATATCACAATATCCATGTGGTATACACCAAGGAAGCGGAAACGGCAGATCAATATATTGAAAAAGTAACCCATGAGATCGGGCGTGGGAACAGGGTGACGGTAGCCACCTCCGACGGGCTGGAGCAGATGATCATCCTGGGGCAGGGGGCATCCCGCATGTCCGCCCGGAGCTTATGGGAGGAGATTGAAGCTTCCAATGTGGAGATTCGCAGGGAATTGAGCCGCTTTGTTCCGGAGGGCAGGAATTATCTGTGGGAGCATTTGTCCGGGGAACTGTCCGAAGAGTTGGAAAAAGTACGGCTGGGAAAGCGGGAAATGGGGAAAGCCAAAGAACAGAGCCATGACAAAAAGGAGTGACCATGTTGATTGGAAAACAGAGAATAACCTACCTCATTGACAGTGAAAATGTGAACGATGCCTGGGTCCGGCTGCTGCCAAAGCTGCATCGGAAAGATAAAATCGTTATTTTTTTCACAAAAAACAGCCCTCATTTTGCGGCGGAACATGCACAGCTGCTGGCGGAATATAAGAAATATGAAATTGTCTGGGAAAAATGCTTTACCGGGAACAACGCACTGGATTTTCAGCTGGTTTCCAGGCTGGGCTATTATATTTGCAAGCGTCCAAGGGATGCGTATGTGATTATGTCCAACGATACCGGCTACGATCCGGCCATCCAATACTGGCAGCAGGCGGGGGTGAATGTTTCCAGGATCCGTAAAGAGGAAGTACAGTCGGAAGCGTCCCCGGAGGCGGCAAAGAAGCAGCCTCTGAAAAAGGAACCAAAGGCTCCGGAATCCGCCAATCCCCCGGGAAATCCGGCGGAACAGGACGGGGAAGGGGATTTCCAGGTTCCGGTGGAATGCATACTGGGGCTTTGCAGGTCGATTTCGATCCGGCGGCTCAACAAAATCCATGAGGCCCTGGTAGCCCTGTTGGGGCCGGAGCATGGACGGCAGGTCTATTTTTTCTTAAGAGATAATAAGGAGTTTCATGAGAAATTAGGGAAGATTTATCTGAAGGATCGGAATGCCCGGCTGGATCATTACATTACTACTGTTTTTGCCTATCACGGCCTGGAGAAAGTCCCGGTAGAGCGGATACGAAAGCTCCTGCTCC
The DNA here is from genome assembly GCA_910588885.1 of uncultured Lachnospiraceae bacterium. GTDB lineage: Bacteria > Bacillota > Clostridia > Lachnospirales > Lachnospiraceae > 14-2. Next base: position 15,731 of record CAJUSQ010000048.1, read on the forward strand.
GGAATGGGGGCGCTTCCAGGGATCAGCTGTATAAATCTATGATCGGAAGCTTCGGGTTGAAGCCGGGGGCGGATTATTATGGGATTTTAAAGCATCATCTGAATATATTGAAGAAAATGTAGAACGTCATTACCGCAAAGGGACGGGACGATAACGGGACCACGTTGTTGCAAATGGGCGGAATTGAAATAAAACAATAAAAATATATCGTGATTCAATAAATAATGATTGAATTTCAATAATAGATCTGATATAATGCTGCTGTAGGCACCCTGGGTGTATCGGCAGCATTTTTGCGTGATGAAAAAATTTTATGAAACGAATCAGGATATGGAGGGTTTCAGATGGAACAGATTAGGATTGCGAGAGGACTGAAATTTTTTACGGCTACGGCCTTTGCGCTGGCGACGCTGTTTTTCTTCTGGTATGTGCCGCTGGTGGTGGGAAAGCTCGCCATGAATCCGGAAAATGCCTGGCTGAAGTGGCCGGCAATGTGCGGGATGTGGCTGATCGGGCTGCTGTGCTATCTGGCTTTGGCGCTGTTTTGGGGCATTTGCAGCAGGATCGGGAAGGACAACAGCTTCTGCCGGGAAAATGCCCGGGCAATGAAGCGGATCGGGCTGCTGGCCTTTGGCGCCGGAGGATTGATTTTGGGCGGCTGTGTGTTTTTGGGCTGTGCGGGAAGCCTGGGGGTTCTCATGTGCGTCCTGTCCCTTTTTGTGATCTTCGGGGCCTGCGGAGTCGGCGTGGTCTGTTTTGCGCTTTCTGCTTTAATCCGGAATGCGGCAAAGCTGAAGGAAGAAAATGACCTGACCATATAGAAGGAGGCCCATATGATTATTATAAATATTGATGTGATGCTGGCAAAGCGGAAAATGAGCGTGACAGAGCTGTCGCAGCGGGTCGGCATAACCATGGCAAATATTTCGATTCTGAAAAACGGAAAGGCGAAAGCCATTAAGCTGGAAACGCTGAATAAAATCTGCGAGGCCCTGGACTGCCAGCCGGGGGACTTGATGGAGTGGCGGAAAGAGCCGGAGTTGGAGGAGCCGGAAGGAACGGGCTCAAACCGGCGGGAAGAACCCGGAAAGGAGGAAGCTTAGATGGAAAAAGCATTTTACGCCATTATAGTATGTATGGGATTGGCTGCGTTGTTTGGCCTTCCCCTTATGATAACGGGGTTTCATACGGCCCTGTTGTTTGGCAGCAGGTATGGGGGCAGGATTCGGAAATTGCGGAATGTTTCGGAATGCCTGACCTGGTTTTTGGGGCCGCTATACAGCATCGGATATCTGGCCATTATGGAAGTGGGCCTGAAGGCCGATTGGGAAGTGCAGCTGGCTAACCACCAGATCCATACGCCGCTGGCGTCTTTTGCCTGGCCGACGGTGTTGACCCTGGCTTGTGTGGGACTTGCGGGATATTTCCTGCTGCGGCTGGTTCCGCTAAGGTACATGCCGCCTCTGGTGGTGGTGACGGGGCTTGCCTGTTCCTATGGGGGGCTGCTGGTCTGTGTGCTCTGGATGGTGCAGGTATCCGGCCTGGCATTTTTCTGGCTGCTTCTGTTTCCCCTGAATTGGATTCTGCTGGTTCTGATACAGATGAAGAACCTGATGATACAGTGGAAACAGCTGGTGGAGGAAGAGCGAAAGAGCTTCCGGAACCCTTTTTTACAAAAAATAAGCGGAAGGCTGCAGAATGCCCTGACCTGGCCGGTGGCGGCCCTGGTTTTGTTTTTACCGATTTTCGGGGGATTGATTGGAATCCTGGTGTTGTTTGGGCAGCAGCCGGACGATGTGATCCGGGGGTTTACGGAAACCAGTGACTGGAATCTTTCCCAAAGGGTTTCCCCGCAGAATATTTTTTATGATCAGCATTATTTGTGTACGGTGGCAGCAGGCGGCCACCGGAAGGTGGTAAAGCCCCTGCGTATGGGGATGCGGCACGGACATCCGGTGATTGTGAACCGCCAGCTTTGCATTGCCAATGCCTTTGAACAGGTGCTGGAGGAGCGGATGCCCCGGTTTCATCATGGGGTCCGCAGCTTCTATGACAAATATGGGTTTCCGATTGCAAAATGCATCCATTCTCCCTATATTGCGGATTTGATCTATATTTTCATGAAACCCCTGGAATGGCTTTTTCTGGCCGTGCTCTATTTCTGCGACGTGAAGCCGGAAAACCGGATTGCAGTCCAGTATTTGCAGAAAAAACAGGAAAAAGGAACGGAAACGGCCTGAAGGAAAAGAAAGTTTTTGCAGGCAGCGTGTTACTGGAAACGGAAGGAACAGTGACGGCTGTGTGCAAAAACTTTAATTTTTTTAAAATGATGGTTGTGGAGGGAGGGCTCCTTGTATATAATAAACGTATGGCTGTACATTTATAATAGGAAAGGGGAGGTGCGATTGCATATTCATGAATTGTTGAAGGAAAAGGTGTATGAATCCGTAGTTTCGGTTCTGCCCATTACGGGTATTGTATTGTTTCTAAGTATCAGCGCGGCCCCGCTGTCTCCGGCGGCCTTGATCTTATTTCTCTTTGGAGCGCTGCTTTTGGTGTTTGGAATGGGATTCTTTACGATGGGAGTGGATATGTCCATGATCCCCATGGGAGAGGGCATTGGGGTACAGATGAGCAAGGCAAAGAAGCTGATTGTCCCAATGCTTGTATTTTTTGTACTGGGGCTTTTGATCACCATGGCGGAGCCGGATTTACAGGTGCTGGCAGAGCAGGTTCCGGCTGTGCCGAATCTGGTGCTGATGGCTACGGTGGCGGTTGGAGTGGGCCTTTTTCTGGTAATTGCCGAACTTCGTATGTTGTTAAAGATTCCGTTGTCTTATATTCTGGTGGGATTTTACGGACTGATTTTTATCCTGCTGTTTTTTACCCCGGATACGTTTATTCCGGTGTCCTTTGATTCCGGCGGGGTGACCACCGGGCCCATTACGGTTCCCTTCATTATGGCGCTGGGAATCGGGATTGCGTCGGTGCGAAGCGACCGGAATTCCAGCAGCGACAGTTTCGGCCTGATTGCCCTGTGCAGTATCGGCCCGGTGCTGTCGGTACTGCTGCTGGGCGTATTCTATCAGCCGGGGGAAGCCGTGTACACGCCGGTAGAGCTGGAGGAGCTGGCCTCCACCAGAGAGGCGGCGGCAGAATTTGCCAAAGCGCTTCCGATCTATTGTAAAGAGGTGATTGCGGCCCTGGCCCCCATCGGCTGCCTGTTTCTGATCTTTCAGCTGGTGTTCCGGCGGTTTCACCGGCATCAGATTGTGAAAATATTATCAGGCTTTCTCTATACCTATATCGGGCTGGTGCTGTTTCTGACCGGGGTGAACGTGGGCTTTATGCCGGCAGGCCAGTATATCGGCTCCTCGATTGCCTCCGGCCAGCAGAAATGGCTGCTTCTGCCCATCGGGGCGATCATCGGGTATTATATTGTCCGGGCGGAGCCGGCGGTACAGGTGCTGACGAAGCAGGTGGAGGAGGTATCCAACGGCTACATAACCCAGAAATCCATTCAGCACAGCCTTTCTGTGGGAGTATCCGTTTCTGTAGGGATTGCCATGCTGCGAATCCTGACAGGGATTT
>CAJUSQ010000049.1 GCA_910588885.1 uncultured Lachnospiraceae bacterium
CTTCAAAGGGTATTTCGGTATCCCGTAATGATAATATAAGCCCGCCTGGGCTCCCCAGCACAGGTGCATCGTTGAGGTTACATTGGTTTTGGTCCATTCACAGATCTCCGTAAATTCCTGCCAATAGTCCACCTCCTCATATTCCATCTGCTCCAAAGGCGCACCGGTAATAATCAATCCGTCGAATTTCTGCTTTTTTACCTTCTCAAAAGGCAGATAAAATTTGTTCAAATGGCTGGTAGGCGTGTTTTTGGATTCATGCTTTGACACCATAAGAAAGGTCACGTCCACCTGCAGCGGCGTATTGGACAACGCCCGTAAAAGCTGCAGCTCGGTTTCCTCCTTTAACGGCATTAAATTCAAAATCCCAATTTCAATTGCGCGGATATCCTGATGTATTGCACGCGTTTCATCCATGGCAAAAATATTCTCCCTCTCTAAGATTTCCCTTGCCGGCAACTCACTTTGTGTTTTAATTGGCATACCTATCCCTGCTTTCTTTCCTTATTCTGCAAAGGTTCCTTCCGCGAACCCCCTTTATTTCCCTGTTTCATTTTCCGACTCATTCCCTAAACATTTGTAAAAATGCCGCTTCATCCAGCACAGGAATTCCCAGTTCTCCGGCCTTTGTCAGCTTGCTTCCCGCATTCTCCCCGGCGAGCACATAACTGGTCTTCTTAGACACGGAGGCGGACACTTTGCCTCCCTGAGTTTCCACCATGGCAGCGGCGGCTTTTCGTTCCAGCGTTGGAAGGGTGCCTGTAATGACAAAAGTCAATCCCTCCAAAAGCTGTCCGCCGGGCAGTTTTTCGGCTGTCATATTTACACCGTTTTCCTGCAGGCGCTTCAGTATGGTCTGATTTTTCTCTTCGTTAAAAAAATCACAAATACAGGCGGCGCTGACCTGCCCGATATCATTGACCTCTGTCAGTTCCTCCAAAGAAGCCTCTCCCAAAGCAGGAATATCCGAAAATACCTTCATAATCGCCTTGGCCGCCGCTTTCCCCACATTGGGAATTCCGAATCCGGACAAAAGCTGCCAGGCATCGTTTCCCTTGGATTTTTCTATGGCTCCCAAGAGTTTATCCGTATTCTTTTCTTTTCCGATAATTCCTTCTGCAATCAGCGTTTCCCGGTGCTTCTGCAGGTCATAAATATCCGCAATATCCTTCAAATAGCCCAGCCGCACCAATTCTTCAATGTAAACCGTTCCGAACCCCTTGATATCCATGGCATCCCTGCCCACAAAATTTATGATATGCCGCTCCAGCTGGGCCGGGCAGGAGGAAGAGACACATTTTATATCCGCCGTATCCTTTTCCCGCTCCGTCTTCGCACCGCAGACCGGGCAAAACTCCGGAATCCGGAACCGCACCGTGCCTTCGGGACGTTTTTCTTTTAAGACCCGCCGGATTTTCGGTATAATTTCCCCGGATTTATAAACCATGATCCGGTCGCCGATCCCGATGTCCAGCTCGTCAATAAAATCCTGATTGTGAAGGGTCGCCCGGGATACCGTCGTGCCGCACAGCCGGACGGGTTCAAATACGGCCGTCGGCGTAATCCGCCCGGTCCTTCCCACGGACAATTCCACATCCAGCAGGGTGGTTTCCTTTTCCTCCGGCGGATATTTGTAGGCAATGGCCCATCTTGGTACCTTGGAGGTTGCCCCCAGCCGCCGACGCTGTGCGAAATCATTGATTTTCACTACGGCGCCGTCAATTTCATAAGGAAGATTTCCCCGGTTTTCCCCGATTTTCAAAATCGCATCCCAGACTTCCTGAGGGGTCCGGCACACTTGATAATCATCTATGACTTTGATTTTATTTTTCTTTAAATATTCATAGCCCTGGGTATGGGTCTGAAATTCTGCCCCCCGCGCTTCCTGGATATTAAAAATAAAAAGAGACAGATTCCGTTCCTTCGTCACCCGGCTGTCCAACTGGCGAAGCGTACCGGCCGCACAGTTCCTGGGATTGGCAAAGGGCCTCTTTTCCGCCAGTTCCTGCCTTTCGTTTACCTTTGCAAACGCTTCGTTGGTCATATAGACTTCACCCCGGATCTCAAGATAAGGCACCGGATCTGTTAATTTTTTCACAACATCGGAAATAACCTTGGCGTTCTCCGTTACGTCTTCCCCATATTCGATGCCGTTCCCTCTGGTTACGGCCAGTTTCAAATCCCCGTCTTCATACCGCAGCCCCAGGGACAAACCGTCAATCTTATATTCCACCACAAATTCCGGCTCTTCCAGCTGCTTTTCCATTTCCTCTACGAAATCAAATACTTCTTCTTTGGAAAATACATCCTGCAGGCTAAGCATCGGCACATTGTGGCGCACCAAAACACCGGCCTCCCGTTTCGCCGTCCCTCCTACCTTCTGGGTGGGGGACTGAGCGGTTTTAAGCTCCGGAAATTCTTTTTCAATTGCCTTCATCTCCTGCATCAGCATATCAAACGCATGGTCTTCTATTTCCGGTGCATCCTGATTATAATAGCGGTCACTATGATATTCGATCTGCTCCTTTAACGCGTTCCATCTTTCTTCTGCCTGCCTTTTCTCCATTGCTGTCCTTGTCCTCCTGCCTGTTTTTCCCGTGCATTTCCTTGTCCTCCTGCCTGCTTTTCCCGTGCATTTCCGCGCTCCTGCTTATAGCCCTTCTCTGCCTGCTCCCCGGGAGAAACGGGGGCATTGCTGGAATGCTGCAGCTTTTTTTCCAGCTCTGCCAGTTCCGGCCCTGTAATTTCCCGGTATGTACCAACCTCCAAATCTCCCAATTCCAGATTCATAATACGGACCCGCTTCAGGGCCACCACCCGGTATTGAAAATACTCGCACATCCGCCGGATCTGCCGGTTCAGGCCCTGGGTCAATATAATCCGAAAGGTTCTGGTTCCAAGCTTCTCGACCCGGCATTTTCTCGTTACCACATCCAGCTCCGCAAGAGGGACTCCCCCTGCCATTCCCCTTAGAAATTCCGGAGTCACCGGTTTATGAACCGTTACAATATACTCCTTCTCATGCATATTTCCGGCGCGCATAATCTTATTGACCAAAGCGCCCTGGTTCGTCATCAGCAGCAGGCCGCTGGAATTCTTGTCCAACCGGCCGATGGGATAAATACGTTTTGGATACTGCAAAAAATTAATAATATTATCTTTTTCTCGTCTTTCAGTAGTACAGACAATCCCTACGGGCTTATGCACCAAAAGGACGATTGCCTCCTCTTCTTTCTGTACCGGCTTTCCGCAAAAATATACTTGCTGTCCCGGCAGGACCCGGTCCCCTCTTTCCGCAATCCGCTCCCCAATCCGGATATGCCCCAGCTCCAGGCGGCGGTCTGCTTCCCTCCGGGAACAAACGCCTGCTTCACTTAAATATTTATTAATCCGTATTCCTTCTTCCAATATTCCGTACCTCTGCCCTTCCTCTGACCGGGGACATGCCTGCCCGGAAGTCCTTTTCCGGTTATCATAGTACTCGGATTCCTTCTGCACACAAATCCCCTTTATGTCAGATTTTACCATATCACAAATAGCTTTTCAATTTTTGAATATTCTTTTCTTCAAAATCCATCAGTTCGTTGGCCAGCTCATTGGCATAGCTGCCGACAATCTTATTGTTATGAGTGACCTTCATTAAATCGGTAATCCCTCTGGTATTTCCCTGAATCATCATATCTGCCACATGGCTCGTACTGGTGTTCAGCAATGTATTTGCCTGAATCGCAGACCACAGCATCGCTTTTTCCACCCGGCTGCCTTCCTTGGGAACAATCCCCTCCTGCCGCATGGTCCGCTGTATTTTCCGGTCCAGCTCCCGGAACTTATTGGCCTGGCAGTTCAAATCATAAGCCAAATCTTCATCGTACACCTTATTCAGTACAGTATCAATTGCATCTATGGCCATTCTGGTATTACGGCGCGATTCCTGCAGTACGCTGACCTCTTCATTTCTAATCATAGGAAACCTCCTTCTATCCTGCTTTTTTCCCTATGATTAGATTTCATCTTTTTTCCGGTTTTATACATGATTGGAAAAAGAACTGCCACAAATTTTCCTTCTCGAAAAATCCCATGGCAGTTCTTATAAATCTTTGTATTAATTATTCACAAGTAAGTCGGTCTTGATATAACCGGTCTTTCCGTTCCATTCCACCTTCGTCCAGCCTTCACGGTAGCTTAGCACAACCTTCACGGTATCGCCAATCTGGGCCGTTCCGATCTTGTCCGCATCTTCACTCATAGAAGTCCGGACATTCATTGCACTGTTCAGGGTAATGGTAATTCCATCCGGTACATAATTCAATCCGCTGTTCTCATTGTTGCTTTCGGAGTTATCTGTATTCTCCGTATTATTTTCACTTGGGGTCGATTCCGCCGGAGCTTCCGTGCTTAAAAACTCACTCTTAATATAAGCGGTTCCGCCGTTGTAGGAAATCTCGCTCCATCCGTCTTCGGTCATACCGGACCGGGTAAAGGACTGCCCTGCAATGGCGCTTCCTACCTTCTCGGCATCTTCCCTGGGCTCTTTCCGGATATTTACATTATCAATTGCATAAACCGTTTCCGAAGGAACCTGCGGTTCTTCGGGCTGCTGCGCTTCTTCCGGATTCTCTGTCGGTGTTTCGGCCGGAGCTCCTCCGGGGCCTGTCTGATCCGGATTCTCTGCCGCAACCTGACCTTCCGGATTCTCCGGTGTCACAATTCCGTCTCCGTTTCCTAATCCGGATTCCCAGTTCTTCAATACCTGAGGCACCGTTTCGTTGGCAATGGTATTCAGCGCTGCGTCCGCAGCCAAAGCTGCTTCGTACTTCTGCTGGATCTCACTGCTTAACTTCACAAAATCTTCCTGCTGTTCATAAGCAGAAATAAACGCCGTTACCTGGCTGTCCAATTCCAGCTCACGGTTCCGCAGATTAAACTGGCTGTACAAATTATCAATATAATATGCACCTGCTTCGTTGGTCCTTATATAAAAGAACTCCAAACCGGGAGCAGTACTCCCTGCCCCTTCAAAGCTCATATCCATGGACACGGATACGGCATATTCTCCTTCTGCCAGCCCTTTCTTCGTATAACATTTAATATTCTGATATCCGGCTATATACTGGCTTACCAAGCCAATATAACCCTTCTCTAAATCGGTAATCGGTGTTGCGCATGCTTCCATCCCTACCACGTCTCCGGCTGCATAAGCAGTATAATAGTTCTGGATTAACGTATTAATCTCCGGAATGGCATCCACCTGAAATTCTTCCTGTTCTCCCTTCTCTCCCTGTTCCAGTTCGCCTACGGCTTGTCCCGGCCCATCCTTCGGCCCGCTTTCCTTTCTTGTGGAAACGACCGCCAGTACGATAATGAGAATGACGATAACGATACCTACTGCAATATATTTTATGTTTCTCCTGCAAAAATCTATTACAACATTCCAGTCAAAACCTTGATTCGCCTGTTTTCTTTGGTTCTTCTGATTCTTTGGATTGTTCTGTTTCTTCGAATCTTCTGGTTTCATAGATACCTCCTATATTCAATTGTCTCTATATAAAAAAGATAATAATCGCTTCAATGCACCCAGAGGGAATCGAACCCCCAGCCCCAGAACCGGAATCTGGTGTTTTATCCGTTAAACTATGGGTGCAAGCTGTTATCTCTAACAACTTTCTTACTATAACATACTTTTTTCAAAAAAGCAAAAGGTTTTTTCATAATTTACATTTTTTTTACATTTTCTTCACAATCTCCAGAATTTCCGCACCAACATCCTGGGGCTCCCTGCCGTCCGTAACAACGGTAACGTCCGCAGCCGCCTGATAACAACCGTCCCGCAGCTCCATCAGGGCAGAAATATATTTCACATTCATATGGCCCGTAAGCAGCGGACGGCTTTTTCCGGTGCGCACCCGTTCATAAACGGTCTTGGGATCTGCCGTCAGCCAGAAAATATAGCCGTTTCTTTTCATGCTTTCCACATTCTCAGGGCGCAGTACCACACCGCCGCCGCAGGCGATCACATATCCCGCCTTTTCTTCACACTCCTTCAAAAGCTCTGTTTCCAGATTCCGGAAGTATTCTTCCCCCTGTTCCGCAAAAATTTCGCTGACGGTCTTATTTTGACGCCGCTCGATCTCCGCATCCATATCCAGCTCTGAAATCTGACACAGTCTGGCCAGTTCCTTTGCCACCGTTGTTTTTCCGGTTCCCATAAATCCGATTAAAAAAATATTTTTCTTCATTCCAATCTCCGCCTTTCTTTCTGTCTTCCTCTTCTGCTATGGCTTTCTGTTCGACTATGATTTCCAATTCCGCCGTTTCTATTTTCGTTTCCCATTCAGCTGTTTCTGTTTTTGTTTTCCATTCAGCTGTTTCTGCTTTCGTTTCCTGCCCCGTTTAGAGGTCAGTTACGAAATCCACCGGCCCAGCTCATGCAAAAGCCCCGCCGCCGTCTCATAGGGAATCTGTCCCGGAGCCGATGCCTTTGAAAAAGCCGCAAACGTCACTTCCGAAGCATACCACTGTCCCAGCAGCCGGGAAAGGACGCCCTCCCCGCCCATGGACATGGCAATTAAATGGCTTTCGGGATGCCGCTCCTTCACCGAAAGCACCGCCTCCAGCAAATGCAGTACATCCGTTTTATTTTTTGGCATAACCGCCAGCTTTGCAAAATCAGCCCCTGCCTCCTGCATCTCTTCCAAATATCCGGCCATTACTGAAATCGCAGGGGTTTTTGCAAAATCGTGATGAGAAGCGACGACTTTTACCCCCTCCTTCTGCAGCTGCTTTATCACCTCGCCCGGATGCGGTGTTTCATAAAACTCCAAATCCAGCAAATCCGGGACTCTCGTCCGGGCTGCCGCCAGGTTCAGCCTGACGTATTCTTCCGGTGAAAGAACTCCTTCCCCACCTTGGGAACGGCTGCGGAAGGTGCACAGCAGCACCGTCTTTTCCATGGTTTCGGCCAGTTCCCGTAAAATCTCCTCCACGGCCGAAGGATCCTGATACCCTTCAAACCAGTCCATGCGCCATTCTATCATTTCCACCTGCTGTTCCACCATGTCCCGGACACAGGCAAGAATTCCTTCTTTCGTCTTTTCCACTACAGGGACACAGATTATGGGCCCTCCGCATCCAAACACACGTTCTTTTATCCGAAGCCCTGATGCATCATTTCGGTCAGGTGGGGCAATGCCCTTCGCCGCCGCTCTGTCTGGATCTGCTACCATCATATCCTGCGCCCTGTTCCGGCTCTCTTTTGCTGTATTCATACTTTCTCCTGCCAAAAATTTTTTCTCTGCTGTTACTTCTAATGATACTTCATAAAAAGCCATTATGCAAGGTCATTGACATATATTTTTGAATCCTTTAATATAGAACTGTAACGGCGTTACTGTTCACTCCTGGGCCGTGCAGCACAGTGCACGGCCACAGGCTAATACGGTAATGGGGCCGGAATCCGGCCGCCGTCCCTTCCCGTCTCTTGGGCTGGCTGCCGGCAATCTCCGTCAGAGGGGCGGCACCCCGTTTTAATACTGATTAGAAAAGGGTGATACCTATGAATTATGAAATTACCGGACATACCGGGCTTACGGCGTTGCTGGGCAGCCCGGTGTCCCACAGTATTTCCCCGCAGATGCACAATCGAGCGTTCCGGGAATTGGGCCTGGACTATGTTTACCTGGCCTTCGATGTAACGCCCCATCAGCTGAAAGAAGCTTTTTTAGGACTGAAATCCATTGGAATCCGGGGCTTTAATCTGACCATGCCTCTCAAAACCGCCATTCTTCCCTATTTAGACGGCCTGACTCCTGCAGCACGGCTGGCAGGAGCTGTCAATACCGTTTATCGGGAGGGAGATTCTTTCATCGGGCATACCACCGACGGGATCGGCTATATGCAGTCCGTTTCCGATGCCGGATACGAAATCCTTGGTCAGAAAATGACACTGCTGGGGGCCGGCGGCGCTGCGACTGCCATTTGCGTCCAGGCAGCTCTGGATGGAGTTGCCGCGATCGACGTCTTTAAGCGGAAAAATTCCACATTTTCTTCCGCATCTGCTTTTTTCCAAAAGGTTGCGGAGGAAACCGGCTGCACCATAAGGCTGTTCGATTTGGCCGATACCCGAAGGCTAGCGGAAAGCATCGGGGAAAGCGCCATTTTGACCAATGCCACCAGCGTCGGCATGGCTCCGGATTTGGAGCAAAGTGTTTTGCCGGACGCCTCCTTGCTGCACCCGGATTTGATTGTTTCGGATATTATCTATAATCCCCGGCAGACCAGGCTGCTTTCACAGGCCGCCGAAATGGGATGCAGGACTTTAAACGGCCTGTACATGCTGCTGTTTCAGGGAGCCGCCGCTTTCCGCTGCTGGACCGGACAGAAAATGCCGGTGGAACTTATCCGGGAATGCTATTTTACAGAAACAGACAAAAAAAGAAAGGATCACACACCATGAGTTTTACATTTATCAAAAAACTGCCTTCCCCCCAGGAAATCAAGACCCAGTATCCCCTGTCCCGGAAGGCAAGAGAAGCCAAAGAACAGCGGGATCTTCAGATTCGTGATATTATCACCGGAAAAAGCGACAAATTCCTGGTTATCATCGGTCCCTGCTCCGCCGACAATGAGGATGCGGTCTTAGATTATATCAGCCGTCTTGCCAAAATCCAGGATCAGGTCTCTGACCGTCTTTTAATCGTCCCCAGGATCTACACCAATAAGCCCAGAACCACCGGGGAAGGCTATAAGGGCATTGCACACCAGCCCGATCCCGAGAAAAAACCGGATTTACTGGCGGGCCTGATCGCCATGCGGGGGATGCATATGCGTTCCATTGAAGAATTCGGCCTTCCGGCAGCTGACGAAATGCTTTATCCGGAAAACTGGGGCTATGTGGAGGATCTGCTTACTTATGTTGCCATCGGCGCCCGCTCCGTAGAGGATCAGCATCACCGCCTGACCGTCAGCGGTTTTGACGTGCCGGCCGGCATGAAAAACCCCACCAGCGGCGATTTTTCCGTTATGCTGAATTCCGTATATGCCGCCCAGCATCCCCATCATTTCGTATACCGGGGCCATGAAGTGGAAACGACCGGAAACGAACTGACCCATGTGGTGCTTCGGGGAGCCGTGAATAAACGCGGGGTCTGCATCCCCAACTACCACTATGAGGACATGGTGCGCCTGATTGACATGTATGATCAGATGGATTTAAAATATCCCGCTGCCATTGTGGATTCCAACCATTCCAATTCCAACAAGCAATATAAGGAGCAAGTCCGCATTGTGAAGGAAGTGATGCACAACCGGAACATCTCTCCCGCCATCCGTCAGCTGATCAAGGGAGTCATGATAGAAAGCTACATTGAGCCCGGCTGCCAGAGCGTCCATGAACATGTTTACGGAAAATCCATTACGGATCCCTGCCTGGGCTGGGAAGAATCGGAACAGCTGATTTATGCCATCGCGGAAATGAACCGTTAGGACAACCGTTCTTTCAGAATTTCTCAAACACAAAAAAGGGTGAAAGTTCTCCTTTCACCCTGTATCTGCTGCGATTTCTCTTTCTTTCCTCTATTCCCTTACACTCTTGGATGGGCCTTTGCGTACACTTCACGGATTTTACTCTGACCGATTCTTGCATAGATCTGAGTCGTGGAAATATCCGAATGGCCCAGCATCTCCTGTACGGCATGTAAATCCGCCCCGTTATTTACCAGATGCGCGGCAAAGGAATGCCTTAAGGTATGGGGCGTAATCTCATGACGGATACCGGCCTTTTTCCCATATCCCTTTACCAGCTTCCAGAATCCCTGGCGGCTCATGGGCTGCCCGGAACAGTTGGTAAACAGCCACGGGTTCCCGCCTTCCTTTACCAATTCTTTCCTTCCATCCGTAAGGTACCGGGATACGGCTTCCTTTGCAATATTGCCAAAGGGAACAATCCGTTCCTTATGGCTGTCCCGGCACTTGATATATTCCATTTGCAGGTTAATATCCTCCATCTGCAGGCCGATCAGTTCCGACACCCGGATTCCGGTAGCGTACAAAAGCTCCAGCATAGCGCAGTCCCGTAATTCCTTCGGGGATGCGCCCTTGGTCTGGGCCAAAAGCTGCTCTACCTCCTCCTGGGAAAGGATTTCCGGAACCTTCTTCTCAATCCGCGGCGCCTTCAGGTTCTCCGCCACATCATGACCGAGTTCTCCTTTTTTCTGCAAATATTGAAAAAATGCTTTCATGGAAGCCACATTTCTGGAAATCGTAGAAGGCTTGCGACCCTCCCGTTCCAAAAATAAAAGATAGGAATCCAATCCGGTGGTCGTAACTTCCGAAAGCCTGTTACAGCCCTGGGACGACAGAAACTGCAAAAGCTTCCGCAAATCCCGTTCATAGGAAACTGCCGTATTCTCCGAAATATGCTTTTTCTCCTTTAAATATGCAATAAAATCTGCCAGTTCCTCTTTCATATCCGCATCCCCATCGTACCTTTCCAAACAGTAATATTCCGGCCCCTCATTCCGCAAAACCGGCCTACTTCTGTATTATAATGATAATTTCCAAGAAAATCAAATGGTATTTTTTCCGTATTTTCCGGCATTTCACAGGAAACTACAACATATCGACAGGTCATTTTGGCATGATACCACATATTGTAAAAATCATTCAAAAAAATTTTAAGACATTTTTCAGCAAATAGGGATTTACATAGCTTTCCAAAAAAATCCCGGCAATGTAGATACTTAACATGCAGGCACAGAGCAGGATAAACAGCGAATAGTCCCGCAGCGGGCGCTTCTTTCCTTCCAGGCCCTGGCCCCTGGCCCGCTGCCGCCAAAAGGAGGCCAGATACAAATAAGATATGTAGAGCGGAATATAAAGGAGATATTGCGGAAATACGGCCGTACCGGTCAGCAGGATCCCCTTTATGCCATAAGCCCCCACTGAGGCGGCCATCAAAAATCCTGCCGCAAAGCACTGCCATCCCAGAAACAACCCTCCAGCCAGAATCCCCCAGTTCGTGGCAGCGAACAACAGCAAAAGCAGAAAGACCAAAAGACGCTCCTCCAGGACATAATAAAACAGCTCCAACGGCTGGATCCGGGCATATTTAAATTTTTCAATAAAATATCCGTTCCAGATCCCAAAACCCCCCAGCTGTTCCCGGTCTGTCAAATTGGCACATAGAATTCCTGCCACAAAGCACAAAAAAACCGCCAGACGCAGATACTTCAGCCACTCCGGCTTTCCCTGCACCTGTATCGGCTTTGTTCCTGTTCGGACGCTTAAATATCTCCTTACCCTTTGCTTCATCTCCGCTTTTTCCCTGCACCTTTCCCATTCTGCCGATCCTTGCGCTTCGCAATTACCGGCGATCCCAACGGCCGGGACGCTTCCTCCCGCTTTCCGGCATTATGCCGGGTTTTACTGCCGCATTTCATTATATGCAGGGCCTGGGCAAATCATGAGCATTTTCCCGGTATCCCTTGTCTTCTCTGCAGGGAAGGCCGATTCAGGCGCAGTATTTATTTTTATATGCCATTACAGCCGCGATGGTTTTCGAATCCTGAATGCGCCCCTCATAAATCCAGGTACAGAGTTCTTCTACCGTATGGGCCTCCAGCTCCACATATTCATCGGGATCCAAGTGCTGCTCGGAAGGGATCAAATCCCGGGCCACAAAGATATCCACAGTTTCGTTGCAAAAGGCCACAGTCGTCTTCAGGGAAATTAAAAATTCCAGATTTTCACAACGATACCCGGTTTCCTCCTCCAGCTCCCGGGCTGCACACCGGATCGGCTCCTCATTACGGCTGTCTCTGGCTCCGGCCGGAATTTCCAAAGTAAAACGGTCCAGGGCATTCCGGTACTGCTTCACCAGCAGCAGCTTTCCGTCCGGCAATACGGCCACCACTGCCGCCGCTCCCTTCCGGTGCTCGATATAATCCCATTCTGCGATTCTTCCTCCCGGTGTCTGCATATAATCCGTATAGAAATCCACAATTGTCCCGGCATATTTTAGTTCCCGTTTTACCCGCTTTACCATCTGTTCCATTTTCCTGAATCTCCTTTCCGATCCTTTTCGTTTAAAAGAAAAGGGACTGTATCAACAGTCCCTTTCTCTGCTTGCATCTGCAGCTTATTTCGCATAATCAACCACACGCGATTCGCGAATAACATTCACTTTAATCTGACCTGGATATTCCAGCTCCGTTTCAATCTGTTTTGAGATATCTCTTGCTAATAATACCATATCTGCATCGCTGACCTGTTCCGGAACTACCATAATCCGAATCTCCCTACCTGCCTGAATTGCAAAAGACTTGTCCACACCTTTGAATGAATTTGTAATATCTTCTAACTGCTTTAACCTGTTTGAATATGTTTCCAACGTTTCTCTTCTTGCACCCGGCCGCGCCGCTGAAATGGTATCGGCTGCCTGTACCAGACATGCAATCAACGTCTCTGGTTCCACATCTCCGTGATGTGCTTCTACTGCATTAATTACCACCGGTGATTCCTTATACTTACGGCACAAGTCCACACCGATTTGAATATGTGATCCTTCTATCTCATGATCCACGGACTTTCCGACATCATGCAACAGACCGGCTCTTTTCGCTACTCTAACATCCACACCGATCTCCGCCGCCAATAAACCTGACAACTGGGCAACCTCGATCGAATGTTTCAAAGCATTCTGTCCATAGCTTGTCCGGAATTTCATCTTTCCTAACAGCCGAACAAGTTCCGGATGTATTCCATGTACTCCCACCTCTAAGGTAGCAGCCTCTCCTTCTTCCCGAATCATGGTTTCAACTTCCCTTTGAGCCTTTTCCACCATCTCTTCGATTCTTGCCGGATGGATACGTCCATCCACAATCAGTTTTTCCAATGCAATGCGGGCAACTTCCCTTCGGATTGGGTCAAAACCGGATAAAATAACGGCTTCCGGCGTATCGTCAATGATCAGGTCCACACCTGTCATCGTTTCCAATGTCCGGATATTCCTTCCTTCCCGTCCGATAATCCTTCCCTTCATTTCATCATTCGGAAGCTGGACTACGGAAATAGTAGTCTCGGCCACATGGTCTGCCGCACACTTCTG
The DNA here is from genome assembly GCA_910588885.1 of uncultured Lachnospiraceae bacterium. GTDB lineage: Bacteria > Bacillota > Clostridia > Lachnospirales > Lachnospiraceae > 14-2. The sequence goes on from CAJUSQ010000049.1 coordinate 13,103, forward strand.
AATCGCGGTCACCACGTACTCCCTGGCCTTTTTCCCTGCTTCCTCCTTGGCTCTGTTTTCCATTTCTTTGATTAATTTTGCAGTATCAAGTTTTACATCATCTTCAATGGTTTTTAAAAGATATTCTTTTGCCTGTTCAGAGGTCAATCCGGAGATTCTCTCCAGTTCCTGTACGCGTTCTTCATGCAGTCTTCCAACTTCTGCCCGTTTCCTGTTAATCTCATCTTCCTTCGCCGCAAAGCCTGCTTCTTTCTTCTCAATCGCCTCCAACTTCTTATCCAGATTCTCTTCCTTCTGGATCACACGGCGTTCGTTACGCTGAAGCTCGTTCCTTCGTTCCTTGATCTCCTTGTCCAAATCATTCTTTGTCCGAATGGATTCTTCCTTGATCTCAAGTAAGGATTCCCGCTTCTTCGTCTCCGCAGTCTTCACCGCTTCGTCTATGATTTCTCTTGCCTTCTCTTCCGCACTTCCGATCTTGGATTCTGCAACCCGTTTTCGGTATTCCACGGTAGCAAGGTAAGTCACAGGAACAGCAATTATCAATGTAATGATTGCTGTAACAGCGATAGTGATTCCTGGCACAGGAGCACCTCCTTATTTAGTTTTCATTCCCGCAGGCCCTCTTCCAAACGGATGATTGCCACCGATCCTCGGCAACTGCCGCGGGGGTCAGATACCCGGCCCGCTGGCTGCGTCGCAAGAGAGGACGCCCTGCCTGCTTCCCATAGGGGTATTTGACAGTACATATAGCAAAATATGTTGTTTCTCATATTCGAACTCCCATGAATAACAACATCTTGATTTTATACTTTTTTCTATATTATGTCAAGTATTATATCAAACTAAGAATATCCTCTGAGCAAAACCCTTTCCGCATCAGAAACTGATACATCCGCTGTTTCTGGCGCACATCTGCCGTTTCCCGGTCATAATGCTTTTTTTCCAGCCAGCGCAAAATCTTCGGCGCTTCCTCTTCCTCTCCATATGCTTCTTCCAGGGCCTGCCCGATGCATTCCCGGGCCACCCCTTTCCTGGAAAGCTCCAGTGCCAGCTGACGTCTGCTCTTATCCCTGCAACGGTAGTGGATATAATTTTCCGCATATCTTAAATCATCAATATAATGGTATCCTTTTACATATTCAATAGCCGCTTCAATGGCTTCCGGAGGATATTCGTTCTGCTGCAGCTTTTCCTGCAGCTGTGACTCGGTCCGATCCATCTTCTCCAAAAGATGCAGCGCCCGTTTCTTCGCCCGGGGAATCAAAATATTCTTCAAAATCTCCTGATAAGCTTCCGCAGTAAGCTCCATATCCGGCGCAAGCTCCAAATCCCTCGCTTCCTTCCGGTACAACACAAGGCTCTTTCCATCCTCCAGAACAATCTTTCGCTTCCCCCGTTCCAAGGGTTCTATCCGGTTGATCATTGTCACAGCTGCTTTCCCTCATTTCAAATCAAAACTGGTTCCCTGCAAATTTACGGAATGCTCCGGGAACTTATATTATTGCCCTTCTTCCGTTCCTTCCTTCAGGGGCCCTTCCTTCGCCGTTCCCGCTTTTGCTTCCTTTCCGGCCGCAGGCTTTGTTTCCGGGCCTGCTTCCTTTCCGGCCGCAGGCTTTATTTCCGTACCTGCATCTTTCCCGGCTGCCGTCTTCCCTTCCCGGCCTGCTTCCTTCCCGGCTGCGGGCTTCGCATCCGGCTCTGCTGCGGCGTCCGTACCTTCCCGGGCGGCACCGTTCAGGTTATAATGCAGGCGCACCTGGTTCTCGATCTCGTCCCGGATCAGGGGATTGTCCCGCAGGTAATTCTTGGCATTCTCCCGGCCCTGGCCGATCTTATCACTCTTATAGGCATACCAGGCTCCGGATTTATTCACGATACCGATCTCCGCAGCCAGATCCAGAATATCCCCTTCCCTGGAAATCCCTTTTCCGAACATGATATCGAATTCCGCTTCCTTAAAGGGCGGGGCAATCTTATTCTTCACCACTTTAATCCTGGTGCGGTTCCCCACTACTTCGCCGCTCTGCTTCAGGGATTCGATTCTCCTGACATCCAGGCGGACGGAGGAGTAAAACTTCAATGCCCGGCCGCCGGTGGTAGTCTCGGGACTTCCGAACATCACGCCCACCTTCTCCCGCAGCTGGTTGATAAAAATCACCACGCAGTTGGATTTGCTGATCACAGCCGTCAGCTTCCGCAAAGCCTGGGACATCAAACGGGCCTGCAGCCCCACATGGGAATCCCCCATGTCGCCGTCAATCTCCGCCTTCGGCACAAGCGCCGCCACGGAGTCCACAATCACGATATCCACCGCACCGGAGCGGACCATCGTCTCCGTAATCTCCAATGCCTGCTCGCCGTTATCCGGCTGGGATATGTACAGGTTGTCGATATCCACCCCGATATTCCTGGCATAAACCGGGTCCAGGGCATGTTCCGCGTCAATAAACCCGGCAATTCCTCCCAGCTTCTGCACCTCGGCTACCATATGCAATGCCACCGTGGTCTTACCGCTGGATTCCGGCCCGTAGATCTCCACAATCCTTCCCTTGGGCACGCCGCCCAGCCCCAGAGCGATATCCAGGCTTAAAGCTCCGGTAGGAACCGTCTCCACATTCATATTCCGGCTGGAATCTCCCAGCTTCATAATAGAGCCCTTCCCGTAATCCTTCTCAATCTTGGCGATCGCCGCATCTAATGCTTTTAATCTATCATCCTTTGTTTCTTTTACTTCCTTGGCCATAAATAGCTCTCCTTCTTTCTACGAACTAATGTTCTCCTCTGCTATCATCTTATTATACTTTTCTTCTATTGTCAACTACTTTTTAGGGAATGATATGCATAAACATGTGACCGGTCTTAATGGAAGCAATCGTAAAAATGTGATTCTTTACGGCCCCATAAACAAGGCGGGTGAACTGGCTGTTTCCGGATGAAAGACCGGAACGCCGGAAAAGATGCCTTTCTTCAAAGGCAAAGAAAAGAACAGCTGTTTCGTACAGCTGTTCTCATTATAAGAGATCTTTCTCCATCCGTCAAGGAATTAATTGGTCAATTTGTTCCAGGGAGTGGAAACCGACTTCCTTTTTCACAACCGCTCCGTCCCGGAAGAGAATCAAGGTCGGAATACTCATAACCCCGTACTGCTGGGCCAGCTGCTGCTGCTCGTCCACATCCACCTTCCCGAAGGCTGCCCGGTCCCCGAACTTTTCGGCTGCTTCCTCAAAGACCGGCCCCTGCATCTTACAGGGCCCGCACCAGGTAGCCCAAAAATCCAGCACTACCGGCTTTTGGTTCTTTGCAACTTCCTGTTCAAAATTCTCACTTGTAATCACTGTTACTGCCATCTTTCTTCCTCCATTCTCTGTTTCGGTTACTTTGCCCATATCTCGCTATTTTATACCTGTGGTCCGGCTCGGCTTTATCCTTCGATTGCGATGTATTTCTTCTCCTCCACCTGAGGCGCTTTGTCCTTCTTCGGAACCACCATGGTTAAGGTCCCATCCTTAAATCTTGCTTTAATTTCCTCCTGCTTCACAGATTCTCCTACATAGAAGCTTCGGTTAAAGGAACCGCTGAAACGCTCTCTGCGGATATATCTTCCCTTGGAATCCTGTTCGTCCTTATCCTGGTTCACGGTTGCCCCAATCGTCAGATATCCGTCCTTCAGCTCGGCTTTCAAATCTTCCTTCTTCACACCGGGCAGGTCAATGGAAAGTTCATAACAATTCTCCGTTTCCTTCACATCTGCTTTCATCAGGCCATTGTCCTGATATCCATATCCAAAGAAACGCGGATCGAAAACCTCTTCAAACAAATCTCTTGAAAAAATACTAGGCATCAACATAAATCATCGCTCCTTCTCAATTATTATTCAAACACCGGGATACTCGGGCTTTTGCAGAGCTTTTCTTGCAGCAGTCCAAAAAAGTCCGGACTGCTCTGCCCCATCCGCCTTTTATGTCCTTTCCTTTTGTTCTGCTTCATTATAACACGTTTTATTAGCACTCGCAAGTGTTGAGTGCTAAAATTTTCATAAACTTTTCGTTTTTTTCTTTTATTATGAAAATATGGCAGAACAGGGTTTTGCATTTTTCCAAGGTCTTCCGTATCAAGACGGCCTTCCTAATTCCTTTTTCACTCCTTCTTAATTCCTTCCGAACTCCGACAGCACCAGCCCTTCGTTTCGATCCAACGTCATGCCCACGCTCCAGCTGTTGACAAACAGCAAAAGGGGCCGGCCTTTTAAATCCTTGATTTTTTTCATATCGGAGGTGCCGCTTAGCTTGTCCAAATCAATCTCTTCATTTTCAATCCAGCGGATATGCTCATAGGGCAGATTCTCCAGCTTGATGTCCACATTATATTCGTTTTCCAGGCGGTACTTTAAAACATCGAACTGGAGTACGCCTACCACTCCCACAATGATTTCCTCCATACCGGTGTTGTGCTCCTGGAAAATCTGGATGGCCCCTTCCTGGGCGATCTGGTTGATGCCCTTTACAAACTGCTTCCGTTTCATGGTATCCATCTGGCGCACCCTGGCAAAATGCTCCGGTGCAAAGGTCGGAATGCCTTCAAAGGCAAATTTTTCTGCCCCGGCGCTGATGGTGTCCCCGATGGAAAAAATCCCCGGATCGAAAACCCCGATAATATCCCCGGCATAAGCTTCCTCAATGATCTTCCGCTCCTGGGCCATCATCTGCTGAGGCTGGGACAGCCGCATTTTCCGGCCGCCCTGGATATGGGTCACTTCCATGCCCGCCTCGAATTTGCCGGAACAGATACGCAGGAAGGCAATCCGGTCCCGGTGGGCTTTGTTCATATTGGCCTGGATTTTAAATACAAAAGCGGAAAATTCCTGGCCAAAGGGATCCACGATTCCCAAATCGGACTTCCGGGGCAGAGGGGGAGCCGTCATTTGCAGGAAATGCTGCAAAAAGGTCTCCACGCCGAAATTCGTCAGGGCAGATCCGAAAAATACCGGGGAAAGCTCTCCCTTGGAAACCAGCTCCATATCAAATTCCGCACTGGCGCCGTCCAAAAGCTCTATTTCCTCCAAAAGCTTCGTCAAAGGCTCTTCCCCGATTTCCGCGGAAAGCTCCGGCGCATCTATGGCCAGATCTCTTTCTTCCCCTTCTTTTGTGCCCTTCTGGGTATCGGAAAACAGCTTTACGTTCCTGGTATTCCTGTCGTATACCCCTTTAAAATTCTTTCCGGAGCCGATGGGCCAGTTTACCGGACAGGTGGCAATCCCCAGCTCCTTTTCAATCTCATCCAGCAAATCAAAGGTATCGTTGGCATCCCTGTCCATTTTATTAATAAAGGTAAAAATCGGAATATGGCGCATCACACACACCTTGAACAGCTTCCGGGTCTGGGCCTCCACACCCTTGGAGCCGTCAATCACCATCACCGCGGAATCCGCCGCCATCAGGGTACGATACGTGTCCTCCGAAAAGTCCTGATGTCCCGGAGTGTCCAGAATATTGATGCAAAAACCGTCATAGAGAAACTGCAGTACCGAAGAGGTTACGGAAATCCCACGCTCCTTCTCGATTTCCATCCAGTCGGACACCGCATGACGGGCCGTTGCCTTTCCTTTCACGGAGCCTGCCAGATTAATCGCCCCGCCGTACAGCAGGAATTTTTCCGTCAATGTAGTTTTCCCGGCGTCCGGGTGGGATATAATTGCAAATGTTCTTCGTTTTTCGATTTCTTTTCTCAAATCAGCCACGCTGCTGCCCTCCTGTATATCTAAAGCCCCGGAAAACAAGTTTTCCGAGGCCGTTTCTTTGTTACTGTTTCCTTGCTTCCAGTAACGATTTTTTTCGTCCTTCCGCTATTTTATACTAGCAGGCAATCTCTTGTCAATCTTTTCCTGCAGTTCTTCCCTGCTGCTTCGAAACACTTGTTACTGTTCACACCCATGGCGTTCACAGTAACGAATCCGGCCTATTTAAAGTTGCC
>CAJUSQ010000050.1 GCA_910588885.1 uncultured Lachnospiraceae bacterium
GAAATGCAAATTATTTCTGCTCCCATATCACACACGACCCGTGCCGCCGCATACAAACCCATGCCATGGCTTATTTAGAACGCAGCTTATCTGCCGCCTGCCATAACTTTTCTTCGAATCCAATATTTGTGGTTCCAGCTGCCATAATCAACCTCCATAAATATACATTCTATAAGATTTTCTTTTCATGAACATCTCCCTGAAATGTTCCAGATGGCTGCCCGGCTATGTCATAGGTTCCGCTGCATTTCCGATTGTTTCTATCATTTCCTCCAAAGAATATACCGAAAACGTCAATCCTTCTTCATCACCGCCTGCAGCTGCAGGCAATTGTTCTGCCATCCCTAACTCTGCAGTCTGTACAAATTCATTTTCACGATATTCTATATACTCCGCTTCTTCCTCCGTCAGTCTACAGTAGGATTGATCCGTATCATATGAAGATGATTTTCCCAAAAAATATATTCCTTTCTGCCCCTTTTTGGACATGATATCGTTCCTTCCTCTTTTCTCAACATAAATATGATCTGCGCGGTTGAAATCAGAAGCCGATATTGCCGGGCTCATTTCTTCTTCAGCTGCCCCCGGAAAAGAATCCAGGTACTCCTGAACGGATATCAGTCCCTGTTCTTTCGATACCAGGATCCTGTCCCCTTCTTTATATCCTCCTTTGATGGGTTTCAAAATACGAACTTCTTCCTTTGTATAGCAATAGCCATTTTCTTCTACCATATAATGGATTTGTTCTACCTCGCCGTAAACAATCACTTCGCTATGCTCCGCAAGAGATGGGATATCCGGATAAGACACTGCAAAGTCATTGGTTGTATATACGACAGAAATAATCGGTTCCCCTTCCACTGTATCGGTAATTTCTTTTGCGAAAGACGCTTCCTTTTTTTCTTGTCCAATTTCCCCGTTTCCGGCAAAACCGCATCCGCCCGACAACATGCAGACCAACAATACCCCTATCATTTTTTCTATATTATTTATTTTTCTCATATATTTCCTCCTCATCAATAAATATGATTTACCGCTTCAATATCCATCGCTTGCGGTGTACTGACTTTTCTCCCGTTTCTTGTTTGACACATAATACTACTTTGATTTGAGATTTTATGGGCCAGCCCTAATGCATGCCCTATTTCATGCGCTATCGTTCCAGAATTAATCGTTCCCTGATCCGTATCTACAAACACACGCGCTTTTGTCCAATTTCCATTAGTATTAGAACCCCATGAATAATTCACACAAAATTCCGTACTTGCAAGCGTATTCGGATTTTGAAAAACTGTTCCAGAAAAGATAAGTGTCGAATCATATATATTACTAAAATTCACTTGAGACATGTTTAGTAATCCTGTTCTATTCCATGCGTTCACTCCCACTGCAATTGCAGAATTTTGACTGCTGGAGCAACTAGTATAATACTTCATACTTTTTAAATTCACCTGATATTTATAGTCTTTAAATGTCGAATATCCATGACCACAGCCTATAACATCTGAATCAGTAACAAATGCACCACTACTATTAAAATAGTTATAATAAGGCTGATTATTATTTATTCCTGGATAAGAAATAAACTGCCAACCAGTAACCATTGCGCCACTGCTACTCAGGTAATACCAGTTTCCATTCACTTGTATCCAACCAGTCATCATCCAACCAGACGCATCAAAGTAATACCATGAACCATTTATATATTCCCAACCATTCACGGTATAAGATCCATCACTATGTCTATACCACCAACGCCCATCTGCCGCTTGAATCCATTCGCCATCGGATAAAGGATTAATTGCTACATTTTCATTATGTATACCCTCCAAATTTTGTTCCATGTTCGCAGATATTCCATAATCGGAATCTTTTTCATTCAATTGTGATGCTGATACAGGTATAGATGATATCAGGCATCCAACAATTAAAAGTATTCCTAACATTTGCTTCTTTTTCATTATTTTTTCCTCTTTTTATATTTTTTTAGCTAATTAAATTATAATAATTATTTTAATATATTTCAATGACATTTCTAAAATATTTTTCATATGATACTTTTTAACTCAATTAATCATTCCAAAACTCCTAAATATGTATATAAATAATTCGGGTAGTGTTTTTATTTTTATGTCTGCGATCTTTATTCTTATTCCGGAGGGCAAGTGCAGCAGAGCCCACGAATCCTTGTAAATAATGGAATTTCCGGCAATATCTTATACTGGAGGTTATAGGAAAAATAATTTCAAATAAACAAAACTAATTACATCCTCAAAATTCGGGCCGTTTCCTCCATAATCAAGTAAAAGGCGGTGACTAACTGCAGTTGACCATGACGCAGAGGGAAAAAGGACTAAGCGAAGCGGCTCCCTGACTTTAATCAGCCGCTTCGCTTAGTCCTGTAACAACCCCATCACCTATAACTGTCTTTGGGCGATCATTTCACTTATTGCGTTACTTACTTCGCACCACTTCTATAGGGCCCTGTTTTATTCCTCTCCCAGCTTCAGGGAAACCAGTACCCCGGCTGCCAGCGCTACAACCCCGGTCAGTATGGTCATTATCTGCAGTGTTCCGAATTCATTCATCATAAGAATCGCCACCGGGGAAGCTACAATCAGGCCGATAATTGCCCAATAAGCCAAAAGCGGCCATTTTTCAAATACGATTTCAATGAGTTTGGCAATGACAAAGATTCCGACTACCACGCCAATCCCGAAGGGAATCAGTACCCCGCAGTCTCCAATCAATCCCTGAAGGTCAAATTCCTTCAAATGATCCACAAACTGGTTCACCATTCCCAATACCGGCTCATAATAGCCCAAAATCATCAATACCATGGAACCGCTGACTCCGGGAATCACCATCGTTGCAGATGCAATTACCCCGATTCCCAACAGCTTAAATACATTGATGAAGCTAAAGCTTAGCTCCGCCGCCGTTCCGCTGTTCCCTTCCAGGGAGGCACATCCTACTACCAGCACGAAAAACAGGAGAAAGGCCAGGATGTAGCTTACTTTTATCCGGTTTCCCTTTACCTTTTTCCCCATAGCCGGCAGTCCTCCCAGAATCAGTCCGATAAAAAGAAGATTCGTCTGAAAGGGAATGTTTCCGAACATACATTCGATTATTCTTGCACCCGCCACAATGGCCAGGACAATCCCGATGCCGATGGGAATCAATACCTTCATACTCTGCTTAAATTCCGAAAACAAATGCGTAACTGCATGGATGATCCGGTCATAAATTCCCATGGATACTGCCATCGTTCCGCCGCTGACCCCGGGAATAATATTCGCAATCCCCATTACCACGCCTTTTAAAATATCTTTTACCATTTCATTCTCCAATCCTGTTCTGTTTTACCTGGCTATTATTCTTCCTGCCATTTTTCTTCCTATTTTCTTCCTGCCACTATTTTTCCTGCTATTTTCCTCACTGGTCTGCAGCTTTTACATATTTTTTCAGAAAATCTACCAGTACGTCCATTTCCCCGTCCGTTCCGATTGTAATCCGCAGATAATCCCGGATGCGCGGTTTTGCAAAATACCGGACGTAGATGTTTTCCTGTTTCAGGGCTTCAAACAGCTCCGGGGCCGAAAGCTTTGGATGGGTGGCAAAAATAAAATTCGCCTTGGAATCCCCAAACCGGAATCCCAATGCTTTCAGCTCTGCTTTTACACGCTCCCGGGTGTTCACGATTTTTTGTATCGTTTCCCGGAAATATCCTTCGTCTTCCAGGGAAGCTGCTCCCAGCTTCTGGGCTGTCAGATCCATAGTATAGGAATTAAAGGAATATTTCACATCATTCAGATAGCGAATCAGCCCGGACTGGCCAAAGGCTGCTCCGATCCGCATTCCCGCCAGGCTCCTTGATTTGGAAAAAGTCTGGACCACCAGCAGATTGTCGAATTCCGGAATCAGGGACACTGCTGATTCCCCTCCAAAATCAATATATGCTTCGTCTACGATCACAATGACATCCTGATTTTTGGAAAGAATCCGACGCAGAAAATCCGGATCCACCAGAAGCCCCGTAGGGGCATTGGGATTCGCCAGCACAATTCCGCCGTTTTCTTTTTCATAATCCTCTTCCCGGATACCAAACGCTTCATCCAGGGGCTGGCACTCATAGGGAATCCCGTACAGCTGCGCCCATACTTCATAAAAAGAATACGTAATATCCGGAAAAAGAACCGGCTTTTTGCTCTGAAAAAAGGTCAGAAACGCCAACGCCAACACCTCGTCGGAGCCAACGCCCACAAATACCTGTTCTGATTTCAGCCCGTTCCGGGCCGCCAATGCTTCCACTAAAAGGGTGGAAGCGGGATCCGGGTACAGCCGCAGCCGTTCCGTATCCAACTGCTTCAAAGCCAAACCGACGCCCGGCGCCGGAGGATACGGGTTCTCGTTGGTATTCAATTTAATCATGCCGGGCCGATTGGGCTGTTCCCCCGGCACATATGGCTCTACTCTTCTTATATTCTTTTCCCACTCTGCCATTTTTATCCTTCCTTTCCTCCTGCTCTTTCCGGCCTCCTGCAGGGCTTGCTCCCGCTGGGTCTTACGCTTCCGGCCTTCCGCAGGACTTGTTCCTGCCGGGCTTACGCGCTCTTCAGGCCGTATTCTGCGGCCAGGGCAGCAAAAGCGGGCAAGGATCGTTCAAGCATCTCATAGGGGACACAGTAAGCCAGCCGCACATAACCGGGGCAGGCAAAGGTTGTCCCGTTCACCAGTATAATATGATGCTTCTTCGCCGCTTCAATGAATTTCTTCTCATCCGGCTCCGGGGATTTCAGGAACATATAGAAAGTCCCCTCCGGCTTCACACAGGAAAATCCCAGTCCGGTCAATGCCTCATAGATCCGCTTCCGGTTCCGGTCATAAAAATCCACATCCGTCTTTTCCTCCAGGCAGCGGGCCACGGCCTTCTGCATCAGGGCCGGAGCATTGATAAATCCGGTAATGCGGTTTGCAATGGCAAGCCCCTGAAACACCGTATCAAAATCCGCCATTTCCTTGGGCACCACCAAATAACCGATGCGGTCCCCGGGAATGGACAACGCTTTGCTGAAGGAATACGTCACAAATGTATTCCGATAATATTTCGTCAAAAAGGGCGTGGTTTTTCCATCGAACACCAGTTCTCGATATGGTTCGTCCGATATCAAATAAATCTCATGACCGTACTCCTGCTGTTTTTGCTCCAGCAAGGATGCAATCCTTTGAATCGTTTCCTCGGAATAAATCACACCGCTGGGATTCACCGGGTTATTGATCATAACGGCCTTTGTCTTTGGGGAGAGCTTCCGCTCCATGTCCGCTAAATCCGGCTGGAAGGTTTCGTAATCCGGTTCCACCACGGAGAGTACGCCCCGCCAGTTACCGCAGTAATTCCGGTATTCGGTAAAATACGGCGCGAACACCATCAATTCGTCCCCCGGATCGAACAGCACCTTCAAAATCACATTGATGGCCCCGGCCGCCCCCACTGTCATAATGATATTTCCGGCATCAAACCGGGTTTTAAACCGCCGGTTCAAGCTGTCTGCCACAGCCTTCCGCACCTCCGGGTATCCGGTATTGTCCATATATCCATGAAGCTCCAGGGAATCTTCTTCCCGGATGATTTCCAGCATCGCCCGGGTGTAAGCTTCCGGTACTGGCGTACAGGGATTGCCCAGGCTGAAATCAAACACATTTTCTCTCCCCACTTCCTCGGCCAGGGCCTTCCCTTCAATAAACATGGCACGAATCGCCGAGCTGTTGGAAATATCTTCTAAAATCTGTTTTGAAACCATACTTTTTCCTCACTTTTTATCTCATTCCCAATTTCCTTGTTCAGACAAGCCAAGCCGCTGAAACTCTTACTACCGTGTTACTGTATTGGCCTGTGGCCGTGCAGCGCAGTGCACGGCCCAGGAGTGAACAGTAACTACTACAGTACTACATTTCTTCAAAAATGTATAGTATTTTTCTATATTTTTTCCCATTTCTATGTTATAATAAATTTTAGATATTTTTTGTAAAATTTTCAGGAGGTACTTATCCCATGGAATCTGGCCTGTATCAAATCGTAGAAAAACAGCGGCTCTGTGAAATCTTGGAATCCTTTTACGCCTGTATCGGCCTTCCAACCCAGATTATCGACGCCAATGGAAGAATCCTGGATTCTTACGGACAAACCTCCAACTACTGCCGGATCATCAAAAAATACCTTCCCAAAGAGGATTCCTGCGAGCGGGTACACATCCGGGCCAGTCAGAAGGCCATGGATCTGGGAGAAACCTATATTTTTTCCTGCCATGCCAATCTCAATCACATCGTATTCCCTCTGATGAACAAGAATACCCTGTTCGGCTCGGTTCTGGTAGGGCCCTTTTTGATGGACGAGCCGGACTCCACGCTGGTCCTTGGCATTGACAAACGCTATAACCTGTCCACCACGGCACTGCTGGATTTATATGAGGAGCTGGATTCCATTAAAATCGTACCCTCCTCCATGGTTACCCACATCAGCCGCCTGCTCTACTATCTGTTTGCGGATTTGATTTCGGAAAGCAAGCAGCAGCTCATTATGAACCAGAGCAAGCTTAGCCAGCAGTCCAGGATCAATGAATCCATACAGATGTATAAATCCGGAATTTCACCGGGGACTTCTTCTTACCCCATCGAATTGGAACAGGATTTGATCACCAAGGTCAAGACCGGAAACTGTGAACAGGCCAAGGCCATTCTAAACGACCTTTTGGGCTATGTGTTTTTCGCAGAAGGCAACAGCCTGGACATTGTAAAAACCCGTTCCATCGAGCTTTGCTCCCTGCTCTCCCGGGCCGCCATCGAAGGCGGGGCTACCTCGGACAGTATTTTGAAAATCAATAACCAATATTTGAAATCCTTACAGTCCATGCGCTCCTTAGACGATGTCTGCTTTAAGCTTCAGGAGACTGTGGAAACTTTTACAGACTGTATTTTTAATTACATTCCAACCAAAAACAGTGAGCTGATTAAAAAAGCCATTCTCTACATTGCCCAAAACTTCTCATCCCCGATCTCCCTGGACGATGTGGCAAAGCATGTGCATCTGAACCCGGCCTATTTTTCTACGGTGTTCAAGCAGTCCACCGGCTCTTCCTTTAAAGAATATCTGAATATGGTCCGGGTAGAGGAAAGCAAACGGCTTCTCACCAGCACCGGCTATTCGGTCATAGACATCGCCGTTGCCACCGGATTTGAGGATCAGAGCTATTTCTCCAAGGTATTTAAAAAATATACCGGCCTGACGCCAAAACAGTACCGCTAATCAAGCCAGCGGTACTGTTTTTTTTGCCGCTTTTTCTCCTGCGGCATCTTTACTTTCCACCGCTTTTATTCCTGCGGCATTTTTACTTCCCAGACGCTACGCGGTTCCTGCGGCGCTGTTATTTTTTAATTCCTGAAGCTGCTGTTCTGCTGCTGTTAGTACATTGATATTCGTCACATAGGATTTGGCCAAATCGCTCAATGCATTATACTGGTTTCTGGCATTCACGATGGCTGCCTCCTGTTCCAATGTAACCGTTCCAATTGCGGATATGGCATTGATGACCGCCTGGGCTTCATTCTGAGCCTGCTGCTGGGCGGCCTGCTGCTGCTGGGCCTGCTGCTGGGCAGCCTGTTCGGCCTGCTGCCATGCCCAAAGCTCCGCATAGGTAGTTTCCGCTTCCAGTAAAGTGTCGTAATTCTTTACATAGTTCTTAGCCGAATCACTTAACGCCTCATATGCCTGCCGGGCCGCATCAATGGCCGGGCCGCTTTCCAACTTCACCTCTCCGATCGCATCAATGGCTGCAATCACCGGGGCAGCCGCGTCCTGGGCTGCTGCTTTGGGACTCTCCGTGCCCGACAGCTCATATACGAATACGGCATCGCCTGCTTCTATGTTATTGAATATCTTCTCCGCTACACTGTAGGGAAGATTGATACAGCCATGGGAACCACTGGATTTGTAATAATTTCCCCCGAAATCATTGCGCCAGGTGGCATCATGCAGGCCGATCCCGCCGTTAAAGGGCATCCAATAGCTTACCGGCGTCCGGTAATCCGGCCCCCGCAGGATGGCGTCCCGCTGCTTATAAGACAGTCCAAAGGCCCCGCTGGGGGTTCCGTTCCCGTCTGCCAGATCCCCGGAAACAAAATCCGATTCTACCAATAAGGATCCGTTTTTATAGAAAAATAAATGCTGGGCCGTAATATTAATCTCCACAAAGGTCCCGCCATGATCCGAACCGCTGCGGCTTCTGGCCCGCTGGCTGTACTCCGGCTCCCGTGAGACCTTCTCCCCGGCCTTGATGTTCTCCAGGATCTTTGCCTCTTCCTGCTCCTGGTCAATCTTCCAGCCATACTCGTTCCAGCCTAAATTCACCGTAGAACCATAGCTGGTCTTAATGCTCCTGGTTCGTTTCGCCGTATCGTATTTCTCCGCAAGAGAATCCACATATTCCGCAATCTTCTCTTCGTCAATCGTAATCTGGTTCTCCTCGTCTACGGTAATCCATTCCTGTATGGTTTTCCCATCCAGAACCTCTTCCTGCCCTACGTCATATGTAATAGATGCAACCACATACTTGTTCAGCTCCTCGGCCGTCTTCACAAGCTTCTCATTATCCTGACGGCAATCCGGCTCAGTATAGCACTGGTTCTCTTCCAGGGATACCTCTTCCTCTAAGTTCACCACTGCCGCCTTAACGACCTCCGTCAGAGCCTTCACATCTACCGTAGTCCCTTCTTCTTCCGGGATGATTTCATATCCCTTTCCTTCTATATAAGAAGAAACGTATGCATCTTTTGGCTTCTCCATATTCTCCGGCTTCAAACACTGGAGCTCTTCGATACACTGCTCCAATAAGCCCTCGTCAAATTCCACCATAGTCTCCAGCTTGATCTTCGTCTGCTGAAATAAAGACGCCGGCCAGGCAAAGCCGTTCCGGGAACTCATTTCCTTCTTCAGGCTTCCGTCAAATACCGGACGGACGTCAATCGCCTGCCCCTGAATTGTCTCTGTGCCATTTCCACGCTCTACAAGGGTAAGCTGATAGCTCTCCAGCTCTGCAGCAATCAGCTTCTCCACCTCCGGAATACTCTTCCCGGAGCAGTCCACCCCGTTGATCACGGTACGGAACTGAAAATGGCTTTGAAAAAATATTCCTACCCCCAAATAAACTGCCAACAGCAAAACCACCAGGGCCGCCGCTGCAATCAGGAGGATTTTTTTCTTTCCCAATTTTCCAATTGTTGCCATATACTGAATTCCTTTCTTTTTATATTGCAGCTTCATCCTCTATTATATAGCCTTTTTCGAGAATGTCAACAAATCCCGGAATCCTTAATATTGCTGTAATATTTTGGTGTTACTGTTCACTCAAAGCCTTCCGAATCACTGACCCGCCGGCAGCTGTCCCTGGTACACCTTTCTCCGGTTCCGCAAAGGCACCCTCCCGTAAACACAGGAATACATAACCAGCGCTAGAAGGCATCCGGTAATCACGTCAAAGACGGAATGCTGCTTTAAAAACATCGTAGAAAGCACGATACTGACCGCCAGGGTCCAGGACAGGGCCTGCACCCATTTATACTGCCGCAGCTTCTCGCTCTTTACCACTGCAATGTGTACGCCCAGGGAATTATACACATGAATACTCGGAAACAGGTTGGTGGAAGTATCCGTTGCATACAGCCACTGCACCAATGTCGAACATATGTTTTCCCTTGGAAATACGCTTGGCCGCAGGTAATGGCCGTTGGGATAAATAGCCGAAACCACCAAAAATATCGTCATTCCCACAAACAGGAAGCAGCACAGCTTATAGTAGTCGGATACATCGAAAAAAAAGAAATATACCACTGCCGCTGCCACATATCCGAACCAGAGCAGATACGGGATTATAAAAAATTCAATAAAAGGAATATAATCGTCCACCGCCATATGAATCACATGAAAACGGCTTTCCGCTGTCACTGTCTTCTCCAGAAAGGCGAAACAGGGAAAATACAGTAAAAAATACAATAAAATCCATCCGTGCTTATACTTTGCTATCAACTCTTTCATTCTGCCACATCCTCTTATTCTGCATACCTGCCGCATGTCACCGGATGAAAAAAGAACCGGTGTTTTTCTCATTTAAGAGGGATTATATCACAGGCAAAAAAGAGGAACAATGGATTTTTTCACAATTAAGAAAATCTTTAATAATTTTTTCACAATCCTTTCATAAAAAGACTTTGCTCAATACCACATCCAGCCGAAAAACCCCTTCATCGGCAGAAATATTCAGATACCCATGCTGTCTTTTCGCCGCAGCCTCCATACTGGCCATGCCTATCCCGTGATTGTCCCCTGTTTTAGTGGTGGGAAACCTCTGCTGCCGACCAACAAGTGACTTACTGCAGCGGTTTTCAATCCGAATCAGCAGCTCATTCCCTTTCGGCTTCGGTTTCGCCGACAGCCGGACAAAGGGATCCTCCTGCCCCCTGCAGCCCTCCATCGCATTCTGAAGAGCATTGGAAAGAATGCAATTCAGATCCGCATGGACTTCCTCCTTCATTATGGGAATATTGGCAGAGACTGAAAAGGGAATTTTCTGCTGCTGCAGCTGGTCCGCATACCAGCCAATCGTGAGATTTGCCACATTATCCTCACACCAGGGGGCAAGCCGTATCGCCGCAACCCGCTCCTCGATTTCGGTCAGATAACGTTCCGCCTCCTGAATCTTTTTCTCCGCCAGCAAGGCAGCTGCCGCACGGAAATGGAAGCGCATATCATGGCTCAAACTTCTTAAGGAATCATCTCTTTGAACGATGCTCTCATACTGCTGCCTGGCATATTTTGCCTGCATCCATGCGGTAGCGGACTCTACTTCGATATCCGCCTCCCGTTTTGCCATCTGCCAGATTGTTTCCCGCAGCACAAGGCAGCCGGAAATCATCAGCGTCAAACCAATAAAAAATTGAAACGGCACTTTTACTCGAAAAGGGACCAGCCATTGATTTAACCACGGAAGCAGCATCAGGCAGTATCTTAGATAATCCAGATAATATCCCGCCAAAAGCACCAGGACTGCCCGGGAAAGTCCCAGAGAGTCCCCCTTCTCCCTGTACTTTTTGTTATCCCACAGCAGGCAAATGGTGTAGGCAAAACCAAATACCATGAAAAAAGGCCGGGTAAGATTAAAATTATAGAAGCCCATCAGCGATGCGCTTACTGCTCCGATGTACACTAGTCCAAATCCCAACCCACAGTTCCGTTTCCACCTCTCCCCACTCCGGAAATTCCATCCGGCATAATACATGGAAAGCCAGGCCATCAGCTGGATCAGAGGATCCAGATAGTAAAATGACCAGTCCAAAAAACTGGAAAGGGCCGGCTGGTAGTGCAGCGCCGGCCAAAGCGCCGGATTTTCCGAATTAAAAAAGACTACTGCCAACACCGCGAGCAGCGTAACGCACAAATTTCCGGTCACAGGCATCCCACGGTATGCCGTCAACAAAAGCAGTGCAGACATATTGATGAAGACGGCAAAAAAACTGATAAAAATATAGGGCACGCTTTCCCGAAAACGGCAGAGCATCAAATCACTTTTGGTTCCAAAGCACACCTCCCGCAAAGCCCCCATCTCAATAATAAAAAGCGGGGAGGACCGATAGATTATCGTAAGCTTTTTCCCACTGTCCTCCTGCTTCAGCTCCACCTGGTTGATGTTGTGAGCGCTTCGGTAAACAAAATCCTCTGCTTCCGGATCCGCTCCATATAGATAACGGCTTTCTCCGTCTACCAATACCTGAACCGTCTGCTCCACGGATTCAAAATGGATGGCATATGCTTCCCCTTCCCATTTTGGAAGAGTCGTTTCCAGGGAAACTTCCCCGGTTCCCGCCTTCAGGGAAATCGCATTCGGCAGCATCATTTCTCCCTGCTCCCCCTGATCGGTTCGAAATTCCCATGGCCCTTCCAGCTTCTGCACCGTAGAAACCGTTTCCCAGGCTCAGAACCGGACAATTCCTACGGAAATCGCCGCCGCAAACGACGCCAGAACTGCAAAAATGATCAGCCTCAATCCATATTTCATAAATTCCTCTCCTTACGTCTATAGTTTTGGATTGTACGCCAGATACTATTTTCCTCTTTCACACACTTTCAAAATTATACCACAGGAGAGGATAAAAACCATTGTTTTTTTGGAAAAAACGGCAAATATTCTTTTTCACGACAATTGGAGCGTGTTTGAAAATCCAAACACGCTCCGGTATTCCGTCCGGCATTCTTCTGCCTTCGGCTATTTCAGGGAATTCCCCATTGCAAGGACATTTTCCAGCTTTGCATTCATCGGCACTTCACAGCCGGAGCCCAGCATAACCCCGCCTTTCATACAGAGATCCCGGATTAAGCCTTCGCAGTATTCGGAAACCTCCTCCGGTGTCCCGTAAGCCAGCATCGCAGCCGGCACATCTCCCCTCATACTCTGCCAGCCTTCCAATATTTCATATCCTTTGCGCATATCGGTATCCCCGTCGAATTCAAAATGGACACTGGACTTCGGCAGTCTGGTGAAATAGGAAAGCATCGGCAGCCAGTTTCCGTCGGCGTGGAGCACCGTAGTAATCCCTTCTGCCCAAAATGCTTCAATCATCATTTTAAGGCCCGGCCAGCAAAATTCTTCAAAGGCGTCCGGGGAAACAAAGGTTGCGGAGGAACGCATGGCGTAAACACCCACACGGTTGCCCTGCACCTGTTTGGCAGTTCCGATTGCCTGGCCGATCACCGCCGGGGTACATTCCAGAATGACCTGTTTCACTTCTTCCGGATAGTCGTACAGATCATAGCAGAATTCCTCCATGGTATGGGACTGGGACAGGGTATCAAAAACCGGCGCACATGCCGTATGGGTTAAGGGCTGAATGCCCTGGGGAATAAAATGCATTGCCATTTTTCCCGCATTCTGACCCATCAGGGCAAAGCGCTCGAACAGTTGTTCGGAACTGGTGAAGGGCGGGTCCTGAATTCTGCAAAGCAGCTCTCCGTTCCAGTTCTGCCAGCCCATTTTCCGAATCCGTTCATACTCTCCGCCCTCCGGCAGCGTAAACAGATCGCTTTCCACAAACTGGTACAATGCGTTGTCCTCCAGGTCCTTGCCGGGAAGCCGCACCGGAATTCCCATAATAAACGTGGTATCCCGCATTGCCGTACACATCATTACATCCGGTTTCCCTATTTTTTCAAACGTAAGATCCAGCGCCCGGATATTCTGATCCACATCAAAAATCATCTCTTTCTGGGAAATTCCCGACACCGTACCGGCCCATGTGATAATCTGGGGGAAATAGGGGATTTCGCTTCGGTCTTTGGGCTTTTCCAAACGCAACATTTTTTCCAGTTTCTCTGCTGAATTCATAAAAATTCCTCCTTCGCTCCGCGTTTTTTCCTATTATATACCCCTCCATATCTGTTTGTATACATATAAAACAAATAGTTGTACCATCGTTTTCTTTCCGGTATTCATATATTTTATACGAATAAAAGCAGAACAAAGGCGGCCTTGACGCTGCCTGCCTGTTCCGCTATAATTTTACTATCTTTTCATCTGTCCGGAGGGTGCCATGAAACTAAGTATGCAGATTTTCGCCAATTGGTTAAAAAATTATCAAGCAGAAGCTCAGATTACCTCCAACCGCTTCGAGATTGAGGCGGTACGCCTTTTTTCCCCGGAAGTAACCCTGAACGAAAATACCCTGTATATCGGCAGGTTGAAGGACTTTTTCCGAAACGGAAATGACCGGATTCTCTGTGCCCACAGAAACGATGTATTGCTGCTTCATACAACGGATCTGGACGGGGTTTTAAACTGCGTACTGGACGGGCTGACCTTTTATACAAGCTGGGACAATACCATGATGAACCTGTTGACCTCCGGCGCCATGCTGCAGGATCTGTTTGACGCCTCGAAGGCTGTCCTGGGCCGCCCGGCTTTTTTATTGGATCCTTATCAGCGGCATCTGGCCCATACGTCCAACTACGGCATCGGGGAGGTGGATCACCTCTGGGATTTGATTTTAGAATTCGGAAGCTGCGACATGGATTTTCTGCTGAAGCTGAACCGGACTGACCCCGGCCGGGCAAAACGGAAGGGGCTCTATGTCTATGAAACCGCCCTGCTTCCCCATAAAGCCTACAATCACAATTTTTCCCTGAATGGAAATTTTCTGGGTTCCGCAACCATGATCCCGCTCCACGGGCCCATTACGGACGGGGAGCTGGATTGTTTTCTCCTGTTCTGCAGCTATATCCAAAAATGGTTTGAAATCCATATTCAGGAACAACATGCGCTGATTCTGGAATCCCAGCTGCGAACCGTTATCTCGGATCCGGACGCAAATGCCGACGATCTGCGCCGCCGCCTGCTGCTGCTGGGCTTTCAGGAAACAGACCGCCTGATCTTTATCAAGCTGGACGCCCCTTTAAAGCCCTATAATATCAACGAACACCTAAGCCGTTCCCTGAATATCGCTTTTCCCCATATGCTGGCCGCTACCATAG
The DNA here is from genome assembly GCA_910588885.1 of uncultured Lachnospiraceae bacterium. Lineage (GTDB taxonomy): Bacteria > Bacillota > Clostridia > Lachnospirales > Lachnospiraceae > 14-2. The sequence goes on from CAJUSQ010000050.1 coordinate 14,570, forward strand.
AATTATCCGTCTGCCTGCTTTGCAATGTCTCCCGGTGTTCCCTGGAGGAAACGAAGCAGCAGCTGGTCCCCTGGCTGAAAAACAGCAAGTATTACGGCACGGTCGGAACCTGCTTTTCCTTATGGGATTCCATTTATGATTTTTACCGCTATGTAAAAGTGACTTCCCTTTATGTAAAAAAAGAAGCGGGCATGCTTTATGACGGAAAGGATTACGTGCTGCCCTATCTTTTTTCGGAAATGAAGCATACGGCCGCCCCTACGCTCCTGCATCCGGCCTTAAGCCTTCTTACGGAATACGACAAACAGCACCATACTGATTTTTATGAAACACTGTATGCGTATTTGAAAAACGACCGCAGTATTGCGGATACGGCCAGAGCCATGAACCTGCACCGCAATACCCTGCTTTACCGGCTGAAGCGGCTGGAGGAGCTGGTTGCGGAGGATCTGGAGGATTCCATGGTACGGCTGTATCTTCTGCTTTCTTTTGAAATTGAAAAATCAAAGGACGCGTGATTTTCCCGGAACGCTTTTTCTCATAGCCCCTCTTCCCGGAACGAACAGGGAATCTCGATCTGTACAATATAGTCTTCGATCCGTTCCGCCACCGTTTCATTGATCCCTTTTTCATAAGAATAACCGGATAAAACCAGGCCCTGCTTTCCGGCGAATTCCAGGATTTCCTGATACCGCCGGGGAAGCTCGTCCCAGCCGCCCTTATGAAAGGCGCGAAGATACGTTCCCTTCGGCTGCATATGAAGCCCCTCTTTTGGGGGAAGGAAGGGAAGTTCAATAAAAAGCCTGGTATAATTGTCAAATTCTCCCGCCCGCAGGCTGGCTACCGGAATCATGGAGCCATAGGAAGCTTCGTGCAGGCGCCCTAGCCGATATTTGGCCGTTTCGGCCGTAATCAGCTCCACTTCTTTTTCAAAGGAGGTTTCCTTGTCAATTTTCACGGTCACCAGGCCGCATTCTTCTTTTTCTACCAGGGTAATTTCCGATAAATCCATCGTAAGCAGCGTCACCATATCCCGGTGGTGCCCCAAAAGCGTATTCCGAAGGGCCTGAAGGTGCAGGATCGTTTGATCCAGCTTTGCCGTTTTTTCTTCCAATAGACACTTCAGGCTTTCGGCAGAACGATGCTTCAAAAATTCCTGTATCTCCGGAATGGAAACGTCCAGCTCCCGCAGCAGCAGAATGGTTTCCAGAACCGGGCTTTGATGGTAATTGTAACAGCGATACCCGTTTTCCGGATTGACGGCAGCCGGCCGGAACAATCCGACTTCATCATACCACATCAATGTCTTCTTATGAATCCCGTGAAGGGCCGCAAATTGGCCGATCGTCAGCATTTTTCCTTTTTCGTTCATTTTATCTCCAAAATTTTCTTTTTACTCTTGACCGAACAGTTACTGTATGGTTTATGATACCATATACAAACCGAAAACACAAGGAGAAAGGGGTATTCATCCATGCAAGCACAAAATGCTTATGAAAAACCTGTCACTTTAAAAAACATTTTAAAATTCGCGGTCCCCACCATTGCGATGTCTGTTTTTATGTCCTTCTACACCATGGTGGACGGCCTGTTTGTATCCAACCTGATCGGCACCGCCGCATTGTCCGCCATCAATCTGACCGCTCCCATTATCCAGCTTGTCACAGCTATTTCCACTATGCTGGCCACCGGAGGCAGCGCGGTGATTATGAAAAAAATGGGAGCTCACAGGCAGGAAGAGGCCCGGGAGGATTTTACATTCCTGATCCTGGTCAATGTGCTGGCCGGGCTTTTCATGTGCGGTCTGGGCTATCTTATGATGGATCGAATTTTCGCAGGAATGAGCCTTTCCGCCCAGGTTGCGGGATATTGCCGGGATTACATCAGCCGTTATCTGCTGTTTACCGTCCCGATCCTTTTGATGAACAACTTCACCCTGTATCTGATCGCCAGTGAAAAAGCGGCCCTTTCCCTCTTCTGTTCCGTAACCGGAGGGGTCCTGAATATTGTACTGGACTATGTGCTGATTGCCGGATTCCGGATGGGCATCAGCGGCGCAGCCATTGCCACGGGACTGGGTTATTCCGTTACTGCCGTCGTGGGCCTGTTTGTCTTCAGCCAAAAAAAGAACCTTCTGCATTTTCAAAAACCGGCCTTCCGCTTCCGGGTGCTCTGCAGCGCAGCCACAAATGGCTGTTCGGAAATGGCCACGGCCCTTGTCACCGGGATTATTACTATGATGTTCAACTGGACCATGCTGCGCTATGTAGGGGAAGACGGGGTTGCAGCCGTTACCATTATCATGTACGTACTGATGTTCGTAAGTTCCCTGTACTCCGGCTATACCTACGGAGTTGCACCCATGATTAGTTTTTACTATGGGGAGCAAAACCGGGAGAAGCTGAAAAAACTGATATCCATAAGCCGAAAAGTCATCGCATCCCTTTCCGTCCTTACGGCAGCGGCTTCCTTCCTTTTGACCGGGCCGCTGGTATCCGTTTTTGCCCGGCCGGACAATCCAGTGTACAACCTGGCCATAACCGGGAACCGGATTTGTACCGTCGCCCTGTTTTTTATCGGCTTTAATATTTTTGCCAGCGGAATGTTTACCGCATTGTCCAACGGCGTGGTTTCGGCAATCCTTGCATTTTCCAGATCCTTTGTATTCATGCTGATTACCATGCTGGCGCTTCCCCTGCTCCTGGGTGTAAACGGCATCTGGCTGGCTACCCCCGCCGCAGAGCTTATGGCCCTTGGCCTGGCGGTATTCCTGTTCCGGAAATATAAAGGGCGGTATGGGTATTAGATCCTGAAAAGCCTGAAATTTTATCGGAGTCAATTACCATAAAACCAGACGTCCTCCTTCGTATCTTTTATAGAAGATTCGAACACTTAGAACAGGAGGGCTTATCATGAAAAACAGAAACAAAATCCTTTGCACCACCGTCCTGCCGTCCCTCGGACGGCCGTTTTTCCCCGGTCTTCTCCCTGCTATCCGCTTCCCCGGATCATCCGCCGGATCTTACCGGCATTTCCGGCGCTTATTCTTATGAAGAGCTTCTGGATTTATGCGGTTTCAAAAATCCATAATGACTTTTCTGTTCCTTTGTGGTAGAATATGAAAATACGAAAATTGGTGAAATCAAAGACCCCGCTGCCAAGGCGGCCGTCTCTGTTTTCAGATATCACAGATCAGCGCGCCTTGCAACAGGTCACAGGAGATTGTTGAAATGACAGAAAATTATGATCATTATATTTCCAGGAGCATCAAATCCGTATATTTAAAAAAATTAATCGCTCCTTTTCTTTCCTTCCTTCTATTGATAATACTATGGTTCCTGCTTCCTTTTTCCGAGCTTCTGTTCCCAAACAGGCTCTCGGACTATACGCAGATTGAGAACAGCGCCCGGAAGGGAAAGCCTTATATCCAGATCGACCTTACGGATTTGTATTTTACCGGATACACCAACACGCTGCTGGGACAAACCACGGGCTATTACTACTATACCTTGCAGGAAGGCCGCTGTATATTCGTGCTGCTTTCCGGGCGGACCAGTGAGGAAGGGCTTCCTCACATCGAACACGCCCGCATCCGAGGAAAAATCCTGAACCGGGGCAGGGGCTATCAGCAGCTGGCCGAAGCCCTGGCCCAGGATTTGGACTGGACAGAACGGGGTCTGAAGGGCAAAACTTCTTCCTATCTTATTAGTGAACCTGCGTTCCTGTCCCCTTTGAGTATTTTTTTACTTTTTTTATATTTTTCTATGGCAATTTATGCCCTGGCAGAAATCGGAACATCCATATTATATATTTTTTTCCCGGTCCTTTCTCCGCCCTGCCGCCGGCTTGGCCGTTTCGGAAAGGCTTCCCTTCTTTTGGCGGAGGCCGAAGAGGAGCTGGCCACCCTGCCCCAGCTGGCAACGGAGGATATGTTTATTACGGAACATTATTTTATTGAAATTGCGGACTCCGGAATTGCAGTGGTGCCGATTCAGGAAATGGTTTGGATTTATAAGTATTCCACGCTCCATAAGATTTTCTGGTATCATTTCAACATTTCCTATACCCTGCACATTACCACCAGCAAGCATCTGCACATCCAATGTCCGAAAAACATCAAATCGGATATTGACGGCATTATTGACTATCTGGCAGAAGCAAATCACAATATTTTAGTGGGATTCAGCGAGGAGAACCGCCGGAAGGTGCTGGAGGCGCAGGATCCCAAGATTAATTTGGAAAAATTACTGACTTTGCGGAAAAAGAAGAAATGAGTTTTTTACCTGGCATTTTTGTAAAATCGTATCAAGGGACAAACCTTAACACAATCAAAGCGTAATCAGAACCACCGGCTTAGCCGGTGGTTTGCTCACGCCCTATAAGGGCTCATTA
>CAJUSQ010000051.1 GCA_910588885.1 uncultured Lachnospiraceae bacterium
TATCGCTTGCTGAACTGCGGAGCGCGACGGGCCGCTTTGAGGCCGTACTTCTTCCGTTCCTTCATTCTCGGGTCACGGGTCAGGAATCCGCTGGTTTTCAGAACCGGTCTGTAATCTGCATCAGCCTGCAAAAGTGCCCGGGCAATACCGTGCCGGATCGCACCTGCCTGTCCGGTATATCCGCCGCCGCGGACGTTTACCAGGACATCGAATTTATCCACGGTATCTGTCGCAACCAACGGCTGGCGTACGATCACCTTCAAGGTTTCCAGTCCTAAATATTCGTCAATATCTCTTTTATTAATGGTAACTTTCCCGGTTCCGGGTACCAGATATACTCTGGCAATTGATTTCTTTCTTCTTCCTGTTCCATAATATTTTGCTTCAGCCATTATCGTTTACCTCCTTCATTAAAATGTTAAAGCTTCCGGCTTCTGTGCTGCATGCTTGTGATCCGGTCCTGCATATACAAATAACTTTTTATACATCTGTCTTCCCAGAGGCCCTTTGGGAAGCATGCCCTTCACTGCCAATTCAATGACTCTTTCCGGTTTCTTTGCCAACATTTCTTTTAAAGTGGTTTCTTTCATTCCGCCAACGTAATCGGAGTGATGATAATAAATCTTCTGTTCCAGCTTCTTTCCGGTAACCTTTACTTTCTCTGCGTTTACTACGATTACATAGTCACCGGTATCTATATGAGGCGTAAAAATCGGTTTATTCTTTCCTCTTAATACCTTTGCAATCTCAGATGTCAGACGGCCCAATGTCTTTCCCTCTGCATCAACTACATACCATTTTCTTTCAATTGTCGCCGGGCTGGCCATAAAAGTTTTCATTGATGTTTCCCTCCTTGAATTTTCAATGCTACTCTGATATCCGGATGCCGTCCAAACCGGATCTGCCTGTTCGTCTGATCCGAATCACCTGTGCATTTCCCGCAGGCTTGTATTCCATCCGTTCTATCTGTTTCACACCATTTACATTTTTCCTTGTACTTCAAAGCAAAAACGCTTCGCCGGGGCTGGCTCACATTTCTCACTCGCCATACTTGTCTAGTATATTACAAAGAAATTCCCCTGTCAACTCTTTTTCGCCGGAAACTACCCGTAAAATTACGTCAATGGTAGTACAACACAATTTAACAGCAATGAATTCCAACAGAATGCTGGGCATAACCATAAGTGCACAGATAAAAGCAAGAACCATATTCTCGCCCAGGCCGGCCAGTCCATGCTGTCTCAGGCAAACCAGTCCAACCAGGGTGTTCTTTCTCTGCTTCATTAAGCGGCCAATCCATACCAATAAAATTCAAAACCGGAACAGCCTCTGGACTGTTCCGGTTTTTTACATATGAAACATAAAACGGAAAAACCATAAAATCAAATTATGTTGATAAAGAAATGTTAAGAATGCATTTTCTTCAATACTCTTCAGCATCGTCTGACCTATTTCACTGGTGCAGGCAATGGTCACTAAAAACATCAAAAGCCAAACGATCATAAGGCCCTGAAGCAACCCCAGCGCAGCCCCCAGCAAACGGTTTGCACCGTTTATCACCGGAAGCTTCGCGACGATATCCAGCAATCCTATCACAAAACGCAATATAATCGAAAGCAGTACAAAAGTAGCCCAGAACACAATCCCGTTCAAAATCCAGTCTGCAATATAGGTTCCTGCCTGTCGGTACAGGCCGCTTTTCTCCGCCGTCTCCCCCAGGGCGTCTCCGGCTTTCTCCAAAATCCCCTCCAGCCAGGTTTCCGGCATCGAAAACTGCCCGTCTTGCGACAGGTTTTCCTGTCCGCCGCCCGGGTTCTGCTGCCCTTCCTGATGCCCGGGAATATCCGGGGAGCCTTGCTCCAGCACCTGTTCCATGGCCTGCTGAATTTTCCCGGAGCAGAACTGCTCCAGATCCTCATAGACCCCGGTATGGGACTTCAGATACTCTGTAATATGGGGCGTTGCCCAGGAAACCAGTGCAATCAAAAGCACCATGGAAACCAGGGATAATACGATCCGCACAAATCCGCGCCAGTATCCCAGGATCATGAAGCCTGCCAGCAACACCAATACCGTAATTAACATACCATTCATTTTCTGCCTCGTTTCATCTTGTATCTTATTTTAAAACAATTTTATCTGTGGTTTGATCCATAAGAAATATATAACGCCGCCCCTTCACATAAATCACCTTATGGATATCTTGTTCAAAATTATAATGAAACCGCCGAATTCCCCTTAAAGTAAAAATACTGCATTCCAAATCGTTGCGGATACAGATTTCATCATTACTCAAAAAAGTGATTTCATCATATTCCATGGAAAATTCAAAGCTTCGGACCAGCTTCCCCCGAATATCATAAACCTCCGCTTCATAAGCCTCCTGGCTGTTTTCCGTATCAAACACCAGCCCGATATAACGCTCGTTATAGAAAATACTGCGGATTTCCCGACTGATCTCAATCTCCTCCTTGACTATCGGCTTCTGGCTTCCCTCGTAAATCACAATCCGGGAATCTCCAAAGGCCACCGCCAAATCATTGGTCAAAAATTCAATCTTGGGAATCACCATGTCGCTGTAAGGATAGCTGCTTACAATATTATCAATTTCATTCTGGCCAACGGTACCAAAATTATAAAAGGCAACCGTCGTCTTTACGTTCCCCTCGTTGGGATCAAGCATTGCCACCGCCATTTTTTTCCCGTCATTGGAGGTGGTAATATCCAGGGGATACCCGCTGTTCTTGTCATGAAGCTCCCCTTCTGCCAGAAAGCTTCCTTCCTTATCGTAAAGCCGGATATACCCGGTTCCGTTTTCTTCCATTAAAATGGTCACCATTCCCTGATTCGCCACATGGATCTGGCGGATTGGACGATTGGTACGAATCTCTCCGCAGGGGCCGTTTACATCCATAATGTAAACAATTTTCCCCTTCTGCTCCGCAATCGCCACATATCCCTCACAAATATCCAGCATGGGAGCCTGCATCTCGTAAGTCTGATTCCAAATCAAATTGTTTTCGGCATCTATGTAAAAGGCTCCGTCGTTGCTGTATTTTAATATATTTCCGCCAAATTCCACGTACTTGGTCCCGGCGGAATCCTGCCGTTTCACGGACTCCATAACCTGAAAGCCGGTATAAGCCTTCGTTTCGTATACAATATACAAGCTCCCGGCCCCCACCAAAGCCAACGTTACAAGGAAAAAAATGACAATTACGACTTTCTTTCTATAGCTTCGGATTTTTTTCTCCAGCTGCTCCACTTCTTCCGTCACCAGCCGGTATGTTTTTTTTGGCACTCCGTATTCCTCCGATGTATTACAAATCTGTCCCCCAGGGATATTATAATCTATTTCCAGGCTTTACGGAAGTACCAATTTTTGTCCGGCATAGATTTTATCCACATCCGTAATTTGGTTCGCCGCACAAAGCTGTTCCAGCATTGCCGTAGTATTGTATATTTTTTTGCAGATTAGTTCCAGCTTATCTCCCTCCTGCACAATATAGTATCCCTGATCCAAGTATACTTGAGCACCCGTTTCCTGCGCCTGTTCCCCCTGGTTGCCCGAAGCGGCTCCGTCCTGGCTGCCGCTGTCCTGGCCGTTCCCGCTTCCGGAATCTTGATTCTGGCTGCCGTTACCCTGGCCTTCTCCGCCGGCTGGCTGGCCGCTGCCTGTGGTTTGGCCGGCCGCTCCCTCTGTCTGGCCGGTCGACGGACCGTTTGCTCCGGCTGCCCCCTCTCCCTGGCTTCCGGTCGGCTGATCCTGGCTTCCGGCCGCTTCCTTCTGCCCGGAGGCATCATTCTCCGGCTGTGTCTGTCCCGCCTCCGTTTCCGGCGTCACCTCCCCCGGAATGGATTCCACCACCAAACCGTCGGATTTCGTATCCTTTGCCTTGTCCCCCTCCTTATCCTGCTTTGTTTCTGCCTGGCCGGACATGACGGAAAGTGTCTGCTCCACCTGCCGCATTTTTTCGTAATTATTCATAGTCGTAATTCCGATTACACACAGGATTACCATTGCTGCCGTTGCCGATGTATACAGCAGTAAATTCATCTTTTTGGGAGGCGTATCGTTTTTCCGTTCCAGCAGCATATTCCGATAATTCTGAATTGCCTGCTCCGCCGATATTTTTTCCGAAGCTTCCTTGGAAGTGACCGTCCCGTCCCAGGCATCCAGTTCTTTACGGGCCTCTTCGTTTCCCGTACTTTCCGTCCGGATGCCTGCATCCTCAATATTTTCCGCGTCTTCTATGCGTTCCACAGGCTCCGTCTTCTTAGCGGAACGAAGTTCCCTTAGGGGTTCCTTCCCAAAACTGGCAGAAGCTTCCGGCTCCTGTGGTTCCTTTCCGGCTGTCTCCGGAATCTGCAAGGGCTCCGGCACCCGTTCCGTAATACCACCTTCCTGCCGTCTTGTCCGCTCCTTGGTGCTTACCATGTATTCCTGCATGGGGAGATTTTTTTCATAATAGAGGTAGTAGCCTTCCTTTTTCTGCAAAATCCCCTGTTCGTAGGCAAAAAAGACCTCGTCCCCCTCCCCGGGATCGAACAGGAACAGTACCTTATCCCTTCCGGCAAAATATTTCCGGTGGGCTGCTTCTACCGCCGGGGATAGTCCCGGCAGAAAGCCTTCCTGCAGCAGGAACCAGCCCACAATCTCTTGATTGTCAAAATATTCCTTTATTTCTTTATATATGTATTCCCAGCAGCTTTCGTCGAACAGGATCCCGTCCTCCTGAAATACAAAATCCCCGCAATCTACCGCGCTGCTGATAAAGGTATAGCGGATATCCTTTGCAACCTCGCTCCTCCCTAAAAGCACTGCCGCCCGCTTCGGATTCTCCCCTTCGAAGGCCGTCGAATGGAGGAAGGTATAGACATAATCTTCAACGTAGATTTTATGCCGCCCTCTGGGGCTCCCGATTTGCCGAATGTTTTTCGGCGGTTTTATCGTCACCGTATCGCCCTGCCCGGACTCATTGTAAATGATTTCAATCATGAATTCCACCCTTTCCGTTTCCCCGCACACAATCCATTTCATTGGCCTGTGGCCGTGCAGCGCAGTGCACGGCCCAGGAGTGAACAGTAACCTAAGCCCGCCGTCCCTCTTTTTTGAAGCACGGCCTGTCTATTATAAGGCACAGTCTGTCCTTGCCCCATACTATAGCACAGCATGTCCTTATTTTTTTGGAAATTCCTGTCAGGGCTTTTGATTTCTTTCCGACAGCAGGCAGCAAAAAAGCTGCCACCTTTTGGTGACAGCTCCCGATTTGTCTGGTTTTATTGATATGCTTTTACTTTTTTGTAAATACTTTCTGCGTCCAGGCCGTATTTTTGAATCAGCTCCAAGGCCGGGCCGGATTCCCCGAACACATCATTGATGCCGATTTTCAAAACCGGAGCCGGCGCTTTGGTGCAGAGCAGGTCACAAACGGCACTTCCCAAACCGCCAATCACGGAATGCTCCTCCACCGTAACCACTTTTCCGGTCTTGGCCGCGGAAGCAAGCACCAGTGCATCGTCCAGGGGCTTAATGGTATGGATATTAATTACTTCCGCGTCAATCCCGTCCGCCGCCAGTAATTTCGCGGCTTCCAGGGACTCATTGACGCAAAGCCCGGTTGCAATGATCGTGACATCCTTACCCTCCTTCAGGACTTTCCCCTTGCCGATTTCAAACTGATAGCCTTCTTCCTCGTTTATCACGGGAATTGCAAGCCGCCCGAACCTTAAATATACCGGGCCGTCATATTCATAAGCCGCCATCACGGCTGCCCTGGCTTCCACATCGTCGCAGGGGTTGATAATAACCATCCCCGGAATCGTGCGCATCAGGGCAATATCCTCGTTGCACTGGTGGGTGGCCCCGTCCTCCCCTACCGAGATCCCGGCATGGGTTGCTCCGATCTTCACATTCAGATGGGGATAGCCCACGGAATTGCGTACCTGTTCAAAGGCCCGTCCGGCCGCAAACATGGCAAAGGAGCTGATAAAGGGCACCTTCCCGCAGGCCGCAAAGCCTGCTGCAATTCCCGTCATATTGGCTTCGGCGATTCCGCAGTCAAAAAAACGTTCCGGAAATGCTTTTTTAAACATTCCGGTTTTGGTAGCGCCTGCCAGATCCGCATCCAGCACCACCAGGTTTTCATGGAGTTTTCCAAGGGCAACCAAAGCATTACCGTAGCTTTCCCTGGTTGCAATTTTCTTTACTTCTGACATAATGCTTCACCTGCCTTCTTCAAATCTTCCATCGCGGTCCGGTATTGTTCGTCATTGGGCGCGCTTCCATGCCAGGAAGCCTGATTTTCCATAAAGGATACCCCTTTTCCCTTAACGGTATTGGCAATAATGACCGTGGGCTTTCCTTTGGTAGCCCTTGCTTCCTGAAAAGCTCCCCGGATGGCATCAAAATCATGGCCGTCAATGGTAATCGCATGAAATTGGAACGCTTCGAATTTCCGGTCAATCGGGTACGGGGAGCAGACCTCTTCGATCTTGCCGTCAATCTGCAGGCCGTTGTTATCCACAATCAGAACCAGGTTGTCCAGCTTCCGGTGTCCTGCAAACATGGCAGCCTCCCAGATCTGGCCTTCCTGGATCTCGCCGTCCCCGGCCAATGCATAAACCCGGTAATCAGCCCCATCCAGTTTTCCGGCCGCCGCCATACCTACTGCCGCAGAAAAGCCCTGGCCCAGGGAACCGCTGGACATATCGACACCCGGGATATGCTTCATATCCGGATGCCCCTGCAGATAAGAGCCCACATGACGCAGGGTAATCAAATCCTCTACCGGAAAATATCCCCGGTGTGCCAGCGCAGAATAAAGTCCCGGCGCCACATGGCCCTTTGACAGGACAAAACGGTCCCGGGAAGGGTCTTTGGGATTCTTCGGGTCAATGTTCATCTCTTCAAAATATAAATAGGTAAAAAGATCCGCCGCAGAAAGGGAACCGCCCGGGTGCCCGGATTTGGCGCTGTGGACCGCGGAAACGATCCCCTTCCGGATTTCGTTGGCTGTTTTTTGAAGCGCTAAATTCTCCATCGTTCTCTCCTTCTTCTTCCGCAATTATTCTCCGAATACGGCCTTATAATCCGCTTTGAATTTCTCAATTCCCTGATCCGTCAGGGGATGCTTCGTCATCTGCTCAATTACGCTGTAAGGTACCGTGGCAATATCAGCCCCGGCCAGGGCACATTCAATTACATGAATCGGATTGCGGATGCTGGCTGCAATAATCTGGGTTTCAATCCCATGCACCGCAAAAATATCCGCTATGGTCTGGATCAGCTCCGTACCCGGCATATTGATGTCATCCAGCCGTCCGACAAAGGGGGATACATACGTAGCTCCGGCCCTTGCGGCCAAAAGCGCCTGGTTGGCATTGAAAACCAGGGTCACATTTGTCTTGATCCCCTCTGCCGTCAATGCTTTTACGGCCTTTAATCCTTCTACGGTCATCGGAATCTTCACTACCATATTGGGATGGATCTTGGCAATCTCCCTGCCCTCTGCGATCATTCCCTCCGCATCTGTGGTGGTTGCCTTTACTTCTCCGCTGATGGGCCCGTCCACAATAGACGCAATCTCGGAAATCACTTCGTTAAAATCCCGGCCTTCCTTGGCAATCAGGGACGGATTGGTCGTTACGCCGCAAATCACTCCCATATCATTGGCTTTCTTAATATCATCTACTTTTGCTGTGTCAATAAAAAATTCCATGTTTTTCCTCCTTACGGTTCCAGTCGGGCAGCAGACAGGCGCTGCCATCTTTTTCCCCTATAGAATAACATTAAATAAAACATCTGTCCAGCATACATTTTCATCTACGTTTCCCGCTGTCCGTAATAGGCCCCGGCCCCATGCTTGCGGAAATAATGTTTGTCCTGCAAAGATTTCGGCGCAGGAGAATTCCCGGGATTGAGCCGTTCGCAGCGCGCCGCCATTTTCGCCACCTCCTCCAATACCACCGCCGTATGAACCGCTTCGGCGGGAGAAGCGCCCCAGGTAAAGGGGCCGTGGTTTTTGCAAAGCACTGCCGGAGTGGCTTCATAATCCAGGCCCCGGGCCGCAAATTCCCGGGCAATCAGCAGCCCGGTATTTTTCTCATAAGCTTCCTCAATTTCCGTTTTCGTTAAATTTTTCACACACGGCACTTCCCCATAAATATAATCCGCATGGGTGGTCCCGTAGCAGGGAATGCCCCTGCCCGCCTGGGCCCAGCTGGTGGCCCAGGACGAATGCGTGTGGACAATGCCGCCGATTTTCGGAAAATGCTGATACAAAACCGCATGGCTTGGCGTATCGGAGGAGGGATTATAGGCCCCCTCCACCTTCTGTCCCATAAGGTCCACCACTACCAGGTCCTCCGGCCTTAGGGCATCGTAAGCCACACCGCTGGGCTTTATGACAAACAATCCCGATTCCCGGTCAATCCCGCTGACATTCCCCCAGGTAAAGGTCACCAGGCCATACCGGGGCAGCTGCATATTCGCTTCATATACCTCTTGTTTTAACCCTTCTAACATATCTGTCCTCCTGCTCCTGCCGCCTCCGCCAGATGCTCCGCCGCGGCCCTTTCAATTACAATGCCCTCTTTATACCGTTCCAGGAAGGCTTCAAAGCCTGCTGCTTCTTCCGGCTCCGGCTCCACGCAGACTCCGGTTTTTCCTGCAAATACCCGGTTTTCCAGATATTCTTCCAGGGTTTCCCCCGCTTCTTTTTCCAGCATATACGCAGCCAGCAGCGCCATGCCCCAGGGGCCGCCTTCCCCGGCGGTTTCCATTACGGACACCGGAACGTTGACTGCTGCCGCCAGGATGCTTTGGCCCACACCCTTTGTCTTGAAAAACCCTCCGTGCCCCAAAAGGGAATCCATCTGCACCTGCTCTTCCTTCTGCAAAATATCCATCCCCAGCTTCAGGGCCCCCAGGGCAGAGAACAAATGCACCCGCATAAAGTTTGCCAAATGAAAGCGGCTCCCGGCCGTCCTGACAAACAGCGGCCTTCCGTTTTCAATTCCCGTAATATTTTCCCCGGAAAGGTAGCCGTAGGCCAAAAGCCCGCCGCAGTCCGCATCCCCCTCCAGGGCTTTTCGGTACAGGAGTTCAAACAGCTGATCCTGCTCCAGCCTGATTCCTGCGCTTTGGGCAAATTCCCGGAACAATCCCGCCCAGTCATTCAAATCCGACGTGCAGTTGTTGGCATGTACCATGGCTACCGGGCTTCCGGCCGGCGTTGTCACCAGGTCAATTTCCGGATGGACCTTTTTCAGTTCCTTTTCCAGCACTACCATGGCAAATACCGAAGTCCCGGCCGATACGTTCCCGGTGCGTTCCGCCACGCTGTTGGTAGCCACCATTCCGGTCCCGGCATCCCCTTCCGGCGGGCAGAGGGGAATCCCGGCCGAAAGCGCCCCGCTTTCGTCTAAAAGCCGTGCCCCCTCCTCTGTCAAAACACCGGCTTCTTCTCCGGCACAAAGCACTTTGGGCAAAATGTCCCGCAGCTTCCAGGGACAGCCCTCCCCTTTTACCAGGCCGTCAAATTTTTTTACCATTTCTTCCTGAAAATCCTTGGAATCCGAATCAATGGGAAACATACCGGAGGCATCTCCAATGCCCAGTACCTGCTTTCCCGTAAGCTGCCAATGGAGGTAGCCGGACAGCGTCGTCAAATAGGCAATCTCCTTTACATGCTCCTCCCGGTTTAGGATCGCCTGGTACAGATGGGCAATACTCCATCTCTGGGGAATATTATATTGAAATAACTCCGTCAAAGCCTCTGCCGCCGGGCCCGTAGTTCCGTTGCGCCAGGTCCGGAAGGGCACCAGCAGCTTCCCTTCGTTGTCAAACGCCAGGTATCCATGCATCATGGCGCTAAGTCCGATAGCTCCCACAGCAGTCAGGGAACAGCCATAAGCCTCTTTTACATTTTTACAAAGATCCCGATAGCTGCTTCGAAACCCCGCCCAGACTTCTTCCAGGTGGTAGGTCCAAAATCCGTTTTCCAGGCGGTTTTCCCACCCGCAGCTTCCGACTGCAAGCGGCGTATAGGTATCGTCCATCAGCACTGCCTTAATGCGTGTAGAGCCAAGCTCAATGCCCAACACGGTTTTTCCCTGTATCACTTTTTCTTTTCTGTCCATTTTATTCCCTCCGTTTCCCCATTCCTTTCTCAAAGCTTCCGTTCCTGTGCCGCTCTTGCTTTCCCGGTATACCAGGTCATTCCGGAACGGCACGGAACCGGATACTATTTTCCGCATGCCAAATCACTCCGTACGGCTCGGAGCCGGATACTATTTTCCGTATGCCACGTCATTCCAGCGCAGCTCATTTCGGAACTGGCGGATCGTGGTATTTTTATCAATAAATACGGCTTCGATTCCCATATGTGCCGCCCAGTCCCCCATCTGCTCTGCCGTCAAATCATAAGAAAATGCCGTATGGTGGGCGCCGCCTGCCAGAATCCAGGCTTCCGCCCCTGTCTGCAGATTCGGTTCCGGCGTCCAGAACGCAGTGGCAACGGGAAGCTTCGGCATGGGCTTTTCCGTTTTTTTACAATTCACCTCGTTGATAATCAGCCGGAACCGATGTCCCAGATCTACCAGGGATACCGCAATCGCCGGCCCTTCCTTAGCCGTAAAAACCAGCCGCGCCGGATCCTCCCGCTGTCCCATGGAAAGCGGCTGCTCCTTGATGGCAATGGGGCCGTCCGCCACAGACGGACACACCTCCAGCATATGGGCCTGCAGGATCCCTTCCTTCCCCGGCACCAGGTTGTAGGTATAATCTTCCATAAAAGAAGTGCCCTTGGCCCCCGCCTTTCCTGCCGTCATCAGCTTCATGACACGTACCATGGCCGCAGTTTTCCAATCCCCTTCCGCACCGAAGCCGTATCCTTTTTCCATCAGCCGCTGGATCGCCAGGCCCGGAAGCTGCTTTAAGCTGCCCAAATCCCCGAAATGGGTCACGATTGCCTGGTAATTTTTTTCTTTTAAAAAGGCTTCAAATCCCAGCTCAATCCCGGCCTGTACCGCCACATGCTCCCGAAAGGCGCGCGCGTCCCGGCCTTCCGTCAGAATTTCATAGCGGCTGTAGTATTCCTCCACCAGTGCTTCTATGTCTCCCTTGGAAACCGCTTCTACTGCCGCCGCAATTTCATTGACGGGATAGGCGTCGATTTCCCATCCGAATTTAATCTGGGCCTCTACCTTGTCTCCCTCGGTTACCGCAACGTTCCGCATATTATCGGCCACCCGCATCACCCGGATGTGGCTGCTTTCCACAATTCCGACCGCGGCGCGCATCCAGTCGCCGATCCGTTTCTGCACCCCTTCCTCTGCCCAATGGCCCATTACCACCTTACGCTCCATGCCCAGGCGGCTGAACACATGGCCGAATTCCCGATCCCCGTGAGCAGACTGGTTTTCATTCATAAAATCCATATCAATGGTATCATAGGGGATTTCCCGGTTGAACTGGGTATGGAGATGGAGCAGGGGCTTACGATACTCCTGCAACCCCAGAATCCAGGATTTGGCCGGGGAAAAGGTATGCATCCAGGTAATGACCCCCGCGCATTCCGGATCTCCATTCGCCTGGTTCAACGTTTCCCGAATGAGACCGCCGGTAATCAAAGTAGGCTTTAAAACCACCTCATAAGGCAAATGGCCGGAACCATTCAAAGCCTCCACGATTTTCGCCGAATGCTCCGCTACCTTTGCCAGGCATTCATCTCCGTACAGGTCCTGGGAACCGGTGCAGAACCAAAACCGGTAGTTTTTTGTTTCTAACATAAAAATCCTCTCCTTTGCTGACTGTTTCGTTTTTGACAGTATTCCTGTTTCATAATTTCATCATACCTGCCGGCCGGAATTTCCGCAATCTCGTATATCTGCCGGAATTTTAAAAAGTTACCTAATCCGACCAGAAAAGGATTGCAATCCGCCGAAAAAACGTCTACAGTAATAGCAGAAACACTACCCGGAACGAACTGCCGTCCGCTGTTTTTCCGATCCCGAAAGGAGAGAGCCATGAAATGTAATCCCCCCATATCCGCAAAGCCGGCTGCCCGTCCAAATACGCCCGCAGGCTTAGACGCTCCCATAGGTGCAGCCTGGGCTGCCCACTCAGACTTACACGCCGCATTATCCGGTTTGTGCCGTCAGATTACCACCGCTCCCGACCGGAAGCTGCCCCGGAACCACCCGCTGGGCACCCGGCTGATCTGCCCGGAATACGCTTCTCTGGTGCAGGAGGTGAAGTCCTATCCGATTAAGGAACAGCGCCTGTTCGCCCTGTGCTGGAATCTGGAACCAGGCCACTGTCTTTATTCCACCCTATTGCCCGCCCCGGAAGAATTCTGCTATCCTTATCCGTTTTCTCCCGGAGAAAAAACGCAGCTTCATACCCACGATTATATCGAACTTATGTACGTTGTTTCCGGAGAATTCCGCCAGAAAATCCTGGATCGGGAGATTACCTTTCATCAGGGGGACCTGTGCCTCCTGGACAAAAACTGCCTGCATCAGGACTATCTTTCCGGTCAGCCCGCCATTGTGATTTTTCTGGGCATTGCCAATGACATGTTTGACGAGATCCTCCATGAAAATATTACCGCCCAAAGCATCCTTTTATTTCTGAAGCCTGCATTGCTCAAGCAAAAGGATTTGCAGCAGTATCTTCATTTCCATCCCGACAGCCGGGAGAGTCCCGGGGATTCCAACCTTTCTTTTAGCCATGCTTCCCCTGTGCCCAAGGCGCCTGCAGGCCAAAGGAGCGCCGGAACAGAAGCCTCCGCATTCCCGGATATGGAAGAGTGCCTGTACCGGCTCCTTTCGGAATTACGGCAGGGCGGCGTAGGCTCTTCTTATATCTGCCGGGGGCTTTTGATGCGTATTTTCCATATTCTGGGGCTGCGGTACGAGGTTTCCTGTTCCAAAGAACAGCGAAAAACATTGCAATGGCTGATTTTTGAAGAAATCACCGCATATATCCGGCAGCACTCCGCTACGGTTACCATCCGGGAGCTTACAGAAGTTTTTCATTTCCAGGAAGATTATTTCAATCGCCTGATCCGCAGCAAAACAGGGCTGACCTATTCCGCCTATGTCCGGCAGCTCCGTTTAAAACAGGCGGAACAGCTTCTGACGGACTCTGCGCTTACCGTGGAGGAAATCGCAGAAGCCGTGGGCTACCGTAATAAGGGATATTTTTATAAGATATTTATAGAAAAATATGGTATGACTCCGGCAAAATTCCGAAAAAGAAAGGAATGCCGAAACTGACATTCCTCTATAAACGGTCTGACGTTCTGCACCGTTACAGCTCCACACGCCCCTCCAATGCCCGGAGCAGCGTCATTTCGTCAATATATTCCAAATCGCCGCCCACCGGCACCCCGCTGGCAATCCGGGACACTTTGATTCCGGTTGGCTTAATCAGCTTGCTGATATACATGGCCGTGGTTTCCCCTTCCAGGCTGGAATTTGTGGCGATGATTACCTCCTCCACCTCCTCCTGCAGCCGCTGCATCAATTCCTTTAACCGGATATCGTTGGGGCCGATTCCAAGCATCGGGGAAATCGCCCCGTGCAGCACATGGTATACCCCTTCGTATTTCTGTGTCTTTTCATAAGCCGCCAAATCCCGGGTATCCTCTACCACCATGATCATCTTCCGGTTCCGGCTGGGATTTCGGCAAATGGGACAAAGCTCTTCGTCCGTCAGGGTATAGCAGTTTTGGCAATACTTAACATTTTTCCGCGCTTCCATGATAGAAGCGGAAAGTTTTTCCACATGTTCCAAAGGCATATGCAGGATATGAAACGCCAGCCGCTGGGCAGATTTGCTGCCGATTCCCGGCAGGCCGGACAATTCCTCAATCAGCCTGCCAATCTGTCTGCTGTAATATTCCATAACGGCTCCTTAGAACGGAAATCCGCCGCCCAGGCCCCCAAGGCCCCCGGTAATCTTTGACATCGACTGGACGGAATACTCTTCAATCTGGCGCAACGCTTCGTTGGTAGCCGCCATAATCAAATCCTCCAGCATTTCGATATCATCGGGATCCACCACTTCTTCCGAAAGCTTTACTTTCACGATTTCTTTCTTGCCGGATACCGTAACCTCCACGGCCCCGCCGCCTGCCGCCGCAGTTACTTCCTTTTCCTCCAGTTCCTTGTTGGCTTCCTCCATCTGCTTCTGCATTTTCTGGGCCTGTTTCATTAAATTATTCATATTTCCAGGCATTCCTCCCGGAAAACCGCCTCTCTTTGCCATGTTCACTTCCTCCTTTTTCCCGCAGCCGTTTTGCTGTCACGGCTCATCGTCTTCAATCTCAAGTTCCATATTGATCATTTTTTCAATATCCACATAGGATTCCTCAAAGGGCCTTGCAGATTCGTTCCGCCTGATTTGGATTTCCACATCCTTGCCGGTCTTCTCCCCAATTGCCTGGGAAATCTCCGCAAGATGCGCCTCGGTATTCACATAGCTCTCCGCAATCTCATCCTCAAAGACAATCAAAAGGGTGTTGTCCCCGCCCAGGCTCAGCCTGGCTCCTTTTAAAAACGTCCGCACGCTGCCCGGCATATCGCGAATGATCGAACGCCAATTCTTCACTACCTGCTGCACATCCTCTGGAATTGCCTTCGGCAAAGGAGCTGCTCCCGGCGCTCCGTTACCCCCGGCTCCCGGCATTCCATAGGCACCGCCGTTTCCCGGAACTCCCGGCATCCCATAACCGCCGTTTTCAGCTCCTCCCATCCTGGAAATTCCGCCTGCCGCACCATATGCTGCCGCCTCCCGGATTCCCTGTTCCAGTTTTTTCTCCAGATCATTCATACGGGCCAGCAGGGAATCCAGATTTTCTTCCATCTGTGGTTTACATAATTTAATCAGGGCAATTTCCGTCAGCACCCGCTTTTGGGTTCCATAGCGCAGCTGGTTGGACAGCTCGGAAAATACCCGGATAAACCGCATCAGCGTCCCGCTCTCTACCATTGCCGCTTCTTCCTTCAGCAATACCAGGTTTTCACTGGAAATATCCAATACGTCTTCCATATTGTCGGAACTTTTCAGCAGCAGCAAATTTCGCAGATACCAGGTGAAATCCGTTACGAACTGCCCCGGTTCCCGGCCTTTTATCACCAGCTCTTCCAATCCGGCAATCAGGCCGGCCACATCCTGTTTCAAAATCAGCCGCAGCATCCTGCCGAAAACCTCGGTATCTACGGCGCCCAATACCTCCAGCACCTTGTCATAGGTCAGTTCCTGTCCCAGATAAAAGGCAATGCAGCGGTCCAAAAGGCTGATGGCATCCCGCAGGGAACCATCCCCGGCTTTGGCAAGATAACGGACTGCCTTTTCCTCTGCCGTTACCTGTTCCGCTTCCAGAAGCTCCGTAAGCCGCCCGGCAATCACCTCCATGGGAATCCGCCGGAAATCATACCGCTGGCAGCGGGAGAGAATCGTGATCGGAATTTTATGGGCTTCCGTGGTTGCCAAAATGAAAATCACATAGGAGGGCGGCTCCTCCAACGTCTTCAGCAGCGCATTAAAGGCTCCTATAGACAGCATATGAACTTCATCAATAATGTATACTTTGTACTTTCCCTCTGCCGGGGAATAAGCCACTTCTTCCCGGATTTCCCGGATATTGTCTACACCGTTATTGGATGCTGCATCAATTTCTATGACATTCATGGAATTCCCCTCCTGTATGGCTCTACAGGAGGGGCAGTTTCCACAAGGGCTGCCGTTTTCGGGCTGCTGGCAGTTCACCGCTTTTGCAAAAATCTTTGCAATCGTGGTTTTCCCGGTTCCCCGGGTTCCGCAGAACAAATATGCATGTCCGATCCGGTCCGCTTTTATTTGGTTTTTCAAAGTTGTTACAATGTGTTCCTGGCCCTTAACGTCTTCAAACTCCCGGGGCCGGAACTTCCGGTATAAAGCTGTATATGACATGCTAATCTCCAAAGCTGATGCCGATCAGCTTTGCTTCCTGGATCATCTTGGAATCCGGCTCCACCATCTTCAGCTTGCCGGCCACATCCTGGAGCGGCACCTTCTTCGTCTCGCCGTTCTTCATGGCAACCATGTAGCCGTAATCCCCCTTCAGAATCAGCTGTCCGGCCGCTGCCCCAAGCCTGGTACAAAGCACACGGTCGTAAGGACAGGGACTTCCGCCCCGCTGGGTATGTCCGGGCACCGTCACTCGAACCTCAGTTCCGGTACGGGATTCAATCTGGGCTGCTACCTCATAGGAAACCGAAGGATATTCCCGTTTCTTCAGCTTCTCCTTGTACTCCTTCTTGGACAGCTTGGCATCTTCCTTGGAAATGGCGCCCTCCGCCACCGCCAGAATCGTAAAGCCCTTTCCGGCCCGGCTCCGGCGCTGTATCGCTTCCACAACTTTATCAATATCATAAGGAATCTCCGGCAGTAAAATAATGTCCGCCCCGCCTGCAACTCCCGCATACAGAGTCAGCCAGCCAACCTTATGTCCCATTACCTCCACAATAAAGACGCGGTTGTGGGATGCCGCTGTCGTATGGATACAGTCAATGGCTTCCGTCGCAATATTAATCGCGCTCTGGAATCCAAAAGTCACATCGGTGCCCCAGATATCATTGTCAATGGTCTTGGGCAGGTGAATCACATGCAGCCCTTCTTCCCTTAACAGATTGGCGGTCTTCTGAGTACCGTTTCCTCCCAGAATCACCAGACAGTCCAGGCGTAGCTTATGATAGGTGTGCTTCATAGCCTCCACCTTATCCAGACCGTTTTCATCCGGTGTACGCATCATTTTAAAGGGCTGCCGGGAGGTTCCCAGAATCGTCCCGCCGACCGTCAGTATGCCGGAAAAATCCTTCCCGGTCAGAAGCCGGTAATTGCCGTAAATCAACCCTTTATAGCCCTCATAGAAACCATAGACTTCCAGGTCCTCCAGGTTCGCACTCAGTGACTTCACAACACCGCGCATTGCCGCATTCAATGCCTGGCAGTCCCCGCCGCTGGTCAACATTCCTATCCTTTTCATCAGCTCACATCCTTTTTCTTCTTTGACTAACAAACTCTTTACCCGCCGAATGCCCGGAAGCATTCCTCTCTTAGTATCATATATTATTTTTGCATGTTCTTCAAGATTTTTCATTGCATTTTTGATAATTTGTGTTATACTGATAAAGGTGCAAAGGCGCTGCCGGAAGACAGGGCAAGCCAAATTCAGAAATCTGTTGATTTCAGGAAGGTTTTCAGTTATAATAGCAGAAGCAGAGGTTCTCTTTTTCTTACTCCTATTTTGAGAACTGCTGTCTTAGCTGTGACAGGGAGAGTTATCGAAGTGGTCATAACGAGCTGCACTCGAAATGCAGTTGTCCTTTACTGGGCACGTGGGTTCGAATCCCACACTCTCCGCCAGAACGCTACGTCCACAAGCGGGTTTGCCGTTTGTGGGCTTTTTTGATTTTATTGCTTTTTCGGGAAGTATACTTTCATGATGTTTTTATCCTGTCCGATAAGCCGAAGGTTTATAGTGCGTTCTTTGGACAATTTTTCACACACTCAAAGCAAAGAATACATTCTGTACCGTTTTTTCGTTTTCGGGAATTATCTGTAACATCTACGTCCATTGGACACATATTTTTGCATTTACCACAAGAAATGCATTTGCTTTTATCACATTTAATTCGTAATAGCGAGAAATAACTCATGGGTTTCAAAAATATTGTAATAGGACATATGTATTTGCAAAATGCACGATTATCCTTAAAAACAAACGCCAATATTATTCCAAGGGCATAGTATATAACGTTCCCTATTATAAACGCCCAAAACATAATTTTCTCAAGATTACTAATATGGGAGAGGAATAATACCAAAACAAATATAAAAGAAACCGCAAATGTAACATACCTTATCCACCCGATCTTTTTTCTCGGTATTTTAGAAATTTTATATGGAAGAAAATCAAGCACCATTGCCGTCCAACAGGCATATCCACACCAACCTCTGCCAAAAAGCAAAGGCCCGAAAATTTTTGCCACCGCATAATGAATGGTTGCAGCCTCAAATACACCCGTAAAAAGATAATACCAGAATCCCTCAATCTGCATGTTTTCTCCGCAAATAACCCCCAAATATACCAACATATAAAGTCCCACTAAAAGTTGTGCAACCCTGCGGGCATATTTGTATTTTTTAACATAAAGGAATATCCCTAAAGAAATAGATAGTCCAATATAGCTAAAATTAAATAAATAAAATGCATTGTCCTGTGTCAGCCATAATGTTACTGCAATCGTTTCAAATATTACCAACATAATAAAGGGTAGAAAATACTTTTTCATTTTGTTCCTTTCAAGGCTTTTGACTGGCATAGCCAAGCGCCTATGTCCGAATCTATACTTTTTTTGCAAATACCGGTTCTAATTTGATATTATTTATACAATTTCCCATAGTAAAACTGCTCTTGAAATGAAATATCGCCTAATATTTTTTCTTCTGCAATATCTTCTCCATTCAAAGATACAATCCACTTATCCTCCACGTCATCAAAGCGATGCCATACTGCGACTACTTTCCCCTGAAAACGCTTCAGAGGCTTATTTGTTCCAAATAAATAAACATCCTGTTCTGCTCCATCACCGGCAAGTACATTATTTACATATCCGTAATTGATGGGATAAATCATCTCCGGATGGCGAGGATGGGCGGTGCCTAATGGCCTGTCAACAGTTCCGCTTACCATTTTTCCGATCATATGGCTGTAATCCGGCTCATCTGCTTCCATAACACAGAAAAAATAGTCTAATGTCTGCACGAGCTTATTATCCTCATATAACTTTCTAATTTCAGAAACCGTCATCCATCTACAGTCGGCAACTTCATCCGTTGTTGCATCTTCCAAATGCAGGTCTCCATCGTATTCAAAA
>CAJUSQ010000052.1:0-7803 GCA_910588885.1 uncultured Lachnospiraceae bacterium
CCAAGCTTTGCGGTTACCTTATAGGAAGCTGCCGGAAGGCGGAACCCCCGGGAAACAGCGGCCCCATATTGGATTTCATCCAGCCAGGACTGGGGATGCTCGATCCGCAGTCCCACGGCAAAAGCTTTTGCCTCCATACAAAAGCCCTCCCGTTCCAGCAGCGCAAAGGTATCCCTGGCGCTGTGGCCGATGGCCAGAACTGCCGTTTCCGTTTCGATCCGCAGCTGCTTCGTGTCCTGACGGCACAGAAGCCCGGCCAGCTTTCCCCGTTCCCATTCAAATCCCACCAGGCAGGTTTCAAACAGGAAGGTCCCTCCGGCCTCCAGAATCGCGTTCCGCATCCGTTCGATCACGTCTACCAGAACATCAGTTCCAATATGGGGCTTTGCCTCGTACAAAATTTCTTCTGGCGCTCCAAAGGCCACGAAGGTGCTCAGCACTTCCCGGCTGCGGCCCTTTTTATCCTTAATCAGGGTATTCAGCTTTCCGTCGGAAAACGTCCCTGCGCCCCCTTCCCCAAACTGCACGTTGGATTCCGGGTTTAAGGGGCCGCCTTTCCAGAATTGGTCAACCTCCCGGCGCCGGGCCCGCACTTCTTTTCCCCGTTCGATTACAATGGGAGCATATCCCATTTTTGCCAGGCCATAGGCACAAAACAGCCCTGCCGGGCCGCTGCCTACAATCACCGGCGGATGCTTTAACGGTTTGGGGCCGGGAGCCGGAAACCGATACTTGACTTCATTGGTTAACCTAATATCTTTACGGGAAACCTTTTTCAGAATGGATGTTTCCCCGGACCCGGAAACCAGTTCCACATCTAAGGTATATACATAAAAAATTTCCGGTTTTTTCCGGGCATCCATAGATCGGCGGACAATATGCAGCGTTCGGATTTCCTTATCGGAAATCCTTAAAAGCTTCGCCGCCTTCTGCCGCAGCTGCTCTTTTGTATGGGTAACCGGTAATTTCATTTGCTGTATGCGAATCATTTGTGTTCTCCCTTCACAGGCGGCCTGCGAAACATCCCGCGTGTTTCCCGGCCACCCAGCCGCTGGACCAGGCCCACTGCAGATTATAGCCGCCGCACATGCCGTCGATATCTACCAGTTCCCCGGCCAGAAACAGCCCCGGCACCCGCCGGGACTCCATGGTATCGTTAAAAAGTTCACAAGTCAAAGCGCCTCCGGCGCAAACCTGGGCATGATCAAAGGACTTGCTCCCGATAATATCCACCCGCAGGCCCTTGACCTGCTCTGCCAAAAGGGACAGCCTTCGACGGCTGCATCCGGAAAAATCCGCCTGTTCCGAAAGCCCGGCTTCCCTTAAGAGCACCGGGGCCAGCTTCTGGTTCAAAAAACCGGAAAGCGTATCCCTTAATCGGCCGTCCGTCCGGCGCAGTTTCTGCCGCTCTAAAAATTCCATGAGCTCCCTTCGATTCAAATCCGGCGCAAAGTCAACGGTAACATGAACCTGTTTCCCCTCCTTCAATGCATAAACTGCAAAACGGGAAACCTGGAACGCGGGAATGCCGGAAACCCCGAAGTCCGTAAACTGCAGTTCTCCCCGGTCGTTCGCAACTTCCGCTCCGTCCACATACAAGCGGAGGACAGATTCTGCACGAATTCCTGCAAGTTCTTTTAAAAATGACTGTTTTCCCTGCATTTGCACCAGTGCAGGCAGGAATTCTGTCACAGAATGTCCGAATCCCTTTAAATAAGGAAGGCCGCTGCCGTCGCTTCCTGTCTTTTTGGCGGCCTTTCCGCCGGTGGCCAGAATACAGGCTTTGCTTTTGCAGCTTCCTTGCTTGGTGTCAAAAACAAACCATTTCCCGTTTTTTTCAATCCTGCGGATTCCGATTCCGTAAAAACAGGCGACCCCCAAACGCTCCAGCTCCAGCAGCAGCCCGCGGCGCAGAGCCTGGGCCTGTTCACTGGCCGGATAATAATAACCGCCCCGCTTTTCCTTGGAAAGGACTCCGATTTCCCGGAAAAAACCAATGGTTTCCCGGGCTCCAAACTGTTGAAATACGGGCAAGACAAAGGCAGGGTCCTGGCCTCTGTAAAACTCCATACCCTGCACTCGATTGGTAAAATTGCATTTTCCGTTTCCGGTGACAAGAAGCTTCTTCCCGGCTTCCTCCATATGTTCCAATATGGCTGTCCGTGCGCCTGACCGGGCCGCGGAAACAGCCGCCAACATCCCGGCCGCGCCCGCGCCCGCAACAATCACATCATAGCATCTATTGTGTAAATTCATACCCGCTCATTCCTGTTCCTCCTGATCCTCTTCCAAAAACAGCGCTTCCTTCGTCTTCCGGGTCTTAAGAACCAGATACGTCGTGCTGATCAGAGACAATCCGCCGTCCGCAATTAATATGATATAGGTGAAATGATCCCGCCGCGTCTCTTCCGAAAAGGGATTCACTAAAATTACGGCAGCACAGATCACCATAACCAGAGCCAGTCCAAGGAATACCGGAAAGTTCCGGTCTCCCAGCGCGTGCAGGTCCATGGCATGCTGCACTTTAATAATGGAAGTCAATAAAATTCCGATCCCCAGGCAGAGATTGAAAATATTCGCAAATTGCTGAATCCTGATAATAACGCAGACGCCCAGAATAATGGCAAAGGCGCCCACGGAAAATCCATATTGATTCACATTTTTATAAGATTCCCGGATAAAATATTCCCCAATCCGCAGAATTCCCAGTAAAATCAAGCCGCCGGCCAGCAGATAACAAAACTGCTCCGCTGCCAGATTGGGAATCGCCAGAAACGCAATCCCGAGGGCAACAAAAAGCACAGCCGTCAAATATACCATAATCGTACTGCTCCGGCTGTCGTAAACTTCTTTCGTATGCTTGTCCTTCATCCCCCTGCCTCCTTTGGCCTTACAGATATACTTTAGACAGTATATCATAAAATTTTTTCAGATTCAACAAAAAGCATGGGAATATTTTGTCATCTACGCCCTTTCGGTTACTGTTTACTAGCTGGAATAACTCTCCAAAAAATTATAAAGCTCCTGCTCGCTGTACATCAGCTTCCCGTCCCGTACTTCCTGCCGAAGCTTCAGGGGTAGGTCCTCCACCCGGATATCCGTGGTTTCAAACACCGTTTCCCGATCCGCACAGTACACGATCAGATAACCGTCCTCTTCACAGATTACGAATTTATAGGGGGACAGCACAGCTGCGCTGGGACTGATTTCCGGCAGGGCTTCCAATTGCTGCAGATGCTTTGCCAAAGGCGTAACCAGGGGATTTACGTCCTTGGGGCTGCTAAAATAATACCCTCCGCCGTAGGCCAGACAGCAGCCCACGGCAGAGAAAACGCAAAAAAGGCGGATACGATTTGCTTTACTCATGATAATCTCCTCTTCGGCAACGGCCGGGACCCGTCCGGACCATTACCCTTTTTCCATAGTATCCGCCAAAATTTGGAATTTTATTCTGTTATTTTTTTAACAAATGAAGTCCCTTTGCAATCCTCACCAAAAGCCCTCCTCCGGGAAAGGCCCTAAGGTCCGCTTCGTTTAAGCCCCTAAGCAGCAGCATGAAAATGCCGTAAACAAGAATGCCCACGATTACGGAAACCACTGTCGCGGCCACATTTTTTTCTAAAACATTCATCATCAGCCGGTAGACACCGTAAACGGCCCCGCCCATAAACGCCGACGAAATCGCCGGGATCAAAAAGGTCCTTACGATCTCCTGACGGTAACGGGCGTATTTTCGGATGGCAGCCCCGTTCAGGATGCACATCAGAAGGGAGAAAAAGGCATTTGCCAGCACCACTCCGTAAATATTCAAATCCAGCCCGTACAACAGCCCCAAAAGCAAAAGGATATGAAGAATCAAGGCCGCCAGGGCGTTGTAAACCGGAATTTTCATACGGTTAATCCCCTGGAGGATGGCATTGGACAGGGTGGACACGGAATAAAAAATAATGGAAACCGCTCCTACCTGTAGCAGGCGGGCTGCCAGCTGGTTGGCCTCCGTCCCTGCCGCGCCCTTCGCCGGAAACAGAAGTTCGATCAACGGCCCGGCCAGAACGGCCATTCCTACCGCACAGGGAATGGCTACCACCATGGAAAACCGGATCGCGGAATAGATTTTCCGCCGCACCAGGCGCATATCCTCGGAGGCAAAGGCCGTGGCAATGCTGGGGACGCTGGAGGCCGCCAGGGCCGAAGCCAGCGCAATGGGGACATTGGTAAGGGTCTTGTATTTTCCCTGGAATACCCCCCACATCGTACTGGAAGCTACAGTTTCATAGCCAAGGACCGCTGTGATATTTTTAAAAATCCCCTGGTCGATGATGGCGCTTATATTGTAAACCGTGGTACTAAGCAGCACCGGGATAATCGTAAGGATCAGGATCTTAAATACCGTCCCGTAGCTCTCCCGCTGTCTGGAAAAATCACGCTTCATCATGCGCCGGTACACCGGCTGATAACTGCAAAGGACAAACAGTACGAACAGCAGGGCAAATAAAGCCCCTGCACCGGTACCCGCCGTAGCCCCTGCCGCCCCGTACGCTTCCCCGTAATGAGAAGAGCTGCCCAGGACCGCGCTGATCCGGGCGCCATAGTCGTAGAGCTTGTAAGCAATCCAAATGCTGACGATGGCATTGACGATCTGCTCTAACAGCTGTGATACCGCGCTGGGCATCATGGTGCCCATTCCCTGGAAAAATCCCCGGATCACCCCGAGAACCGCCACCACAAGCAGCGTAGGCGCCAGCACCTGGAGGGCAAAAATACTTAAGGGCGTCTGCAGGAGGTTGGTAATGCTCCTGGCGCCGAAAAAGACAAGCAGCCCGGCCGCAGTGCCGGAAAGGAAGGCAAAAAGGAGAGCCCCTTTAAAGATTCGGTATGCATTTTTCCGCTGCCCCTTCGCCACTCTGGTGGAAACCAGCTTGGATACGGCAAGGGGAAGGCTGTAGGAGGAGATCAGCAAAAGCAGGCTGTAAACCTCCATAGCCGTTCCATAATAATCGTTCCCGATATCTCCGATAATGGCCGTCAGCGGAATCCGGTAAATCAGTCCGATCATTCGGCTGATCATGGACGCCGCTGCCAGAATGGAGCCTTGTATCAGAAAATTGGAGCTTTTTTTCTTTGTTCCCATAAATGATATCCTTTACTGTTCGGATGCCCTTGCTTCCTTCAATTCCTCCTCTGTCTGGTACACATGGAATCTGTCCTGATAATTATCCCGGGCAATGCACACCCAGGTCTTGCCCTGGTTCATGGTGATTTCCTGGCCGGAAGCGTCAAAGTAACGGGCCGGGGAATCCTCATTGTCCTTGGTCCAGGTGACGTCTATGACTTTTCCGTTGGTAATATATTTCCCTGCCCCGGAACTGCCGGAGGGGATGGTCTTGATATCCAGGTAGCCGTTTTCATCGGCATATTCCCAGTTACAGTACTGAACCAGAATATTTTTTACTTTCAGCTGCTCGTCCACCGCGGCGTCCATATGCTCTTTCTTATAAGCATAGCGGTAATATACGCCCTCTTCCTCGTTGTAAACAAACCAGGGATTGTTAATAAAATAACCAGGGCTTACGATCTTGGCATCTTCCCCGTCTAAGTTGACCGGCGCGTCATCCTCGGCAAATTGATAATGGCCCTGATAGGTGTCGGAATAAGCAGAACGATACCCCAGCTTTTCCACCCCGGCCTTTAAGCCTTCTTCACTGGTAAAGGCGTTGTGGGGGGCCTTCCGGTTCTCATCCCGGTAGAATACCAGGGATTCCACACTGGGATCCATTCCGTTGATGTTGTGGATGTCGTCCCGGTCTAAAATGGGCTCCGCATAGATTGCCTGTCCGTAATGGACGTAAATGGCGTCGAATTCCTTCGCAAAATAAATGAAATAATGGCGGCAGCTTCTGGTGGAGCCGATTTTTTCAAGGCCCGTAACATCCTGGAAAATGGCCATTAACCTGGTGATGGAGCCTTCCACGGGAACCTCGTAAATAATGTCCGCATCGGAAATGCCGTATTGGGGAAGGGCGTCAACCGTATTCCCGATCATAATGGCATAAGGACGGTTCCCTGCAACCGCTTCGTCAATCCACTCCCCGGTCAGATAGCTTCTGGCCTTCCCGGCAGGCGCGTTTTCGTCCTTCGCTTCCTGGGGCTCCTCCTGGGGCGTTTCTTCCGGTTCCTCCGGCTTCGTTTCCTCTTCCTTCACCGGGGCCTCTTCCTTCGGCGCTTCCTTCTTCCCGCACCCTGCGGCAGTCACTGCCATCATTGCTGCCAAAAACAGCACTAGTACCTTTCGTTTCATAATGTACCTCCTGATTTATCTTAAAATCTGCATATTTTGCAAAATATGACTCTGTTTCTCTTCCATTACGGCCGCTTCCGGCTCCGTCATATGGTCATAGCCCAATAAATGCAGCATACTGTGGAGAATTAAAAAGCAAAATTCCCGCTTTTCACTGTGGCCATAGGATTTGGCCTGTTCCTTTACCCGTTCCCCGTTCAGGACGATATCCCCCAAAAGCGCCTCTCCCGTATCCGGGTTGAAATTATCCGGATCCTCCTCCAGCCGGGAAAAATCTCCCGGGGCAGGCAGTTCCAGCATGGGGAAAGACAGAACATCAGTTTCCCTGTCAATCTGCCGCTGTTCCCGGTTGATGTTCCGGATCTCTTCCTTTGTAACGAAAAGGAGGTTCACTTCCCCCTCATAAGGGAAGCCTTCTTCCGTAAGGGCGGCCTCAATCACTTCCTGCGCCAAGGTTTCATAGGGGAACTCAAAGGTAACCCCGTTTTCATTTTCCAACCGTACTGTCATACTGCCGCCTTTCCGTCCTCATAGAGCTTCGCTTCCTTGATTAAGTAATCCCGGGCAATCAAAAACAGGTTCATGCTAAGCCCCGACTTATCGTAGAGCCCCTTTGCGGAATTTTCATTCAGGGTCTGATAAACTACGATATCCTGGTTCCAGCTGCTGGAGAGGGCATTCTTGTCCAAAACGTCGAACTTGGCCACCACCTGGTCCACGATATGTACCACTGCAGACTCCACGGTGGAGGGCAGCAGCTTTTCCCCGTTGTATTCCCCTAAAATCCGAATCAGCTCCGGCGGAAATTTCCGTTTTGCCGCCAGGGCAACCCCGTTTTCCACATAAGGCTCCCCTTCCAGACGGCCGATCCGGTAATAAAATCCGGCTGCCGCCGCCAGGCATTCGTCCACATGCAGCCTTTCGGCACATTCCCGGGCAATTTCTGAAACTTTTCTTGCATGCGCATAATCCGCCTGGGAGAAATCCTTCATGGCCTGAACCAGGCTGTAGGAATCCCCAATAATCAAAGACAGCCTGCGTTCCCTGCTGTTTGCTATTCTATCATTCCACAGCTGAAAAAGCAAGGAAGCCGCCGCAACCGTCAGCCCGCTGCTCAAAGCGCTGTAAAGGAGCACCATTTTGTCCAAAACCCCACCCTCAATCAGGGAGAATACCACACTCAGGCTGAGGTTTCCCGTAAAAATCAAAAAGCCTGCCCACAGAAAGGGATGGCCCTGCCCTTTCCGTTCCCGCTGCAAATCCCGGGCAATCACACTGCCGAACATACAAAGCAGCAGATAACAGCAAAGGAGCCCCAAATTCCCGTCCCCGATACATACCAGCAGTATGGAACTGTAGCAGCCCGCCAAAAGCCCTAAAAAGGGTGTGGCCGTCATGGTCAGCACCATGTGCAGAAACATCACCGGCCTGGCGTATCCCGGAAGAAAGCTGAACAAAACCGTCAGCAGGCATACAAAGGTATAAGATGCCGTAATCCGCCCGTA
>CAJUSQ010000052.1:7813-18886 GCA_910588885.1 uncultured Lachnospiraceae bacterium
CTCTATTTCTAAGAGTCGCTCGGCGCTCTCCGCAAGTGTTACAGACTGTTGACTCCGCTGCCAGAAGGAAGCTGCCGAAGGGACTGTCATGAAGCCGGAAAAGCCCGGCGGCCAAAGCAGCCGTTTCTGCCAGCATAAACATCATCAGCCAAAACCGTTTCCATGACCATCTATCTTCCAGCATGATAAGTACCTCTGTTTTCCCGCCTGCGGGAGGCTTCCTTCCCCCGGCTTGCCGGATATTGCCTCCGGTAGTTCTGGTCTTCTGCCCGCTTTCCGTTTCTTGCTTCCCGCTTTTCACTTCTTGCTTCGCGATTTTCGTTCTTCGCTTCGCGTTTCTCGTATTCTTCGTAGGCCAATACAATGCGCTGTACCAGAGGATGCCGTACCACGTCGCTGCTGGTCAGGCGGCAAATGCCGATGCCCTCTACCTTCCGCAGCACCTGAAGGGCCACGTCCAATCCGGACACGGCAAAGGGAGCCAGGTCCTTCTGGGTGGCATCCCCGGTAATGACCACCTTGGAGCCGAACCCGATCCTGGTCAAAAACATCTTCATCTGGGCCGGGGTGGTATTCTGTGCTTCATCCAGAATAATAAACGCATTGTCCAGGGTTCTGCCCCGCATATACGCCAGGGGCGCAACCTCGATCAGCCCTTTTTCCGTATTCTTCTGAAAGCTCTCCGCCCCCATAATCTGATGGAGGGCATCGTACAGAGGCCGAAGGTAGGGGTCTACCTTGCTCTGCAAATCCCCGGGCAGAAAGCCCAGCTTCTCACCGGCCTCAATGGCCGGACGGGTCAGGATAATCCGTCCCACCTCTTCGTTTTTAAAAGCCGTGATCGCCATGGCCATGGCCAGGTAGGTCTTTCCGGTTCCGGCCGGGCCAATGCCGAATACGATCATCTGCTTGCGTATTGCATCCACATAGGCTTTCTGCCCTAAGGTTTTCGGCTTTACAGGCTTGCCGTTTATGGTATGGCAGATCAGTTCCCGGTCGATTTCCGACAAGGCATCCTCCTTATCCTCAAAGGTCAGGGAGACGGCATAGTCTACATTCTGTTCCGTAATCTGGTTTCCCCGCCTGGAAAGCTCCAGCAGCTGGGAAAACACCCTGGAAGCCTTGGAAATATCCGATTCCCGCCCCAGCAGCTTCATGCCCTCCTCCCGCATTACCGCAGTCACATGGAACGCCCGTTCTATTTTCTTCATATGTGCGTCAAACTGGCCGAAGATATTGGCTATATGTTCAGTTGGTATATTGATTGTCCGTTCTGTCAGACTCATTTTCCATCTGCCCTTCCTGCTGTATTTCTGTCTTCTGCCTTCGTCCGATCGGCTCGATCACCTTTAAGCTTCCCGAAGCCCGGCAGGTCTTTCCCTCTACTACTATAATAACATTATTTTCTATAATTTGAACCCCTTTTTGTTCTAATTTTTTACAAAATTCCGCCAATTTATTCTCGGCCAGGGCTTTTGCTTCCGATTCGGTGTAGGTTTTCTCCTTTAAAACGTATTCTTTCGCCTCTTCCCGATACAGTACAATCGGCAGGTAAAAGCTTTCCCCGATCTTTAACGGAAGCTCTGACGTGACCTTGTCGCAATAGCGAAAATGATGGTTTCCAAAGGGCAGGCGGATCTGCTTTTGAAAAAAAGAAATCTGCCAGGATTTTTTCGTGGCCCCGGTAAAAACCTTGTCCTGATAATCCAGGGAAAAATGATCCTCATATTCATAGACCGTGGTGCCCAAAATATCCGCGTCCGAGCTGCAATACTGGTAATTCACGATTTCCCCGGCATCGTTGTAAATTGGAAGACGGCCTTCCACCAGCAGATCCCCGGCCGCAACCTGGCTGCCCTTTTCCACATGGGGCGTCCCCTTCCGGGTAAAAATCTGAAATATTTCCGCGTCCTTCTCGGCTACCAGGTCGCTGGGCGCCGTCTCCCCGGCGGCATCCTCTGCAGGCTCCGCCGTCTGGTTCGTGGCCAGGTTTTCCTGGATGTCGATAATCAGCCGGGTCCCCTGGATCTTCACGGAAGCCCAGATCACGTCCTCATACTGGCTCCGCAAAAGCTCCTCTAACGCAGCACAGTCCAGCCTGCTTTTTGGTATTCCATGGTATACCTCATTTTCCTCCAAAAATTTTAATATGGTGCTGTCGGTCTGGTGCTGGTTCCCCTGAATCTGGATATTCCAGATAAACAGGGACAGGACATACAGGGCTGCGCCGCAAAAGAATATCCCGCCGAAAAAAAGCTTTCGCTTCCGGTAACGGTGCAGCCAGAAGGGCAGCCCGTACCGCTGTAAAATGATAAGCCTTGTCTTTGTTTTCCGAAGAAGGGGCTTCAGCTGACGAAAGCCCCGGACGCTTATACAGAATTCATAATGCTCCTCCCGGTATTCCAGATTCCAAATCAGGATGTTCCGGTTGCTGCATAGATTTAAAAAGCGCTCCGGCGCATACCCGGTGAGCCTTACCCTCACATAGCCCTGAAAAAATTTCAGCTTTTCCGCAAACAACTTCTCTCTCCTTCCAGGTTCTGATGGCGATCCTTCTCAATGCTCTCTGGATACATCCTCATGGGTCATAGATAATCTGATGGATACATCCGGTGATTTTCATTTCATCATTGGTATAATATTCCACCAGCAGGCATTTGCCGTTGACCTGAACCTGGCAGCCCTTTGTCTGCAGCCGTATTTTTTCACTGGTATACTCCAGGATTCCCTTATAATTCTCAATTAAGACCTCGGATTTCCCGGTTGCCGTCACAATGACCGCCCCGTACATAATATCCTTCGGCAGTTCCAGCGATTCCACAATATTCGATTTTACTTTTTTTAATCTCTGTTTTCCCATACTTCACTATATGTGGAAAACCTCTGTCTTATTCCTGAGGGAAACAGGCAGTTTTTTACCCCGTTACAATCCCTTTGACCATCGGGACCGGAGCCGGTTTTTCCTCCCCGATCTCATAGGCCCTGACGATTTTTCCATAGGCTTCGATGGCCTTTTCCATGTCATTGGCATAAATAATTGCCAGGCTGTCGCCGGGAGCCACCGCGTCGCCCCGTTTTTTCTCCAATAAAATCCCTACGGAAAGGTCGATGACGCTGTCCTTCGTGGTACGCCCGCCGCCCAAAACCAGGCTGGCCAAACCCACCTCCTGCGCCAGAATCCGCTGCACATAGCCGGACTGGGTATTCTCCACCTTCAGCAGATGCTTCGCATTGGGAAGGAGCTGGGGATTGGATACAAAGCTGTCATCCCCACCCTGGTTCTTTACAAATTCCTTAAATTTTTCCAGCGCGCTCCCATTTATTATAACTTGTTTTAATTTTTCCAAAGCTTCTTCCGGCGCAGCGGCAGCGCCGCCCAAAAGGGCCATCCGGGTCCCCAGGGCATAGACCACCTCCATCAGATCTGCCGGGCCCTGGCCGTTCAGGGAAAGGATCGCCTCCTTCACTTCCAGGATATTGCCCACGGCATTGCCCAGGGGCTGGTCCATATCCGTCACTACTGCCACCGTTTCCCGTCCGGCGCCGTTTCCGATGCGCACCATTTCCCGGGCCAGGGCAAAGGCGTCCTCCTCCTTCTGCATAAACGCGCCGTTTCCGGTTTTTACATCCAATACGATGGCGTCCGCGCCTGATGCCAGCTTTTTACTCATAATACTGCCGGCAATCAGGGAAAGCTGGTTTACGGTGGCGGTCACGTCCCGGAGGGCGTACAGCTTCTTGTCCGCCGGGGCCAGGTTGGCCGTCTGCCCCATAATTGCCATACCCACGGTTTTGACCGCATCAAAGAACTGTCGTTCGGTTAATCCGGTGGTAAATCCCGGAAAGCATTCCAGCTTATCAATGGTCCCTCCGGTGTGGCCCAGCCCCCGGCCGGACATTTTCGCCACCGGAATCCCCAGGGCCGCAATCATGGGGGCCAGCACCAGGGAGGTCTTATCTCCCACCCCTCCGGTACTGTGCTTATCGACCTTTTTCCCGGGGATTTCCGACAGGTCCAGCACATCCCCGCTATCCCGCATGGCAAGGGTCAGCTCCAGTGTTTCCGCATCCGTCATTCCCTGAAAGCAAATGGCCATCATCATGGCGGACATTTGATAGTCCGGAATTTCACCCTTGGTATAGCCTTGAATCATAAAGGAAATTTCTTCCTTTGTCAAGGGTGTCCCCTGCTTTTTCTTTTGAATCAAATCATACATCCTCATGGCTGCTGCTCCTTTGTCGCGCCTGTAAACAGGGGGGTGGAAAAATATCGTTCCGCCGTATCCGGCAGAATCGTCACTACCGTCTTCCCTTTTCCCAGCTTCCGGGCCAGCTTCAACGCCGCCGCCACATTGGTGCCGCTGGAAATCCCGCACATAATGCCTTCAAGCCTTGCCAGGTCCCGGGCGGTCTGTAAGGCTTCCTCGTCCGATACGATGTAAATCTCATCGTAGATTTCCTGATTCAGCACCTTTGGCACCACGCCGTCCCCGATTCCCATCTGGATATGGGTGCCTACGGTGCCCCCGGCCAGAATCGCCGCGTTTTCCGGCTCTACGGCCCAGATCTTCATATCCGGATTCAGGGCTTTTAAGGTTTCCCCGATTCCGGTAATGGTTCCTCCGGTGCCGATGCCGGAGCAGAAGCCATGGATGGGCCCGGCCACCTGCTCTAAAATCTCCAACCCCGTATGATGCCTATGTACCCGGGGATTCGCTTCGTTTTCAAACTGCTGGGGGACGAACACCCGGGGATTTTCGGCCGCCATGCGCTTTGCTGTATTGACGCACTCGTCGATGCATTCCCCGATATTTCCGGCGTCGTGGACCAAAATCACCTTCGCCCCGTAATTTTCCACCAGAAGCCTGCGCTCCCGGCTGACGGAATCCGGCATGATGATTACGGTTTCATAGCCCTTTACCGCTCCTACCAGGGCCAGGCCGATTCCCTGGTTGCCGCTGGTAGGTTCCACAATAATTGAATCCTGATTTAATATTCCGTCTTCTTCCGCCTGGGCAATCATGCTGTAGGCGGTTCTTGTTTTCACGGAGCCCCCTACGTTCAGCCCTTCGAATTTCACCAGGACCCGGGCGCCTTCGGGGCCTGCCATCCGATTCAGGCGGATCATGGGGGTGTGGCCGATTGCTTCTAAAATATCACTGTATATCATTGTTCTGCTCCTATCTTTGTTCTAAATGATGACTGCCAGATTTTTCTTATGAAGGGCCGGACAGATGAAGCCCCTCTGTTGCTGCAATCAGCTTTTGGGCCGCATCAGTCACTTCCTCCGGAAAGCCCAGGACCTTAAGCAGCTTAATGGCGTTGCTGTCGCCGCCGATGCCTGTTCTGATGCGGTAGTCAAAGCGGATGTCCTGTTCCTCCATCCGGCTTTCAAAATAATAGCAATCATACTGCCGATGCAGCTTTTCTACCAGCTCCATATCGTGGGTGGCGGCCAGGGTCAGGCAGTTTCGTCCGGAAAAATACTGAAGTACGGCTTCCGAAGCCGCCAGCCGCTCTCTGGTATTGGTGCCTTTTAGGATTTCATCAATGACGCAGAGCACCGGGATTCCCAGGTCTACCGCGTCCAGCATCCGTTTCAGATATTTTACCTCCCGGATATAATAACTTTCCCCGGACAGAAGATCGTCCCGGACCGCCATGGAGGTCATAACCGCAAGCCGGGGCAGGCTCAAAGCCTGAGCGGCGCAGGTATGCAGGGTCTGGGCCAGAATCACGTTTATGGCCAATGCTTTCATAAAGGTGGACTTTCCGGAAGCATTGGCCCCGGTAATCAGGGAGCTGGCCGTCATATGAAAATCATTTCCCACAGCCTCTGGAATCAGCGGATGATACAGCCCCTCCCCTTTGATCGAAAGGTCTTTTTGAAAATCAGGCCCGCACACGGCCGGAAGGCTGGCCCGGAAGGACGCGACGGAAATGGACAGATCCACTTTTCCCACAAATTCATATAATTGCAAGACCTGTTCCTGCTTCCCCTCAATCATTTTTGCAATATGATTAAAAACGGAAAGGTCGTAAAGGGTAATGCCGTAGAGATAATCCGCCAACAAGGCCATGGGATCTCCCGTCATACCGGAATTCCGCCTGATCTGCAGCCCGCGAATCAGCCGTTTCATTTTTTTCAGGCTGTTCAAAGCGGAAGCAAAGTCGTTCGCTGCGGCTAACTCCTTCCACTTTGGTTCTTTTTCTATTTTTTCACAAAAACAGATCACCTGCCGTAGGTTTAACAGGGCATGCAGAAAGGCTTCGTATTTACTTTTTGTAACAGTATAAATACCCAGATTAAGCACTGCAAAAAGGACTGCCGCCCCAATTCCCAGGGCGTTTTTGGTAAAAATGCCCACCAGGATACTGGAAAAAAGCAGGACCTGCAGGATATGATACAGGGCCGTGTTTCCGATCTGGCACAACGCGGAGTGCTTTAAAAACTGGGGAAGATAATAGGCTTCCTCCCGTTTCCCGATTTCCGCCAAGGCTTCCTCCAGCTCGATCCGCTCTTCTTCCCGTTCCTTATAAAATGCCTGCTGCCATTCAAACTGCTCCCAGTCCTCCCCGGGCTCTAAATGGTGCAGCCGCCGGTACAGCACCTGTTCCCCAATGTAGCATTTCGTCTGGTTGACCCGTAAAAACACCTCATCC
Organism: uncultured Lachnospiraceae bacterium; assembly: GCA_910588885.1. Lineage (GTDB taxonomy): Bacteria > Bacillota > Clostridia > Lachnospirales > Lachnospiraceae > 14-2. Next base: position 14,477 of record CAJUSQ010000052.1, read on the forward strand.
ATTTCCAGATCGTTCCAGGTAATCTCATCCAGCTGCCTGCTGCCCTCCAGGGAATCCCGGGATTCTTCATAATAAATGCGGATACGGGGAAGCCGTTCCCGTACCCGGTCAAGACGCGGATCCTTGCAGGGGTCTGATCCGAAGGCTGCTTTGATCCATGCACGCCTGCGCCGGTAATTTTCCCGACATAGTATACTTCCGATCCCCATATTGCTCCTTTCCCGACCGTCTGAACGGAATATACGCTGCAAACGCCGAAACTTTTCTAACCTACATTGTAACACAGACCGGGAAAGGGCGCAAATGGAAACGACTTTTCGGATTCGTTACCGGTAGCCTGCGGAAAACAGAGCTCCCTTTTCTATATTAATAGTTCTTTTATAAAAAACAATTCCATGGGCTGTGCATATCTTGGAATAGGAATCACAAGTCCCCCGCAATCCCGGTATCCCAGCTTTCGGTAAAAATGCTGCGCCGTTTCGTCCGCCTGGGTGGAGGTCAGCAGCATTCCATAGCCCTGTTCCTTCATGTCCCGTTCCCAATGCTCCATCAACCGTCTTCCGTACCCGCGTTTCTGACAGGGGCCGTCTATAAAAAGCATGGTGCAAAAAGGGGTATTGTCCCAAAAAAAATTGTATCGTAACAACCCGACCGGCCGTTCCTTCTCCAGTAATACATATCCTTGTTTCCGACTTACTTTATCTGCAAATTCGGTTTCCGGCAAATGATGGTCCAGGCGATACCAGAATTCCCGGTCAGACGCCTCTACATATTTTATTCGTATCATTCTATTTTTTTCCTCTTTTCGTCCCCTATTCCGGAAATTGCCCCGGAAACTTCTGCTTTTCCCCGGTCTGAAACGCTTTTGTATATGCTTCTATTTCCGATTCCTGCCGATTCCCAAACACCTCCGGCAGGTAAAACCTTCCGCCGAACTCCCCAAGTCCGCCTTTTACAAGCTCCAGACCCAGAAAAGCGTCAAAATCCTCCCCCTCCCAAGTGGTAATCCCGAAATGGTCACAGGTTTGAAAGCCATGCCTGGTTGTGAAACGTAATCTCATACCCCTGCGCAGTCCGTTCCATCTGCAAGTCAAAACAGTGTTCCGTCGTATACCGCATGGGGAGTATCGTTCCTTCCCATTCCTCCTTCGGAAGCGGGACGATGGCAAGGCCAAGTCCCTTTTTCGGCACAAAAAGTGTCGGCAAATCTGCATGTTCCATTGTGAGCAGCTTCATTTTTTTCTCAATCCCTCCTGCATATCCCGTCAAACTTCCGTTCGTTCCAACTACCCTGTGACAGGGAATCATCAAAGAAATGGCATTGTGCCCTACGGCCCCGCCAACCGCCTGTGCCGACATTCTTTCCAGCCCCATCTGCTCCGCCATACGTTTGGCAATTTCCCCATATGTCATGGTCTGCCCATAGGGTATGGTAAGCATAATTTCCCACACGGCTCTGCGGAAAGGGGTTGTTTCCATTTTAAGGGGCGGCGTAAAATCCGGGGCCTTTCCGCTGAAATAGAGATCCAGCCATTTCTTCGCCTCCTCAAAAACCGGCAGCTTTTTTGTTTCACAAACTCCCGGCAGCGTACTTCCAAAATACTTCTGGCCGTCAAACCAGAGCCCTGTAATTTCATTGCCGTTGCTGGAAATCGTGATACCGCCCAAGGGCGACTGATAATGGTCAAGATAGGTCATTCCATGATACCTCTTACATTTGTGTTATTTCACGGTTTTTGGCACAAATCCGACAGTGCCTGGATCAGCGCCCGGATTTCTTCCTCCTTGGTGGCCCAGCTGGTGCAGAACCGGATCGCACTGTGCGTCTCGTCCACCCGCTGCTGGTATTCAAATTCAAAATTTTCCCGCAGCTTGTCACAAATCGTATCCGGCAGCACCACAAACTGCTGATTGGTAGGAGAATCTATGAAAAACGTAAGGCCCAGCTTCCGGAAGGCGTCCCGCAGCTGCTCTGCCAATGCAATGGCATGGGCAGAAATTTCAAAATACAGGTCTTCTTCAAACAAGGTCAGAAACTGCAGCCCCAAAAGCCTGCCCTTTGCCAGCATTCCGCCCCGCTGCTTGATATTGTAGCGGAAATCTTTTTTCAGCCCCTCCCGTAAAATTACCACTGCTTCCCCAAACAAAGCCCCTACCTTGGTCCCTCCGATATAGAACACATCGCACAGCTTTGCCAGGGTGGGCAGATCCAGATCATTTTCCCGGCTGGCCAGCCCGTATCCCAGACGGGCGCCGTCTACAAACAGCCATACGTTCCGCTGACGGCAAACCTGGCTGATTTCCGTCAGCTCTGCCTTGCTGTACAAGGTTCCAAGCTCGGTAGGATTGGAAATGTAAACCATCCCGGGCTGTACGATATGCTCCATGCTCTCGTCCGTGGCCTGCCAGTCGATGTATTCCGCAATCTGCGCCGCCGTCAGCTTTCCCGCTTCTTGCGGCAGTGCAATCACCTTATGCCCGGTGGCCTCTATGGCTCCGGTTTCATGGACATTGATATGGCCGCTGGCTGCCGTAATCACGCCCTGGTAAGGCCGCAATGCGGAAGCAATCACCGTGGTATTGGTCTGAGTGCCGCCCACCAGGAAATGTACGTCCGCTTCCGGCGCCTGGCACTTTTCCCGGATCAGCTGCGCCGCCTGCATACAGTATACATCTTCTCCGTACCCCGGCGTCTGCTCGAAGTTGGTTTCTGCCAGCCGTTCCAGAATTTTCGGATGTGCCCCTTCCGAATAATCACTATTGAATCGTATCATTGTATTACCTCCCAAATTTTTCTTTCCGCAGACCACGCTTTTGTTCCCCAAACCGAGAAATCTGTGTCTGTCGGACTTAACTCTTATATCATAATAAAAAATTCCCCATCCTGCAACGTATTTATGATTTTTCACCAAATTCCGTCTGCATGTTGAAATTTTTTAGCATTTTTTGCACTTGTTTTTATACAATCTTTGGTTTATACTACATCAAGAAAAAAATTCGATTCCGGTTTCCAAAGAGAAGACCGTACAGAACTACATACAGGAATTTGGAGGGAGTAACTTATGAACTATGATTATCTGCTTTATCTTGGGATTATATTGTTAAGTACAAAGCTGATGGGTATGCTGACCCGGAAGGCCCACATGCCTCAGGTGGTAGGCGCCCTTTTGGCAGGGCTGCTGCTTGGGCCTGCCTGCTTCGGTGTGATACATGATACGGCTTTCCTGGATCAGGTGTCGGAAATCGGCGTCATCGTCCTGATGTTTATGGCAGGACTGGAAACGGATATCCAGGAATTGAAGCGCTCCGGAAAGGCTTCCTTTGTCATTGCATTGCTGGGCGTTATCGTTCCGCTTCTGGGCGGCTACGCGGTGGCCCTCTTCTGTCATGCCGGATCCGATACCCTTTCCGCCGACCTCTTCCTGCAGCGGGTCTTTATCGGCGTAATCCTGACCGCAACCTCCGTCAGCATTTCCGTAGAGACTTTAAAGGAAATGGGCAAGGTTTCTTCCAGGGCCGGTACTGCCATTTTAGGCGCCGCCCTGATTGACGATATCCTGGGTATTATCGCCCTGACCGTCATCACCAGTATGGCGGATTCCAGCACCAACATCCTTCTGGTGCTCTTAAAAATCCTGGGCTTCTTTGTGTTTGCAATCTGCGCCGGAATCCTGTTTTCCAAAATTTTCGGCTCCTGGATTCGCCACTATCCCAACCCCAACCGCCGTTACGTGGTGATCAGCTTCGTGTTCTGCCTGTTTATGGCCTACTGCGCAGAAGAATTTTTCGGTGTTGCGGATATCACCGGAGCTTACGCAGCCGGGCTTGTGGCCAGCTTAAGCCGGAAGCGGGATATCATTTACCATGATTTCGACACGGTGTCCTATATGCTGGTGGCCCCTGTTTTCTTTGCCAGTATTGGCCTGAAGGTCGTGCTAAGCTCCATGTCCTCCGACATTTTCATCTTTACCCTGGCGCTGCTGATTACCGCCATCCTCACTAAGGTCGCAGGCTGCGGACTGGGCGCAAAGTTCTGCCGCTACAGTACCCGGGAGTCTGTCCAAATCGGCGTCGGCATGATTTCCCGTGGGGAAGTTGCCCTGATTGTTGCCAACAAAGGTTCCTCCCTGGGCTTAATCAGTGACAATCTCTATGCCCCCATCGTCGTGATTGTAGTTGTTACCACCATCGTAACCCCGATCTTCCTGAAGCTGGCATTTCAGAAAAAGAACAAAACGGTTCAGGCAGGCTGACCCATTGCAGGGTGCCCGTTACGTGCCAAATCAAAGACCCCGCTGCTCTGCAGCGCTGCAAGCAACGGGGTATCAAACTTGCAGCGCTGCAGAGCAGCGGGGTCTTTGACCCTCGCGGCAGTCGCCAAATGTCTGCAAGCAGCCACTTGGCTCGTTG
>CAJUSQ010000053.1:0-8166 GCA_910588885.1 uncultured Lachnospiraceae bacterium
CGGAATCACTGGTTTTCAAGACCAGCTCCTTAAACCACTCGGACACCTCTCCAAATCTTGCTGTTCTTGTCCAGCGCGAATATTATAATATCACCAATGTCATTCTATGTCAATAGAGTTTTTCATTTTTTTTCATTTTTTTATCGTTTTCCGTTACGGCTCTCCTGTTCACTGTAACTTCTTCATTCCAGGAGGGCTTATCGGCACATAAACTGCTCCGCCACCTGCAAATCAGAGGGAGTTGTAATCTTAATATTTTCATAGGAGCCTTCCACCAGCTTTACCCTCTGGCCGGTCTTCCGGAATGATAGGAACCGTTCCAAAACCATGGCATCGTCCGTTACCACGCCTTCCGGTTCTCTTTTTTCATTTCCGAACAATTCTTCGTAGGCCCAGAAAATCAGCGGATAGGAAAACGCCTGAGGCGTCTGCACCTGCCAAAGGCTGCTGCGGTTTGGGGTCCGGGTTACAAATGCATCTCCGTCTGCAATTTTTATAGTATCCTTCACAGGCATTCCGGCAATACAGGCGCCGTATTTTTGGGCCCCATCCAGCGTCCGTTCTATGATTGCCTCCGTTACGAACGGGCGGGCGCCGTCATGGATGAGCACGTAGGCGGAGCCTGCTGCCGCTTTCAGCCCTTCATAAACGGAATGACAGCGTTCCCTGCCTCCCGCAACAATTTGTTCTACTTTCCGGAAACCGAACGCTTCCACAATTTCTTTCCGGCAATACGCTATTTCTTCTTGGCCTGTCACCAGGACAATCCGTGTAATGTCACTTTCTTCAAATGCTTTCAGGGAATAGTAAAGCACCGGCCTGCCTTTTAACAGCAGATACTGCTTCTGAACCGGGGCATTCATCCGTTTCCCCTGGCCTGCCGCAAGAACAATCGCTGTCGTGATCACTTCATTCATTTATCTTTCTCCCAACTTCAAATTCGGTACGGCATTCAAATCCCAGCCATGCCGCACTCCCGCTTTGAACTCATAATAAGCAGCCGCTCCAATCATCGCCGCATTGTCCGTACAGAGTACGGGTGACGGATGGTAAAAGCGGATGCCTTTTTTCTCACAGGCCGCCTTCATTCCGTTGCGCAGGGTGGCATTGGATGCAACCCCTCCTGCAATGGCAAACCGTTCCAGTCCAAATTCCTCCATTGCCATGCCCGCATGCTCAATCAGCACCTGTGTTACCGCCTTTTGAAAGGAAGCCGCAATATCCGCTGCCACAATGGTTTCATTTTTCATCCTGCACCCGTTGATGTAATTCAATACTGCGGATTTTACTCCGCTGAAACTGAAATCATAGGGATTGTCCGCTACTTTTGCTTTTGGAAACACAACGGCATCCGGATCCCCCTGTTTGGACAGCTGTTCAATCTTCGGGCCTCCCGGATAGCCAAGGCCGATGGCTCTTGCTACTTTGTCAAATGCTTCTCCGGCCGCATCATCCCTGGTCCTTCCCAGAATCTCATACACGCCGTAATCATTTACCTTCACCAGATGGGTATGGCCGCCGGACACCACCAGGCACAAGAAGGGCGGCTCCAAATCCGGATTTTCAATGTAATTGGCGCTGATATGGCCTTCAATATGGTGAATGCCAAGCAGGGGCTTTTTCGCGGCATAACTGATCGCTTTTGCCTCGGCAACCCCTACCAAAAGGGCGCCGACCAGTCCCGGCCCATAAGTAACCGCAACTGCATCCACATCTTTCAGCTGCATTTTTGCCTGGCTTAACGCTTCTTCAATTACCTGATTGATCTTTTCAATATGTTTCCGGGACGCAATTTCAGGCACCACGCCGCCGTAGAGCTTATGCAGTTCAATCTGAGAGGATATGACATTGGACAATACCGTCCGGCCGTTTTTTACAACAGCGGCAGCCGTTTCGTCGCAGGAGCTTTCAATTGCCAGTATCGTAACATCTTCTTTTCCTTCTAATTCCGCGTTTCTCTCCATGTCCCTTCCCTTCCTCATGGTTTGTAATAGCCAAGAATTTTCCACCGGCCCTGACCGTCTTTTCGTAAAATATACATCTGCCCGGTGCGGCCCGACCCGTCCTTCCCTTCTATATAATAAGAGGATTCCACATATGCGCATTCCACGCCGTTCACTTCCTTGCGTTCCACATCCCTGCTGGCAGAAAGGGTACAGCTGATAATCCGTTTCCCTTCTTCTTTATATTCATTTAGATCCGCCGTAAGGCCGGAAAGATAATTCCCTTCCGGATTCTGTGCCAAAAGCTCCTCGTCCATCAGCTTCTGCACCTGGCCGCCAAGCTTTTGAACCTCTTCCTCTGTCAGCTTTTCTTCGCTGTAAAGGGTAAGCAGGATACGGTTGTAAAATTTAATTACCTCCCGCGGCGTGGTGGGATATGAGCTGTCCAGGTCTTTGCTGATCAGCTGTGCTTTCTCCGAAGGTATACTTTCTTTTTCTCCGGAATAATTGGATAAATAAAAATAATATCCCACACAAAGGCCCGCACAAACAACAAAAATAATGATTCCACGCATTTTTTTCATAGAAATATCCCCTCCTTCTTTTTTGCCATCTACGTTTCTTCGAACTCCAGTTCGATACTCTTTCCGTCCTTGCCAAGCACCGCCTGCGGAAAAATCTTCTGTACCTTGGGCATGTAATCCTCGGCCCGAACCAGGGAAGGGCTGAAATGGGTCAGCCACAGCTGCTTTGCCTGCGCTTCCCGGGCCAGCTTCGCCGCTTCATAAAACGTCATATGTTTGTATTGCTTGGCCTTTTCTTCCTTTTCTTTCTCGGCATACATTCCTTCGCAGATAAACAGATCCGCCCCGGCCGCATGGGCCGCAATGGACTGAGTGGGCCTAGTATCCGTACAATAAGTGACCTTAATCCCTTTACGGGGCGGCCCCATCACCATGTCCGGCGTATACCGGTTCCCGTTTTCCTCCAGTTCCATCCCCTTCTGCAGGCGGTTCCAGCACTGCTTCGGAATATTCAAAGCTTCCGCTTTTTCCACCAGAAAACGCCCTGCCCGGGCAATCTCAAGCGTATAACCGTAGCAGGGAACATTATGGTTTACTTTAAAGGCCGTAATTTCATAACCCTTGATCGAAAAGTGTTCTTCCGGCTGTGTCAGCTCCCGGTATTCAATGGGAAACGGCAGCTCCGGCGCAATGACGCGCAGGGCGTTCACCACTCGTTCCAGCCCTTTGGGGCCTATCATAATCAGGGGTTCCGTGCGCTCCGCATTGCCCATTGTCAGCAGAATCCCGGGAAGGCCGCTGATATGGTCCGCATGGTAGTGGGTAAAACACATAAGGTCAATCGGCTTAAAGCTCCATCCCTTCTCTTTCACTGCAATCTGGGTCCCTTCCCCACAGTCAATCATAAGACTGGTTCCGTTGTATCTTGTCATCAGGGAAGTCAGCCATCGGCGGGGCAGGGGCATCATTCCCCCGGTTCCCAGCAAACAAACATCTAACATATTTTTTCCTTTCACATAAGCTCCGTAACCTCCACGGAGCGTACCGGATGCAGAAATGCTCCGGTGATTTTGTCATAGCACTCTTCGCAAAGACAGAATTCCTGTATTTCTCCGTCTTTTCTTGAAAAATATCCCCATTCCTTCCGGATATGCAGATAATCCTGCACGGGAATTTCCTGTTTCATTTCGATTTCCCTGCCGCAGCAGTTACAAATAATTTTTTGATCCATACTGATTCCTCCTGCTTCCTTTATCGTTCGGTATATGGTACGAATGACCTACCTGCAGCTTTATTATAGGATGCAAAAGAGACCAGGGTATAGTGGGAATTACTGGCTAAGCTGCATGACATAGCCATCTTCCCGGGGAGATTCATAAAATCCCTTCCGGATTCCGCAGATGGAAAAGCCCAGGCTCTCATACAGGCGGATGGCCGCTTCATTGGATACCCGCACTTCCAAAATCACGTTCCGGATTCCCGCTTCGGCTGCTTCTGCCAAAAGACGCTCCAGAAGCCGTGTTCCGACCTGCTGCCGGCGCATTTTTGCATCTACGGCCACGTTGGTAATTTCCCCTTCGTCCGCCGCACAGTACATGCCGCAGTAGCCAAGAATTTCAGAGTCCTTCTCCGCTGCCAGAAAAATATTCCGCGGTTCCGCCATTGCGTCTAAGAACCCCCGGCTGCTCCAGGGCCTGGTAAAAATCTGCCGCTCCAATTCCGCAGCTGCAACGGCATCCTCCGGCTCCATCCTTCTTATCGTTATTTTATTCACAATCATTCCGGTTCCGCCTGCTTATCTTCTTCCCCGTTCATGCGCTGCTCCTCCTGGGCCTGCCGCTTTGCCCGCTCCCGTTCCGCCTGGGACATCCGCAGATAATCGGGCCTGTGCTCTGCTGCCGTCTGTACCTGCCCCCGTTCGTAGTATTGCAGGCCCAGCACCGCTATGGATGCCGCCCGCTGCTTATTCATATGGGCCGGTGCAAAGGAAAACGGCCCCCGGCAGTGTTCTCTTAGGTACTCCCGAAACACCGGAACCCCGTCTCCTAAAAATACGACTTCCCGTTCAAACTGATTCACCACATCTATGATTTCTTCTATCCCGACCGCACACTGGGGATATAATACGTTCATTTCCGTTCCTTCAAATTCGTACAGGCCGGTATATGCCTGGTTCCGCCTTGCATCCATCAAAGGGCATACCAAATCCCTGGCTCCCCACATATTATAGGCAATTCCGTCCACAGTAGGAATCTGAATCAAGGGCTTTTTCAAAGCCAGGCCCAGGCCCTTCGCCGTCGCAGAGCCGATCCTTAGCCCGGTAAAGGAGCCCGGGCCCCCGGCAACGGCAATGGCATCTATTTCCTCCAAGTCCAGTTCTATCATCCGGGCGATTTCATCCAGCATGGGAAGCAGTGTCTGGGAATGCGTCTTTTTATAATTTACAGTATATTCCGCCAGCAAATTTTCGTCCTCTACTACCGCTATGCCGGCGACCAGCCCTGAGCTGTCCAGCCCCAGTATTTTCATATTCCCACCTCCCTGATTGTAACCTTCCGATAATCAAACCCCTGCTCCGGGTCCTTTTCAATCCGGATCTCCCGGTAGGTTTCCGGAAGCAGCTCTTCTATGCGGCAACCCCACTCCACCAAAGACAGGCCGTCCCCATAAAAACAATCCTCATAGCCGATTTCTTCCATTTCTTCCAAATCCCCAATGCGGTATACGTCAAAATGGTAAAACGGCATCCGCCCCTGTTCGTAGACTTGTACAATTGTAAAGGTCGGGCTGGAAACCGGCTCCGTAATCCCAAGCCCCCTGGCCATTCCCTGGGTAAAAACCGTCTTCCCCACGCCCAGATCCCCAATCAGCGAATAGACCTCTCCCGGCTTTGCCGCCCGGCCCATTTCTTCTCCCAGGGCAAAGGTTTCTTCCGGTGAAAACGTTTCCAGTTCTTTTATTTTCATAACAATTCTTCCTTATGCATAGTTTTATTTCAGCCTCAGGCGGTATTTTTCCAGCTTCCGGCCTGCCAGCGCCTTGATCTCTCCATACCGGCCTCCCAGCTGTGCCAGGGGGATCACATAGGCATTGACGCGGCTGCTGTAGATCAGCAGGTTGCTTTTGGTGGAGATCATTTTATAAATCATATTCCATTCCAGATCCCCGGTCTGATCGTTGACCGCCACATGTATCCCCTTTTCATCCAGGCTGTAATGCAGGGTTTCTTTCAGCACCGGGGACACCAGCATCTGCCGCTTGGAGCGCATCCACAGGCTTACCGGCATGTACACCAGAAAAAGGACCCCAAATAGGATATAAAGCATGGTATAGACCGTCTCCACCTTCCCATAGGTCAGCGCCGCTACCGCCAAAACCCCAATTCCGATGACGGTGGCAAAAATCCCCTGAAACCCGGTATAGGCATGATGCATATTAAAACGGTACATGTCCTTTGCAGTAATTTTAATATCAAATTCGATTGGCATATTTTCTGCTCCTTCGTTTTTGCTATTTTTACATTATACCTGTTTCTTTTCTTTATCTCAAGTAGGAAATAAAAATTCCTGTGCCCCAAACCGTTCCCCGAAGGGTTTTTCCCCCGGTACGCCCTCAAAGGGCCATTTCCGGCAAAAAAACAGGCGGCCGCTTTTCCGGAGTATCCCGGAATGAAGCAGCCGCCTGCCACCCCATAGGGCGGGGCCAACCCAATGCCTTACATTCCCTTTATCAGGTTCACCATCTCAATGGCGGAGCAGGCCGTATCATACCCTTTATTCCCGGCCTTTGTTCCGGCGCGTTCAATGGCCTGTTCGATATTGTCCGTCGTGAGGATGCCGAAAAGGACCGGAATCCCGGTTTCCATCCCGGCCGCCGCAATCCCCTTGCTGACTTCCGCACATACGTAATCATAATGGCTGGTGGCCCCGCGGATCACGGCGCCCAGACAGACAACGGCATCATACTCCCCTGTTTTCGCCAGTTTTTTTGCCGCCAGCGGTATTTCAAACGCCCCCGGCACCCAGGCCAGGGTCAGATCCTCTTCCTTCATGCCATGGCGCAGGCAGGCATCCCTGGCGCCCCCGATCAGCTTTGATACGATAAATTCGTTAAACCTTGAAGCTACCAATGCAATTTTTGCCCCGCTGGCCACTAAATTTCCTTCTAATACTCTCATGTCTGTCTCCTTTCTTCCGGGCCCGTTCCAAACAGTCCGGCAAGCCCTTTCGTTAATAATTTGTCATATGCTGCATTTTTTCCTGCTTCGTTTTTAAATAAAAAATATCCGCTCTTTTCGGGGCCATCTGAATCGGCACCCGCTCCACAATCTCGATCCCATATGCGGACAGTCCCGAAATTTTCCCGGGATTATTCGTAAGCAAACGCAGCTGCCTTGCACCCAGTTCATGGAGAATCAGGGCACCCGTCCCATAGCTTCTCAAATCCGGGGCAAACCCCAGGCGCACATTGGCTTCCACCGTATCCAGGCCCTGTTCCTGCAGTTCGTAGGCCCGCAGCTTGTTCATCAAACCGATCCCGCGGCCTTCCTGACGCATATACAGCAAAATACCCCGTCCCTCCCGGGCAATCAATTCCATGGCCTTTTGCAGCTGCTCCCCGCAGTCACATCGCTCCGACCCAAACACATCCCCGGTCAGGCATTCCGAATGCACCCGGCACAGAACTGGTGTTCCGTCCGCAATTTCACCCATTGTCAGGGCAACATGGTGCTCTCCGGTCCGTTTATTTTCATAGCCATGGATGATGAATTCCCCATATTTTGTGGGAAGCTTGCTTTCCGCTGCTTTTTCCACGGCAGGCGCCTGCTCCATCCGGTATTTTACCAGATCCGCTATGGTAATTACCGTCATGGAAAATTGTTCCGCAAAGGCCAGAAGTTCCGTGGTGCGCATCATGTTCCCGTCTTCCCTCATAATTTCACAGCAGAGCCCGCAGGGTTCCAGTCCTGCCAAAACAGCCAGATCCACCGTTGCCTCCGTATGCCCGGCACGTTCCAGAACACCGCCTGCCTTGGCCTCCAGAGGAAACATATGACCGGGGCGGCGGAACTCTTCCGGCCTGGCATCTGCCGCCGCTGCTTTCATCGCCGTCACGGAGCGTTCATATGCGGAAATTCCGGTCGTTGTATCCACATGGTCCACCGATACGGTAAAGGCGGTTTCGTGATTGTCGGTATTTTCCCGCACCATGGGCTTTAAATCCAGTTTTTCACAAAGCTCCTTTCCCATGGGCATACAGATCAGGCCACGGCCGTATTTTGCCATAAAATTTATATTTTCCGGGGTTGCAAACCGGCCTGCACAAATAAAATCCCCCTCATTCTCCCTGTCCGGATCGTCAATGACCATAATAATTTCCCCTGCACGGAGCTCCTTGAGCGCCTGTGGGATGTCAGCTGTTTTTCCCATAACAATTCCTCCTTTGCTCTCCATTTCAGTCAGCCCCTTCCTTTAAAATCCGTTTTCCCGCAGAAATGCTTCTGTGATACCGGTCTTTCTCATTTCCGGGGATTCCGGCTTTTTCAGGCCCAAAAGCTTTTCCACATATTTTCCAACCACATCGCATTCGATGTTCACAACGGCTCCCGGCTTCTTTTGGGAAAGCGTCGTTTCCCGAATCGTATGGGGGATCACCGAAACCGTAAATTCCACCTCATCTACCGCCGCTACCGTCAGGCT
>CAJUSQ010000053.1:8176-18711 GCA_910588885.1 uncultured Lachnospiraceae bacterium
CCTCCACGGGCACTCCGAGATTTATGTTGCGGATGGTGCCGCGCGGTGTCACCAGCCTGAATCGTAAACCATACGGCATTGGCTCTGGGTACAATCCGCCGAATCACCCCGGTACCGTCAATATGCCCCGCAACCATGTGGCCCCCAAACCGCCCGTCGGCGGCCATGGCCCGTTCCAGGTTTACCGGATCCCCGGCATGGATTCCGGCCAGGGAGCTGCGCCTGAGTGTTTCCTCCATCACATCCGCCTCGAACTGGTGTTCCGATATTTTTACCACGGTCAGGCAAACTCCGTTAACGGCAATGCTGTCTCCGGTTCCGGTTTGTTCCAGCACCTTCCGGCATCGGATGGAAAGCCTGCACTCCCGGCCATTTCCGGTAATCCCGACGATGGCCCCTGTTTCTTCTATGATTCCGGTAAACATGCCCCTCCTCCTTCCTGTTCTTTCTTTCGGATTCCGGTAATCAGGAAATCTTCCCCAAAGGCCATAGTTTCTACTTTTTCCAGAGCCATGGCCTTTGACATCCGTAAAATTCCCGGCCCCCGGACCGGAGCACGGTTTTCCTCCCCGGAAACCAGCTTGGGGGCAAGATAGGCATAAACGCGGTTTACCAGCCCGGCTTCCAAAAGGGCTCCGTGGAGAATCCCTCCCCCTTCCGCCAATACGCTGTCGATCCCGGCCTGTCCCATTTTCTTCAGCAGCGCAGCCAAATCCAACCGGTTCTTGGAATCCGGCTGTATATCCCACACTTCCACACCTGCCTGCTGCAGCCGCTTCCTTTTTTCCGGATTCTCCGCCGCGTCCCGGCGGCAGGCCACAACTGTCCGGATCCGGTCCGCCGTCTTCACAATACGGCTGTCAGGCGGCAGCCTTAGAGCGGAATCACAGATGATCCGGATTGGATTTACCCCTTCCTCGATCCGGCAGTCCAGCATCGGGTCGTCCGCCATCACGGTCACGATTCCCGCCATAATCGCCCGGTACTTCCGGCGCAATTGGTGTACGTGGCTCCGGGCCGCTTCTCCCGTAATCCACTGGGAGCTGCCGCTGTCACAGGCAATCCGTCCATCCAATGTCATGGCATATTTCATCGCCACGAACGGTATTTTTTTTGTAATATAGCAAAAAAATATTTCATTTAATGTTTGACATGCTTCAGACAGAATCCCGGTTTCCACTAATATGCCGCCTTCCCGCAGACGGGCAGCCCCTTTTCCCGCCACCAGAGGGTTGGGATCTAAACAGCCGATAAAGACCCGCCGGATTCCTTTTTCCAAAATAAGCTCCGTACAGGGCGGCGTCTTCCCCTGATGGCAGCATGGCTCCAGATTCACATACAGATCTGCGCCCCGCACTTCTTCCCGGCAGGACAGCAGGGCGTTGCGTTCCGCATGGAATCCGCCGTATGCCTCATGATACCCTTCCGCAAGAATCCTGCCGTCCTTTACTACGATACAGCCTACCAGAGGATTTGGACTCACACGGCCTTCCCCCTTTTTTGCCAGTTCCAGCGCCTTTCGCATATAAAATTCCTTCATTTCCCACCTCCCGCACTTCACGGCAACAAACTCTTTCTTAGACACGAAAAACACCCCGAACCGAAATTCAGGGTGCAAAAATTCAACATAGTCCAAAGACTATCCTCTGCTCTTCTTCCATCCAGACTATACTGTCGGCCCCGGAATTGCTTTCGCGCACCGGATCTGCTTTCGCTCGCGGGCTTTACCGCCGGTAGGGACTTGCACCCTGCCCTGAAGATTCATTTTCTATTTTCAATCAAGGTTTTTGGATCAGCCGCCGGATCTACAACCACTTAATCCTGGTTCCCCGTTCCTTTGATAATCGGGGAAATGTGTTTATATACCAAAAGCGTAATCAAAACACTGAAAAGTCCTTTTACAAAAGTGAAGGGCGCGTTGAACACCACCATGCATTCAAAAATCGTATCCACCCCCGGGAAAATCGCCTGATAAGCAGCCAAAATAGCTTCCTTCGGCATAAACGCATAATATACGGGATATACGATCAGATAATTGGACGCAATACTTATTACCGCCATCAATACGGCTCCGGCTAAGGCTCCGGCCACCGCTGCCGTCCTGCCCTTCCATTTCTTATAAATCAGCCCCGCCGGAAGCACGAAGCAGGCTCCTAATATAAAATTGGACAGCTCTCCCACACCGCCGGTACTGGTCATAAAAAGGTGCAGCAGATTTTTCACCAAACAGATAATCACGCCGCTTACAGGCCCCATTGCAAAGGCTCCGATCAAAGCCGGAAGCTCCGACAGATCCATCTTAATAAATCCCGGCATAAACGGAACGGAAAAATCCAGAAACATCAGAATAAATGCGATGGCTGACAGCATGGCGGTCATGGTCATCTTCCGTACATTTGCTCCGGTTCTCTTAGCTGCCGGTTTCTTGGTCACTGTTTTTGTCGTTGCCGTACTCATACAATATACACTCCTTTTCTCGTTCTTATATGGGTAAGCGCATCCTTTGCGAGTTCCTGTATTTTCCTTTCAGCGCGATAAAAAGCCCCGGAATAAAATTCCGGGGCCTAAACTGCCAAAGATCATGCTTTCGCAAAACGATGTCATCTTCTCTCATCCAGACTATACTGTCGGTTTTGGATTCTCACCAAATCAGCGGCTTATGCCGCTCACGGACTTTCCCATACAGGAATCACCGTCGGTCGGGAATTCTCCATCCGCCTGCAGCGGAATTCGTCACCCTGCCCCGAAGAACTATTATTTATTTGTCTTGTCAATTGTTATTATACGCATTGATTTTCGGTCTGTCAATAGAAAAAATTTCTAATAAGCAAACATCTGTACCCAATAAGTCGTATAGGTGGTTCCGTCGCTGATAAATGCGCTGACACCGATATATTTGAAATCCGGGTCCAGCATATTTGCATTATGCCCCGGAGAATTCTTCCAGCCTTCCATTACCTGTTCCGGGGTCATATAGCCGGCCGCAATGTTTTCTCCGGCTCCCATATAATTCCCGCCGGACAGCAAGGTGAAGCAGCTGGTTCCGTTGGGTCTGGTATGGTCAAAGCTGTATACGATCTCATATCCGCGGACATCCGCCTGCTGCGCCAAAAACGGCTGAGGTTCCAGGGGGTTCAGGCCGTTGGCAACCCGGTAAGCATTCAAAAGCTCAATCACTCTGGCTTCAAAACCATCATTGTAATATCCGGCTACCGTTGTCGAATTCCCGTTGCCCAAATCTATGGTATATACTCTTTTGTTCTTGGAATAATCGGCCTTTCCCGTACTGTCCACATACCAGTTGCCAATCCAGGTATCGGTCTGCATGTCACCGTAGGGGCCTACATAGTAATCGCCGATCCACTGGTCTGCCAGCATCGCGCCGTCCGCCCCCAGATAATACCATTTGCCGTTTACTCTCTGCCAGCCCGTACACATCCAGCCGTCGGCATCAAAATAGTACCATTTGCCGTTTATGGCTTCCCAGTCGCTCTTGGTATAAGAACCGTCGCTGTGACGATACCACCACTGTCCGCCGAAAGGAATCCAGGTACCACCCGTTCCGCGCTCAACCCAGGCACCGGATCCGTTTACATAATAGGAACCGATCCAGGTATCTGCCGCCATCCTGCCGTCAGAATACATGTAGTAGTATACCCCGTTCACCAGCTGCCAGCCGGTTTTCATCGCACCGTCATTGGCGTCTCCCAGGTAATACCAGTTTCCGGCAATCAGCTGCCAGCCGGTTTTCATGGCGCCGTCATTGGCGTCTCCCAGATAATACCAGCTCCCGTTAATCAGCTGCCAGCCGGTCTGCATGTAACCATTCTGGTCAAAATGATACCACTTCCCATTGATGAATTCCCAACAGTTGGCGGAATAGCTGTTATTATCCTTCTGCCACCACCAGCCTGTGGTATTCCTCTGCCAGGAAGCCGCCTCTGCCTGTATCGGCGTAAAAACCGACAGCACAAACGCCAGGGCAATGACCAGGGCTGCTCCTCTTTTTACATGTGAGTTCCTCATTTTCTTTCCTCCTTCACACTTCTAAGAAAGTTATTGTGCCACATCTGTATTTTAGCATATTTCCAGGGAAATGACAAATATTTATTCCGCCCCCGGTCGCCCGGATTTGGCAAACACCAGTTCTTGTTCTAATTTACAGTTTTCCGAAAGCATCCGGGAAAGCACGCCCCGGTAGTCCTCCTTCAGCTCTCCCCGCCGCTCCTGTTCTTCCAGCCGCAGCAAAAGATCCTGCAGCCGTTTCCGGTCATTTGCGGTCATGGGAACCGTATATTCCCGAAACTGCCGCAAGGTTTCCTCATCCATCCAAAGGCTGCGAAAGGGAATCCCGGTTTTCCGTTTTAAATGCTCTAAAATATAAAACCCTCCCGCGTCCAAATCCCCGAAATGACAATATTCCTTTTCCGGATTCTGGCGGTACAGAAAACACAAAAAATCCCGTTTTATCCGGTTGTGGAAGCCGCCCAGATAGACCGTAAAATCTGCCCGGCTGTCGTAATCATGAAAAGCTGTCAAATTCTCTATCGTCACTACCCGGCTGCCCTTGATACGAACTTCCGTCAGCTCCTTCAGGGAAGCCGTTGATAAGGCAACATCCCCTTTGATCCCGGACAAATCCAGCTGCTGCCCGGCCAGGTTCAGGCAGCCGTTCCCTTTCAGCATGACATAGGTAGGGGTCCGGACCACGCCGCATTCTTCCAACACGGACTCCTTTTCCTCATAATCACCATACTGAAACAGCAGGGACTGTACTTTGGCACAAAGCTGCTCCACCCGCTTGGAATCCAGAAAAAGCCGGACGGACAAATCCCGTACAAACAATTCCTCCTGATTTTCGGCCACTGCTTCCGCCAATTTCAGCAAATCCCGATAATTCCTGTGGTTTCCGTCAAAATACTCAATATTCTTGTTCTCCGAAAGGCGCTTTTGCTGGGCTTCCAGATATGAGAACAAGGGATGCTTCCTTGCTTCCGCAGCTGTTTCCTTTTGTGCCAGCCTTTCCAGACACTCCTTCCAAACTTCCGTCAGCCACTTCTGCTCTTCCTTCCGGGAAACCCGTTTCAATCGGGCATAGCAGTCCTCCAATCGTTCCGTCTGCAGCAGAGCCCGTTCCAATACCCCGTTCCGCGTCCCCTCCAGCCGTATCAGGCCCTGTTTCTCCAATTCTTTCAGGGAAACATTTACTTCACGAAAAAAATCATATTCCGCATCATCCTGATATTTCGGGAACACCTTGCCGATTTTAACATCAAAGCTCTGGTTTACCTTGTTCTGTCCAAGAAAGGTTTTACTCTGTTCATATTGATCCAACAGCTTATTCAGCACCGTAGCCTGAACCTTATCCATTCCTGCCCTCCCTCTTACTATGATTTTTAAAAGTCATATTCCTCCACGATGCTGACCTGGCCCACCCGGATTGCAGTCAGCACCGTATCTACTTTTTCCCCGATAATCTCGATTTTCGCCGGCGGGGTTGCCATAATTACCTGCAGCCCCAGCCCGTTCAGAAAGTCCATCATAGAAAGGATCCGTTCGTCGTCCATCTTGTCAAAGGCTTCGTCCAGAAGCATCAAACGTACACTGTTTCCATAACGGTACAGCTGGTAAAAGGAGGCGGCAATGGCAACATAGTAAGGCACCTGGGTCTCGCTTCCGCTTTTTTCCCCATAAATATCGGAAAAACGCTGGATTGAGCCGTCCCGCTTATGAATCTCGATATCATAGTCCAGATAAGAACGGTAATCCGTATATTCTTCCACGATTTTCTGACCGTTATCGTCCTTTGTCATCAATTTGTCAAAAAGCTCCGCCATCTCCTCCCGGTATTCCGCTTCAAAGGCGCTGGTCCAAAGATTCAGCCCCTCCTGGTTGTTTTCCGAGGTAATCATCCGGTACAGCCCTTCCTTCTTCTTGTCAAAGCTGATTTTGAAATGATAGCTGTCATCTCCGTAGTAAATACGGTCTAAAGCTTTATTCAGATTCCGGAATTCACTTTTTGCCGCCTCGATATACTCTTTCATTTTGGAGAGGAAGTCGCTTTTAAAGATCTCCTCGCAATCCTCCTTTGCCCGGCGCAGCCGTTCTTCATAGCGCAAAATCTCTACGGACTTCAGTTTCTGTACCGCCTCCCGGTAATCGGACATCCCTTCCATTCCAATTCGGAAATCTTGTGTAAAATCATGATTAAATTTATACTGTAAATCCTTTAATCCTCCGGTTCCGTTTAGCAGTGCTTCTTTTTCATTAAAATACTTCGCCCGCTGGGGCGCAAAATTCTCGGCAATGGTACGGGCGGATTTGGACTTACTGTTCTGCTGATATTTTTCCTCCGCCTCCTGATAGGAAACTCCGTCCGCATCTGCCTGCTGCTGCAGCCAATGTTCCTCCGCCTGATATTGTTCCTGCTCCCTTTTCTGATCTTCCTCGGCTTTCTCAATCTGCAGTTCCAGCCGGCTGGAGCTCCGTTCCAGGGTCCGCTTCTCTTCTTCCAGAATCCCCTTTTCCTTTTCTTTATTTGCTGATTTTAGCTTTAATTCTATAAGGGTTGGGTCCTCCGATGCCTCCTCCAGCTCTTTTTGCGCTTTTTTTCGCTCCTGCTTCAATTCTGCAACCCTTGCAGGTTCGTACATATACATTTTTATTAATTCCAGATTTACTTTTTCAGCGCTTTCCAGAACCGAATGATATACCGTCAGCTGATCCCGCAGTTCCTTACGGCTTTGGCTCTTTTCCACCAGCTCGTTTTTCACATTGATCATCTGTACCCGGTACGCATTCTGACCGATGAAGGGATCCCGGTAATCGGCCGGATTCAGATGACGCACCACATATCCCTGATACAGCATACATTCCGGCGTTATGGCAATGGAATGTTGTTCCAGTTCCTGCACCCGTTCACAGCGAATCACCCGGCCCAATATATAATTGGCATAGGCTTTCGCGTAACGGTTTTCGCTCTGCACCACATAGGCCAGAGAATCCCGATTCAGTTGGTATTCCAACGGTATTTTTCCGGTATTCAAAATTCCCGCCGTATGAATCCGCTCCCGGTTTTTGTTATATACTTCCAGGGCAACGGCATAGTATTCCGGTTCCACCACCAGATAAAATTTCTGGGTATGAAAATATCCTTCCACCGCATTGACCCACACCGGGTCCGTAATTTCCAGCAATTCCGCCAGAATATGAACGCCGGACCGGATCCCCCGGCTTTTGAACTCCCGTTCTACCGCCTCCTTCAGCTCCTGAGTCTTGGCAGGATACTGAAGCCTTCGTTTTTCCAATTCCCGTTGTTTTCGCTGGAGTTTTCCGATTTCTTCGTCCAGCTTACTAAGCTCCAGCATATATCCGGCCTGCTGCTGCCGCAGGTTTTCCAGCATCCGGCGGTTTCCGGCTTCCAGCTTTTCTACAATCTTATTTTTCTCCCCATCTTCTTCGGGATTTTTCAGGACTTCCAATTCCGAATGGGTAATCAGTTTTTCTTCCAGCTTCTGCAGATTCAGCAAATACTGTTTTAATGCAAACAGCTGTTCCTGCAGCCTCTCTTCCTTTTCTTCCCCTTCGGCAATGCGTTTCTCCAAATCTTCCAGTTGGCGTTCTGCTTCTTCCACCAGCTTATGGGAAGCATTTTCACGAATGGAAACCTTGATCGCCATAATTTGATCTTCCAGGTCTTTCAGCTGTCCTTCCAACAGCTTCCGTCTGGAATTGTCCGAAGCCAGGCTCTGTTTTTTCAGCCGCAGGTCCTGTTCCAGCTCCAAAAGCGCCTGCTCCCTGGCCCGCTTTCCCGCAATGGCCAACAGCAGCTCGTTCACCCGGATATCGTGTTCTTTCTCTTCTACCGCCTCATATTTTTCCAAAATCGTTTCCAAAGCCTGCAGCTGCTTCCCGGAGCGTTCCAATAGCTGTTCCAGTTCGGTTAGGGTTTCGATATTTTCTCTTAAAGACACCACGTCCACATGAGCCTCTGATAATACGAACTTATTAATAAAATCCTTCACATTGTCCATAGGCTTAAAAGCCAGGGATTTTGGGATAATATCAAAAAATTTATCGTCCAGATTCCCCATCCGCCGTTTAAACTGGTCCCGGGCCGCATTTTTCTGGTCGATAAACCGAATCCGCTTTCCTTTTACTTTAAATTCCTCGGCCAGGGCCGGGCGCTCCCCTTCCATAAAAGACAAATCTTCCAGGCGGCATTCTTCCCGGTACCATCTGGTCTGTACGGCGCTTTCTTCATCCGCCGACATCATATGTACCCCGATTACAAAATACCGCTCTCCTTTTTCCTCATAAAATTCCAGGGCAACATTGGCGGGAACTGCGTTTTTCCTAAGATAGGTTTCCCCTACATTGCCGATTTTACAGCGGACATAACCTTTCAGGCTCCGGTTTCCTTTTTCATTGGCCGCCGTATTAAATTTCCGTGTATTGGTGGTCAAAACCAGCTGAATCGCGTCCAGAATCGTAGACTTCCCGGCTGTATTTTCTCCGCTGATCAGGGTAGAGCCATGGAGGGAAATCCGTTCGTTTTCAAAATAGTGCCAGTTAATCAGCTGTACTCTGGTTAAAATCTTCTTCTGGTTCTCCATTGTCGCCTCCTCCTGCATATTCTGCAAGCTTCTGCTCCGCCTGTTCATAATATTGGTTGATGTCTTCCACGGTCACGGCCATAATTACCGAAGGGTAAATGACGATCCGTGTATCCGCCTGGTTCACATCCCCGTCCAGGTTCTGAATCAGATTATATCTCCGAAACAGGCTGACCATATGCCGTTCCATCCCCTTATCCATCATAGGCTTTGTTTTCAGTTTCAGCATCGCATATTTTTCCCGAATCTCCTCCATCAAAACCGTTACCTCTTCCGAATAGGTTCCCAATTCTTTTCTTTTTTCAATATAGAGGAGCCTTAAAATCAATAGCAAAATACTCTCATATTTGTTCAAAGCCATACGGCCTGTCCCAAACTGGTTCACCAGGGCAATGACCCCCTGGTCTTCATTGATTCTCAATTCATAGCCCAGCAAGTCAAAGTACGGGACAAACAGCTCTTCTCTGTTCTGCCGTACAAAAACATAATCCTTCTTGGTATCTTCTTTTTTCTTTAATAGAAAACATTGATTCAACAGCTTATTGGCAGCTGTCCGAAACCGCTCCTTCTGTGCTACTGATTCATTTAATATTTCAAACATTTTCTTCCTTTCCGATCAAAATTCAAAATATTAATTTTTGATTTTATTTCTTTTACTTATCCTTTTCTATTTCTGTATCTATTACATTTTTATTTTATTAATTTATGATTTAATTTTATTCCGGTATACTATTATGCAATTAAGCAAATCTTTTTCTACACATGTTTCTCCAAACAGTACAAAGAGGGAAAACGGGGTTAAATGGATTTGCAAAAGTTCCCGTAAAGGAAATAGCCATTTTATAATAAGCATTCGTATTGGATTCACGATTATTTCCGACGTATTAACTTTTCCTCAGCTCAAAATACGGCAATTCATAGCCGGCCAGTTCTATCCGTTCGTGGAACCGCTTCATCCGGTAATGGTTGGAACGGTTTCCCGCATAGATACTGATATAAATAATCCGTATCAGATCCCGGCGGGATTCTATCGGAATCTCCTTTACCGAAATCTGTTCCCGGTCTCCCATCAGTTCCGTCACATACTCATCAATATTTTTCCTGGAAAACCGGTTCCGGTTCTTCTGCCTCAGGGCTTCTTTATAGAGCTGACGTTCTTCCTCGCTCAATCTGCTTTCTGCTGAAATCTCATCCACAACCCCGGCTTTTCTGGTTATCGGCATGGTCTTAATAGATTCCGGCGCCAAATATCCTTGGGGAAACAGGGAAAACAATTGCTGCAATCCGCCATCCGCTTCTTCCGTCAAATCCAATGGCTCCTCCCGGTTCCATTCTTCTGCCAGTCCATTTAAAATCCTGGAAATTTTTCCTTCTATATTATTTCCCCCGGACAATAAAAAACGCGCCCGGGCTACCGCATTCCGCATATATCTGGCATGCTTTCTGTCAATTTCCTCAATAATATCGTCCAAACGATAAAAAGAAGACTTTACATCCAAGAGCAGATTCACCAAGTCATCATATGCCGCTTCCCGGTCTTCCACCTGCTCAATTTCCATATAACCAGCCACCGCACGATCCATCACCTGGGCTGACGCCAGAATATCTTCAATTCTTTCTATAATAGAACTTCGGAAATAGGAAATATTCTCACTGGTTTTCATGCGCAGATACGCTTTTGATCCGATATTTTTATGATATTCAAAGAAATGCTCTAAGATTTCCGCTGCCCCCATCTCATTGGTCTGCTGGTCCATATGGCGCTTAATACCAATGTTCAGCTTCTTCAGCTCCGAAACCAGACGCTCCGTATTCTCCTGTACCCCTTTTATGACCAGCTCATAGGGCCTGCCATACAATTCCCGGTTCTGCAGGCTGGCATGAATCTGGGAAATGATTCCCTGATACTCTGTCTCTTCT
>CAJUSQ010000054.1 GCA_910588885.1 uncultured Lachnospiraceae bacterium
CTTCCGGAAGCTCAAATCGTTCTTCCGATGGCCCGGATGGTTCTTCCGATAATTCCGCCCCGGGGAGGCTCTCTTCGCTCCCGTCCTGCTCCGGGTCCAAAAGCTCCGCCGCCTGCAGCGCCCCATCTTCTGACCTTCCCCTGGCCTGTGCATTTTTCTGAAATCCTGCTTCCAGTTCCCGCATAAATGCTTCCTCGGAATCGGTTTGGAACTCCGAAACTGCTTTTGCTTCCTCCCTTTCCGCCCGCTGCAATGCTTCCCCCTGCTGCTCTTTCACAACGGTTTTGCCGGAAGCCTTCTCTGCCGAAAGCCGCATCACCGCAGTTTTGCCGGAAGCCTCTTCCGCCCTCTGTTCTTTCGCCGCGATTTTGCCGGAAGCACTTTTCTCTTCCCCTGCTTCTTCCTCCGCTCCCGAAGCTTCAGACAGCTCCTGAGCCATTAAGCTTCCCTCCGTGTATTCCTCTGCATGTCCCGTAGGAAGGCGGATGGGAATTCCAAAAATCCGGAACTTCTGTTTCAGTTCCCCGTCATATTCCACCCGGAAGGAGAAAACCGAAAAAAACCAGCTGACTTTGGCACGAAAAGATGCTTTTTCCCGAAACTCCCCTTCGAACCGGTAACGGGCCGGAACCAGAAGCGCCGAAAGGACGGCCAAAAGCAGAAGCCCCAGCAGTACAAGAAGAATGATCCCGATTATTTTCAAAATCAATAACACTACGGACATAGGCTCACCCGCCCGTTTCCTGCCAAATGACGCTTCTTCAGATAGGATTTCACATCAAAGCCGCCGGTTTCTTCATATACCTCCATCACGATCCGGCCGGCAAGGGCGCAAGCCTGCTCATATCCTCTGGCCAGCCCTACAATGAACATATGCTCCTTCGGATAATATTTCTGCATCAGTTCCACCGTGGAGATAATCTCCAGCAAATTGGAATCTCCATGGCTTAGGGAAATCACATACAGATTCAGCTGTCCGGCATTATGACGAACCTTCCATTTGATTTTTTCTTTCTTCCTAAGGAGCCGCTCCTCCCCATACAAATAATTATACCATACCATGGAATATCCTCACATTTTCATTGGCCATTCCGGCCTGCCGCTTCAAAAATATTTACGGCTTCCCCAAAGGTTGCTTCTTTTCAAATCCAGATATTCGTTATAGGCTTTTTCCAGAATCTGCCTTTCATTGGTAAACTTTAACAAATGGTATGCCTCATGGAACTTATAATATCCTGAGTCAATAAAAAACTCTTCACGTTGTGGTTTGCTGTAATAACTGTCTGCCATCATCAAATACCAATGAACTTCTTTCTCTACCGTGTCGTCCGGAATGGAAAAGGTATACTGGCTCTTGCCCACGTATTTAATAATCGAGGCATTGACACCGGATTCCTCCAGTACCTCCCGGATTGCCGTATCCTTATATTCTTCCCCGGGCTCCACCGTCCCCTTGGGCAGCACCCAACCCTCATACTTGTTTTTATAATTTTTGTACAACACCAGTATCTTTCCGCGAAATATTACCACACCACCACAACTTGTTGCTTCTATCATTGCAATACCTCCGATGTGGTTTCATAACTTGAAGATAGTATACCCCTTTTTGGAATTTCTTGCAAGTGGAAGGAGAACTTTCATTCCACCTTTCCCCTTGACCTTCGTAGTCCGTTTTCAAAAATTTACGGAAAATACGCCTGAAATACCGCTCTTGCCACCGGAACGGCTACTTCCCCGCCGGAGCCGCCGCCCTCCACAATTACGGTTACCACGATGGGTTCCTTTTCTTCATTATAAGCATATCCCGTAAACCAGGCGTGGCTTTCCCCCTTCGTATTGCTGTATTCCGCCGACCCCGTTTTTCCTGCCGCCGTATAATTGCCGCCGGACAGGCCGCTGCCGGTTCCGTCGGTTACGACATGCCTCATAAATTCCTGCATAATCCCGCATTCTTCTTTGCTTAAAAGCTCCCCGTATACCGACGGATGGTATGTTTTCACCTCAACACCCCTGATATTTTCCGTGTGGTCGATGACATAAGGCTTCATCAGCACTCCGTCGTTGGCAATGGCGGCGGTCACCAGGGCCACATGCATGGGAGTCATTAACGTCTCTCCCTGGCCGATGGCCGTCTGCATCACCTGGCTGGGCTTTGAAGCTTCGTTCAGTACAAAACGGCTCTGCATAGAGGGATATGCCGTCGGCAGATCCGTCCCAAACAGCAGGGAGCCGCAAAGCTTGGAAAATCCGGTTCGGTTCAGGCCCAGGCCGATATTGGCAAAAGAGGTATTACAGGATTTTGCAAAGGAAGTAATCAGATCCTCCTGCCCGTGCACCCGGTTCCCGGCACAATGGATTTCAAACCCGTCCTCCGTCAGGCTGCCTTCACAGTCAAAGCCATAATTCCCGTAATCGGGATGTTCCCGGATATATTCCAGGGCCGTAAAAATTTTAAAGGTGGAGCCGGGGGGATACAGGCCCTGCGTCACCCGGTTTAAAAGCTGGGAACTGTTTTCGTCGGAAACAATCCGGTCCCACTCCTGAAGAATGGTATTGGGATTAAAATCCGGTTTCGACACCATGGCAAGAATCTTCCCGGTAGAGGGCTCCAGGGCAATGACCGCCCCGTTGGAGCCGCCCAGCGCCTGATAAGCCGCTTCCTGAAGGTCATAGTCCAGAGTAGTGACCACGTTGTCCCCGGGGTTCTTTTCCCCCTGGATCCCGTTGAAAATCTGCTCCACGAAAAACGCATGGGAGCGGAGCAAATTAAAATTGGCAAAGGATTCAATGCCCGCTTTCCCGTTTCCGTCATAGCCCACCGCATGGGCAAACATGGCCCCGTAGGGGTAATACCTTGTTTCACTGCCGTCCTCTCCCACCACGGTCTGGGCCAAAACCTTTCCGTCCGACGCCTGTATTTCTCCCCGTACCACATGCTCCGCAAAGGTATCCTGCCGCTTATTATAGGGGCTGTTGATCACATCCTCACTGCGGAACACCTGGAAATACACGAAATACACCATCATCATCAAAAACAGGCTTAAGAACAAATAGGTGATTACGGCAAATTCCCGGTTTCTGACTGATTTAGTCAATGTCGAAGACCCTAAAGTCCCCTTCTGTTTTTGGCTTCCTCTGGCCTCCGGCGCCGCTTCCGGACTTTTCCCTGCCGACGCTCCTCTGGCCTCCGGCGCTGCCGCCGGATCTCTCCTTGCCGCCTTTCGCGCCTTCCCCTTTGCCGCTTCCGGGCTTTTCCTTGCCGGCTTCCCCTCCGCCTTTGCCGCTCCTTCCGCCGCTCTTGGCGCTTTCCTTGCCGTGTTCTTTTTCTTTGGGGATTGCTCTTGCCTGTCCATCGTGTTCTCCTCCTTCCCGATGCCGCAGTAAATACAGCCCTTGTATAATTGCAAAAATCATCAGTGAGCTTAGCAGGGAGCTGCCGCCGTAGCTGACCAAAGGCAGCGTAACCCCTGTGGATGGGATAAATTTGATATTCCCGCCAACCGACAGAAATACCTGAAATCCGTAAATGGTCCCAAGCCCCAGGGCCACATATTTATAAAAACGATCCTTCATCTGCATTGCAATGTTCAGAAACATCAAAAAACAGCAGAGGCAGACCAGAATCAGGCAGAGGGCAAAAAGCCCTCCAAACTCCTCTGCAATGGCGGAAAAAATAAAATCCTTCCGTACCTCCGGAATCCGGTTGGGCATTCCCTGGTTCAGCCCCATCCCGAACCAGCCGCCGGTGCCGATGGCAAACAGGGAATTGGAAATCTGGTTCCCTTCCAGCTCGTAGTGGGCCAGGGGCTCTTTCCAGGCCAGAACCCGCACCCGCACATGGGCAAACAGAAAATAGGCAACCACCGAAGCCACGGCTCCCCCTGCCAGGCCCCCGAAAAAGTACAGCGGCTTTTGGGTCGCCACATACAGCATAATCAAATAGGCCACAAAGAAAATCAGCGCACCGCCCAAATCCTTGGAAAGCACCAGGATCAGCACATGCATGGCCGCCATAAAGGTCACCTTTACCACCTGCTTCCATTCCGCAGATTCATACAGCATGGCCGCCACCAAAAATACAAACAGGATTTTAATAAATTCCGAAGGCTGTATGGTAATTCCGGCCACCGTAAAGGAAAGCTTGGCCCCCTTTGTCACTGCTCCCATCACTGCCACAATTCCCAGCATCCCGATTCCGGTAATGGCATACAGCCAGGTCAGATCCCGGAAAAACTTCAATCGGCTGATCAGCAGCGGAATCAGCATGGTAAGGGCCACGGAAACAAGGGCCAGCTGGAACTGCCGGATCGCGGAGTCATAAGAGAGCCGGGTCAATGTTACGAAGCCCAGCATCATCAGCATACACATATTGTTGACCAGCAGCCGGGAGGCTTTTTCATAAACCGTACGATATAGAATCAGTACCACCGTGAAAAAAATCACCTGTGCCCCGTAAAACAGCAGCAGCTGGGGGTTTTCCGTGGAAAAATACAACACCCCATAGGCATTCAAATGGATCAGATACAAATAAAAAACCTGGCGCCGGAACTTCCGGTTCTGTTTCTTTTTTGTACAATTTCGTTTCAATGCGGAAAATCCCTGATACGTATACAAGGCAAATAAAATCAGCATTGTATATTTGGATAATTCTGTGACTAAATGTACCATTTCCCACTCCTTGTCTTTGCCGGACGCTTCGTGTTCCCTCTACGTCTGTTGCTTCCCGGCGGCTCCGCCCGCGCAATGCCGGAACCGTTCCGTTTATTCGACTCCTCGTTTCAGATGTCCGTTGGTATAATCGGAAAGATACTGCTCCCGGTTAATCGTTACTTTTTTCACAAACCCCTGTCGATAATAAGACAGCACCTCTTCCATCCGGGTTTCCGTTTCAATTGTAAAAGAGATCCGGTATCCCTTAGGCTTCCAATTCCGAACCGTTTCGTATTGGTGCAGCAGGGAAAGGGGGCTGCTGTTGTATAAAAGGTTTACGCAGTCCTTACACTGGTTTATCACCGGAAAATTTTTCCCGTAGCGGTCCGTCAGCCAGGTCAGGCCCGGCTTCCTGCTGCAGCCCCCGGTGTTTTTTTGAACGCACTGGGCGCTTATCATCAAGGGCAGATAGCCGTACAGCACGCATTCGCCGCCCTCATAGCCCCGGCGGGACAGCTCCCGGCCGTTCTGCTCCAGCGGCAGCGTTACGTCCGAAACGCCAAGCCTGTCAAAAGCTTCCCGGGCTTGTCCGGACCAGACATAAAGGCTGCTGTCCGTCTGAATCTGTGCGCCCCGAATCCCTGCTTCCAAAAGCAGTCCCAGGCCATCCGGATTTCCAACCAGGAACCCGTCCACCCCGGTCTTTGACAGCTCCTTTATATGGGCCCGGTACCAGGCACCGGACTCCTGCCGCAGCACCGGGGGCATTTGGTAAAAGCACTGCTTTCCCGCCCGGTGCACCCGATCGGTAAATTCCCTTACCTGGCGGATTTCCTGCTCCCTCTGAAACCCGCTGCTGTCTATATAAATCCTGTGGATATCCGGATTTTCCAAAAGGGCATATGCCTGCTCCAACGTCCGTACGGACACCGCAAGATAAGGGGCAGCCTGCGGATCGCCGTCCTCTGCCCTCCGGGGCTCCTCGTTCCCTTTCTCCAAAGGTTCTTCCCGGCGGAATCCTTCCAGTATTTTCTCTTCCAGCTTTTTCAACGCATCCCGGCGCAGACGGTTCAATGCGCTGACCGGAAGGAAAAGCTCCTCTTCCATCCGGATTTCCAACCCTTCGAATGCAAAGGGGCTTCCCCCGGTCTTGCAAATCCGTTCCATAACTTCCGCTTGTTCCAGCGGACGGCTTTTGGCTGCCTGGGCCGCGTCTCCCGCATGGGTAACGGTAAACTCCCCGTACTGAAGGGACAGCAGCATGGCCTTGTCCTTTTGAATTATTAAATCTCCATTTATTTTTTCCTGAATCTCCTGATTCAGATAACGGCGGCGCATTTCCTCCTGCAGGGCATCGTTGGATTTCTGATGGGCGGACCGTTCCATAGCCATCATGTCCGGGCCGTTCTGTTTCCGGTAATATCCCTGGGTAAAACCGCTGCGGCTTCCCAAATCCTCCAGACGCTTCAGATCCTCCCCGGAGACGGCGTAGGCGTCCGGATCGGCATAGTATGCATCCAGGTACTTCCGATAGATTCCGGTCACTCCTGCCGCATATTCCGCCTGCTTCATCCGCCCCTCAATTTTCAGGGAGGTTACACCGCTTTCCAAAAGCTCCGGCAGCAGCTCTATGGCGCATAGATCCTTCGGGCTTAACAAATGCCCTTCTTTGTCCCTGGTCCGATACGGGAGGCGGCAGGGCTGGGCGCATCGGCCCCGGTTCCCGCTGCGGCCGCCCAGCATACTGCTTAGCAGGCACTGGCCGGAATAGCAATAGCATAAGGCCCCATGCACAAAAGCCTCGATTTCAATGTCCACCCTATCCCGAATCTGCCGCAGCTCCCCCAATGACAGCTCCCGGGCCGGAACAATCCGGCTGCAGCCCATTTTTTTCGCAAGGGCGGCCCCCTCTGGCCCGGTTATAAACATCTGGGTGCTGGCATGGAGCTTCAGGCCGGGAAACCGTTCTTTCAAAAAAGCCAGCACGCCCAGATCCTGGACAATCACCCCGTCCAGCCCCTGCCGGTACAAGGGCAGCAGGTAATCATACAGCTCCCCGCAAAGCTCCTCCTGCTTCAGCAGGGTATTCACCGTAAGGTACAGCCGCCTGCCATGAAGATGCAGATAGTCAATGGCCCAAAGCAGCTCTTCTTCCGTAAAATTATTGGCGTAAGCCCTGGCGCCGAACCGGTTCCCGGCGGCATACACCGCGTCCGCCCCTGCCGCGGCCACAGCCTTCAGCGTTTCCAGGGATCCGGCCGGGGACAAAAGCTCCGCTTTTTTATGAGTCTTCCAAACATTCCGCTTTTCTTCCATTCTGTTCCTTTCCCGCTTTTCTGCAAGCTTCTTTCCTGTAAGCTTCTTTTCCTGTAAGCTTCTTTTCCGCGAAAAACCGTATCGGTCTCAAAGATCCGTTCTCCTGCTTCTTTTTCAGCGAAAAAGGGAACCCATAACAATTTTCCTTTGTCATAAGCTCCCCTTGCCTATTTCTTTCCCATTGGCTCTACTTTTCCAAGCAGGGCATCTTCCAGAGCCGTTTCCAGCTTTGTCTTCGCCAAAAGCAGCTCTTTGTTCTCTTTCTCCTGTTCCGCCAGCGCTTTTTCCATATCCTCCAGCTTCAGCTGAAAGGACACCAGCTCATGCTTCAGGTGGTAGTTTTCCTTATTCCGGGCTTCCAGATCCTCTTCCAGGTGCATCGCCTGTTCCTTTTCCTTGAAATAATCATCCGCGATATTCAATTCCAAAAGCCTGGATTTCATCTCGGCCGGAAGGCGGCGCAAATGCTCTACCTCCTCAAACTCATTGATCTTCATATTTATGTATGCAGCTACCTTCTGCATGTATTCTTCGCTTTCGTATCCGCTTAAGGTGTAAACTTTTCCCCCAATAATCACATTCGCATTCGTTTTTGCCGACATAGCCCTCATTCCTCTCCCGTGGACCGTTATTTTTTTAACGAAAATACGGCTGTCCCAAACATGGAAACATGTTCCTGCGCTTTTGCAACATACAGCCGCCCGGAACAGTTCTCGTATGCCCGGGGCGTTTCGTCAAATCGTATATAGTACATTATAACAATTTTTCAAATAAACACAACTGTTTTTTCAAAGCTTCCTTTCCAAAACTTACAAAAGCTTCTGAAAATGATGATACGCCTGCTCCGTGGCCACCCGCCCTTTGGGCGTCCGGTTGATAAACCCGTTTTTCACCAAATAAGGTTCGTAGACGTCTTCAATGGTTCCGGCATCCTCCCCGATGGACGCTGCCAGAGTGTCCAGGCCCACCGGGCCCCCTTGAAATTTCTCCAGAATAGTCAGCAGGATATTCCGGTCGTTCTGATCCAGGCCGTACTTGTCCACTTCCAGCAGATCCAGGGCAAAAGCGGCTACCTCCCGGCTGATTTTGCCGTCGTATTTGACCTGGGCAAAATCCCGTACCCGCTTCAGCAGGCGGTTTGCCAGCCGGGGCGTTCCCCGGGAGCGGCGGGCCAGCTCAAAGGCCCCCTCCTCGTCAATTTCCACCTCCAGCTTCCTGGCGGAATGAAGAATGATGATCTTTAATTCCTGGGGCGTATAGAATTCCAGATGGTGCACCACGCCGAAACGGTCCCGAAGAGGCGCGGACAGCAGTCCGGCCCGGGTTGTGGCCCCCACCAGGGTAAAATGAGGCAGATCCAGGCGGATGGAACGGGCTGTGGCCCCTTTTCCGATCATCACGTCAATCACATAATCCTCCATCGCCGGATACAATACCTCTTCCACCTGGCGGTTCAACCGATGGATCTCATCCACAAAGAGGATGTCCCCCTCCTGCAGGGCGCTTAAAATCGCCGCCATTTCCCCCGGCTTGCCGATGGCCGGCCCGGAAGTGATCTTGATATGGACCCCCATTTCGTTGGCGATGATTCCGGCCAGCGTGGTTTTTCCAAGGCCGGGCGGGCCGTAGAACAGCACATGGTCCAGGGCTTCCTTCCGCTGCCTCGCCGCTTCGATGTAGATCCGCAGATTCTTTTTGGCCTTTTCCTGCCCGATATACTCTTCCAGGCGTTGGGGCCGCAGGCTCTTTTCTATTTTCAGGTCTTCTTCCTGTACCTGTGTTTCAATTACCCTTTTTTCCATAATATTCCTCTTCCAAAGGTTCCCTATACAAAATTAAATCCAAATTAAATAAATGCCATCTGCTTCAAAGCTGCCTTTAGCACCTCTTCTACCGTACTCTCCTCCGTAGGCTCCGTTCCGTTTACGGCCTTCATGGCCTCCGTGGCGGAATAGCCAAGGGCCACCAGCGCTTCCACCGCTTCCTGCTTTACGGTCTGCACAGCGGCCGGAGCCTTTATTTCCTCTGAAGCCGTTTCTCCCTTCCAGGCAAACGCATCCTCCAGGCTTAACTTATCCTTTAATTCAATAATCAGCCGCTGAGCCGATTTTTTCCCGATTCCCGGAGCCTTGGCAATGGCCTTGTCGTCCTCCGCCAGTACGGCAAACCGAAGGTCGTCCGGGGACAGTACCGACAAAACCGCCAAAGCCCCTTTGGGCCCGATCCCGCTGACGGCGATCAGCAGCCGGAACACCTGCAGGTCATCCTTGGTCAAAAAGCCGTACAGCAGCATGGCATCCTCCCGTATATAGGTATATGTATAAATTTTTACTTCCTGCCCGGTACCCGGAAGAGAAGAAAGAATGCTCTGGGGAATCCGGATGTTATAGCCGATCCCATGATTTTCCACCACGATCCTGTCATTGCCAAGTTCCACCAATGTGCCTTTGATATAAGAATACATGTTCGATCCTTTCTGAACGATTATTTGGGAAGCCGCAGACGCAGCAATACTTCCCGGCTTACGATCCCAATCAGCAGGCCCGTCAAAAATCCTGCAAAAAACAAAACGGGCAGGTAATACAGCAAATTTCTATTTTCCACCACCAGCACTGCCACCAGAAGCTGCCCCAGATTGTGGGTAATCCCTCCGGCCGCACTGACCGTAACCGGGCTGCACTGAGCTCCCTGTTTCAGAAGCAGCATTATGAAAAAGCTGAAAATCCCTCCGGCCAGCCCGTATACTACCCCGAACATGGTTCCATAGAGAAACCCGGACAGCAAAATACGGGCCACGGAAACCACCAGGGCCTCCTTTGGCCCCAGAAGGTACAGGGTAATCACTACCACTAAGTTGGGCAGCCCTAACTTAATGCCCGGAACCCCGAAGGAAATCGGAATCAGGCTTTCAATATACCCGCACAGCAATGCCGATGCCAGCAGCATTCCCAACATGGCGCAGGTTTGGCCCGCACTCCGTCGTTTCATATGCGTCACTCCCATTTTACTGAACCACGGTATCCAGCCCCGGTTCATCCGATTGCTCAAAACCCACGACGGCCGCTACCACTTGGTTTGGCAAACAAACAATGCTCTCTCCCACATGGGAAATTGCCGTCTGATGGACGCAGAGCTTGTCCGGGCAGTCCGCCCAAATCATATCCGCTTTTCCGCCTGCAATCACCAGCCGGTTGCCCCCGCTGATCAGGATTTCCTGTTCCTTGTCCAGGGGATAAGCCCCGTAGGGCTCGCCGCCTACGGTGACCTCCACCATAGCGCCTGCCTCCTGATGTCCGAACCAGAACCAGGCCAGCATTCCGGCCGCCAAAAGCAGCAGCAGAATCAGAATTACCTTATCCCGCTTTTTTAATTTACGCAGTTCCAATCGGTTTTCCATAATAATAAAATCCTTTACATTCTTCTAAAGTCACATCCACCAGCCTGCCGATAAAGGATGCATCCCCCGGGATATGCACCACGGAGTTATTACTAAGCCGCCCGGTCACAAGGGCGGGGTCCTGTTCGTTCACCTCTTCCACCAAAACCGTCTGAATCTGCCCGGTAAGCTTTTGGGCTTTCTCGGTGGCAATCTGCTGCACCTCCCGCAGCAATTTATCAAATCTTGTTTTAATTATTTCTTCCGGTACTTGATTTTCCATAACCGCAGCCGGAGTTCCTGTTCGTTTGGAATAGATAAACGTAAAAGCGCTGTCAAAGCCTACCTTCCGTACCACGTCCAGGGTATCTGTAAAGTCTTCCTCCGTCTCTCCCGGAAAGCCCACAATGATATCCGTGGTCAGTGCAATATCCGGAATTGCCGCCCGCAGCCGCTCCACCAGTGCCAAGTACTCCTCCTTGGTATAGCGCCGGTTCATTTCCCGCAGGATCCGGGTACTTCCGGACTGCAGGGGCAAGTGCAGATGACGGCAGATTTTTTTGGAAGCCGCCATAACGTCGATCAGTTCCTGAGACAAATCCTTGGGATGGGAGGTCATAAAACGAATCCGTTCAATGCCCTCCACTTTTTCGATTTCCCGAAGCAAATTGGCAAAGCTCACCGGCTCGGGCAGGTTTTTGCCGTAGGAATTCACATTCTGTCCCAGCAGCATTACTTCCACTACGCCGTCCGCCGCCAGCCGCCTGGCCTCCCGGATGATATCCTCGGGCCTGCGGCTGCGCTCCCGTCCCCGCACATACGGCACAATACAATAACTGCAGAAATTATTACATCCAAACATAATATTAATTCCTGATTTAAAATTATATTTCCGCTGGATGGGCAAATCTTCCACAATGTCTTCCGTATCTTTCCAAATATCAATGATCCTGTCCTGGGTTTCCAAAACAGCCGCAAACAGCTCTGCGAACTTATAAATATTATGGGTTCCGAAAATCAGATCCACAAAACGGTAACTCTTCTTCAGCTTCTCCACGACCTGGGGCTCCTGCATCATACAACCGCAGAGGGCGATTTTCATCTGGGGATTCTGCTTTTTATATACATTCAGATACCCCAGCCTGCCGTAAACCTTATTATTGGCATTCTCCCGGACGGTACAGGTATTGTATATCACAAAATCCGCTTTTTCCGATTCCGTCTGCTGATAGCCAATCAGCCGGAGAATCCCCAACAGCTTCTCCGAATCCCGGGCGTTCATCTGACAGCCCATATTGACCACACAGGCTTTGGGTGATCTCCCGTTTTTTTGCTCAAAATCCCGCACCCACTCCCTGCATTTTGCCATGAAGTAATATTGTCGGGCAGGTTCCTCTGTGGGCGGCCCGGCATGAATATCTATTTGATCTAAGTCGATTTCATTATACATATTCCTTGACTTTTTCCCTTTCTAACATATAATATACGAAAAGAAGCGGGGTTTTTACCGTACAGCTTTATGGCTCAAGCGGGGTACCCGTTTCTTTTTTATTCCCGCACCTGGCCGTTTCCGTAGATAATATATTTCGTGCTGGTCAAGGCGGAAAGGCCCATGGGCCCTCTGGCATGCAGTTTTTGGGTACTGATGCCGATTTCCGCCCCAAAGCCGAATTCAAACCCGTCGGTAAAGCGGGTGGACGCATTTACATATACGGCTGCCGCATCCACTTCATTCAAAAAACGCTGGGCATTGGAATAATTTTCCGTAATAATCGCTTCGGAATGGCCGGTGTTGTAACGATTGATATGAGCAATGGCCTCCCCCAAATCCGAAACGGTTTTTACCGAAACAATCAGATCCAGGTATTCCCGTCCCCAATCCTCTTCTGACGCTTCTTTCAGGCAGCAGGATCCAGGTATACAAGCCCTGTCTGCTTCCGCAAAATTCTGTTCCGCCGAATTTCCCGTCTCTCCCGGATTCCTCCGTTCCGCCGCCTGAAGGCTCCTTTTGTCCCCGCGGATTTCCACCCCTTTTTTCCCCAGGCATTGCAGAAGCTTCGGCAGGAAAAGATCTGCCACCTTTTCATGAATCACCAGGGATTCACAGGCGTTGCAGACGCCGATCCGCTGGGTTTTGGCATTTTCTATGATCCGGACAGCCATGTCCAAGTCAGCCGATTCGTCCACGTAAATATGACAGTTCCCGGTGCCGGTCTCTATGACGGGAACGGTGGCATTTTCCACTACGGTGCGAATCAATCCGGCGCCGCCCCGGGGAATCAGCACGTCGATATATTGGTTCAGCTTCATAAAAGCTCTTGCCGTTTCCCGGCTGGTATCCGGAACCATCTGAACTGATGTTCCGGGTACACCCGCTCTCCGGCAGGCTTCCTGGAGTATTTTTACAATGACGGTATTGGAATGAAGGGCATCGCTTCCGCCTTTCAAAATCACGGCGTTTCCGGTCTTATGGCAGAGCCCGAACGCATCTGCTGTCACATTGGGCCGGGCTTCATAGATGATGCCCACCACTCCAAGCGGTACCCGCTTCTGTCCAATTACCAGGCCATTGGGCCGCTGCTTCATGGAAAGCACTTCTCCGATCGGGTCTTCTAAGGCTGCAATCTGCCGCAGCCCTTCTGCCATTTGAGCAATTCGTTCTTCTGTCAAAAGCAAACGGTCCAAAAGAGCATCCGGCATCCGGTTCTCTGTTCCAAGCCGAAGATCCTCCTGGTTTGCCGCTAGAATCTCCTGCCGCTTCTCCCACAGTAAATCTGCCGCCTGAAACAGCACCTGATTTTTCCTGCTCTCTCCCAGGACACTCAATGTCTTCTCCGCTTCCCTGGCCTGTGCGCCGATTTGTTCCAATGTCATACTCCGGCCCCTTTCTCTAAAAATGGATTACTAAATTTCAACTGTTCAATTCCGCAGAATCTGTTTTCAAATCTTTTCCAGCAAAGCAGCCACCATTCCCTCATAACCATAGCTCCTTGCCGCTTCCAGAACGCCTTCCTGGATTTCTTCCCTGCTGTAGTCCGCCTGTTCCAGCTTTTCATCGGAAAATGTATTCAAATAGTCGTAAAACAAAAGGGCCATCTGAAACGCCTCCTGGTTTTTCCCGTCCAGGAATTCAAAAAGGCGGTTTTCCGCCTCGTTGATGCGGCCTTCCTGTGCCAGCTGCCGCAGCTTCCGATAATGGGTCTCCATCTTGATGGAAGCAAACGTAATCTCTTCTTCCCGCTCCTCTTCTATCTGAAATAAAAGCTTCAGCAGCATCCGGACTGCTTCGTGGATGATCCGCATTACATAATCTTCTCTAATCATGGGCCCTCCCGTTTTCCAATCTTCTTTTACAAAAATCAAGCTGCCGTTCTTCGGTCAACCGCTCTCCGATCAACCGCTCCTCTGTCAGCACCGCATCCATGGGAAGATCATAATCATCTACGGCAATCCTTTCCGCTATCTGCAGCTCATAACCAATCCCGATTCTCACGGCTTTTGGAAACTCTGCCCCATAGCGGTCATAATAGCCCTTGCCGTAACCCATCCGGTTTCTTTTTTCATCAAAAACAAGACCTGGGGTAAGAATCAGCGGGGCAGGCTCCGTCAGCAGCTCTGATCCTGCCGGCTCCATCACATGAAACCGGCCTTCCGTAACATCCTGCAGGGACTTCAGATGATAAAATCGAATGTATGTTCCCTCCGTTTTCGGAAAACCCACCTGCTTCCCCATATCCAAGGCTGCTTCCGCTGCCGGCAGCAAGGATACTTCTTTTCCGAGGGGATAATAGAAGTATACCGTTTCCGCCTGTAAAAAACAAGGCAACGTCAGCAGCTTCCGGCAGATCCGGGCCGACCGTTCCAACGCCTGTGCCTCGGTCAGGGCATTCCGTTTCCTCCGGTACTCTTCCCGCAAAACGGCCTTCTGTTCTGAAATACGGCCCATATCTTCCGGACGGGCCTTTTCCTCAATGCGTTCCTGGTCCTCAATGCGTTCCTGATCCTTTTCCTGCCTTTTTTCCATACTTTTCTCCCAGGTTCTCAATGCTGCCATCCGGATTGAGGACGTCGATTTGATCCAGCTGCCCCTGGAGATTCTTCCGCACCGCCGCCAAAAATTCCTGGCGCAGCAGGGCCTGTTCCTGCTTCTCCGTTTCCGTCAGCCCTTCGGCCTTTGACTTCCGGGCCAAGGCATTGATTCGGTCAATTTTTTCCTGATTCATCCTTATTCTCCTAAATAATCTGCAATATAAAAATCTTCATTGGGATTGGCCAAAAAAGTAGTTCCCACGAAGTTTCCTTCAAAAATCCCATGAAGGATGCCCACATCCCGCCCGTTGGCAATCACCATATCCGCTCCGGAAAAGGTGGCAATCCGGGCTGCAGTAAGCTTCGTAGCCATACCCCCGGTTCCAACATCGCTACCGGTGGATTCCTTTGCCATGTGCAGAAGGGAGTCGTCCAGCTTTTCCACCGTTTCCACCAGCCTGGCGTCCGGGTTTTCGTGGGGATCATCCGTAAAAAGACCGTCAATGTCGGACAGCAGAATCAGCAGATCCGCTTTTACCAGGGAAGCCACAATGGCCGACAGGGTGTCGTTATCCCCAAACTGCATTTCATAAGTGGAAATTGTATCATTTTCATTCACAATGGGGATAATGCCCATGTGAAACAGCTCCTCAAAGGTATTTTGGGCATTTTTCCGGGAAACATTGTCCAGCATGGTCCCTTTCGTCATTAAAACCTGACCCGCTGTCTGATGATATTCCGAAAACATTTTCTGATACGTCATCATAAGCCGGGCCTGTCCCACCGCCGCACATGCCTGCTTCACTGCGATGGTACCCGGCCGCTGCGTCAGCCCGATGGCTTTCCTGCCCACTGCAATGGCCCCGGAGCTGACCAGGCAGACATCCATTCCCTGATTCCGGATGTTGCACAACTCCCGTACCAGCTTTTCCAGCTTGATAAAATCCAGGCCCCCGGTTTCCCGGTGCTGCAGGGAAGAGGAGCCGATTTTTACAACAATCCGATGCTTATTCTTAAAATCCTTCATTCCTTGTCCTTTCACCATCCAGGTACAACGTTTCTTAAGCTTCTGAAACGTTTGAAGCTTCTGATGCTTCTGAAGTTTCTGATGCACCAAAGCCGGATCATCACTCCCGCTCCGTTGTACGAGTCCCTGATCCGGGAAGCTCTGCTCCTATTACTCTACCACAGAACTGCAAAAAAAGAAACCGAAAATTTCTTGTCACGCAAAAGAAGGGCTATGTCGCCACAGCCCTTACCTGCATTGTTCCGTTTCGTAACGCCATCCCTTTTGAAACGGTTCAAAAGAATCCGGCATATAAAACATTCCCTGTCCCTACAGCTTCTGGAAGAAGAAAGACTGGTTCCTCTGATAATTCAGCTCCCGGTAATTCATAATCTGTTCCGTACTGCCGATGAAAAGGATACCGTCCTTTAACAGGGACTGATTGAACTTCTTATAAATCTCTTCTTTCGCTTCCTCTGTAAAATAAATCAATACGTTCCTGCAGACAATCAAATGACATCCGGTGGGATAGGGGTCCTTTAACAGGTCATGCTGTTTGAACTCCACCCGTGCCTTGATCTCGTCCGCAACCTTATAAGAAGCCCCAATCTGGGTAAAATATTTCTTCTTTAAGTCTGCCGGAACACCTGCAAGACTCTTCTCATTGTAAAGCCCTACCCGGGCCTTCTCCAGAATCTGCTTATCAATATCGGTAGCAATAATCTTAATTTGATT
The DNA here is from genome assembly GCA_910588885.1 of uncultured Lachnospiraceae bacterium. GTDB lineage: Bacteria > Bacillota > Clostridia > Lachnospirales > Lachnospiraceae > 14-2. Next base: position 16,113 of record CAJUSQ010000054.1, read on the forward strand.
CAGCGGCAAAAACTTGGACAACGCCATTACCAGAGAATAGGGCTCATCTCCGGTGGAGCATGCCGCGCTCCAAACCTTCAGGTTCTTCCCAAACCGCTGTATCAGCGCCGGGAACACATCCTTGTCCAGAAGTCTCCACTGCTCGGGATTCCGGTAAAATTCGGATACGTTAATCGTTAAAAAGCTGACAAACTGCTCAAATTTCTCCTTATACCGCTTAATCAGCGCCACATATTCGTCATAGGTCTTCACCTTGTTCTTTGTAATCAAAGTATCGATACGGCGTTTCATCTGCTTTTCTTTATATGCATCCAAATCAATCTTTGTCAAAGAAAAAATATCTTTTTTAAATTTCTCATATCCATCCAACATAACTATGTACCCCAGCTTCTTTGTTTGATTACTACTATTATTACTATTACTGCAGCTGCTCTGTTATGACTCCCCCGCATTTCCCTGCGGATTCACATGCCTGCAGCCTGATTACTCCTCGTCCGAAGCATAGGAAGCGGCTTCCTCATCATTCAGAAGGGCTTTCATGCTCAGGCTGATCTTCTTGTCGGCTTCGTTGAAGTCCACAATCTTTGCTTCGATCTCCCGTCCAACCTTCAGTACGTCAGAGGGCTTCTCCACATGCTCTCTGGAAATCTGAGACACATGCAGCAATGCATCCACGCCGGGAGCCAGCTCTACGAAAGCGCCGAAATCGGTCATTCTGGCAACTACTCCCTGTACAATGGTTCCGGCTGCATACTTATCGGATGCATCCTTCCAGGGATTCTGGTCTTCGAATTTCATACTCAGGGCAATCTTGTTCTCGTTGATATCCTTGATAAATGCAGTTACCTGCTCGCCTACCTTAAATACCTTCTTGGGATTCTCTACTCTGCCCCAGGACATCTCGGAAATATGCAACAGGCCGTCTGCCCCGCCCAGGTCAATGAACGCGCCGAAGTCCGTTACATTTTTCACAACGCCTTCAATCACGTCTCCGATCTGGATTCTTGCAAATAATTCCTTCTGAAGCTCTGCCTTTCTGGCCAGCATCAGCTGCTTTCTGTCGCCGATGATTCTTCTTCTTCTGGGATTGAACTCGCTGATTACAAATTCAATTTCCTGACCGTCATACTTGGTCAGATCCTTTTCATAAGAATCGGATACCAGGCTTGCGGGAATAAATACTCTCGCTTCGTCGATTACAACGCTTAAGCCGCCGTCCAATACCTGCGCTACCTTTGCGGTCAGCACTTCCTGGTTGTTGAACGCTTCTTCCAGACGCTTGCTGCCCTTTTCCGCAGCCAGGCGCTTATAGGTCAAAAGAACCTGTCCATCGCCGTCATTCACCTTTAAAACCTTTGCTTCCATGGTGTCGCCGACGGATACTACAGTAGTAAGATCTACGTTTGACTCGTTTGTATATTCATTCCGAGTAATAATTCCGTCTGACTTGTAGCCTATATTCAGAATTATCTCGTCCGGTTTTACATCAATCACGGTACCGTCGACTACTTCTCCATTTCTTATTGTTTTAAATGATTCATCCAGCATTTGTTCAAAACTCATTTCTGACATTTTTTTGAACCTCCTCAATAATATTATTTGGGGTTGAAGCCCCTGCGGTAATACCTACGCTACCAATGGATTGTAGTTTTGTTACATCCAAGTCATTAAATGTTTGTATATAGTAAGTATTTTCACATTCTTTTTTACATATTTCAAATAGCTTCTGCGTGTTGGAGCTCTTGCTCCCGCCAATCACAATCATGGCATCCACCTGGGCGGAAATCTCCCTGGCTTCGGTCTGCCGCTTATGGGTGGCATCGCAAATCGTATTTAAAACAATTATATCATAACCTTTTTTCGCAAGAATTTCAACTAATTCTTGAAATTTATTGTTATTAAATGTCGTTTGGGCTACGACACAGACCTTTTCCTCCCCGGAAACCGCGAAATTCCGGGCTTCTTCCTCATTGGAAATCACCGTAGTCCGGCCGGGGACGCCCCAGCCCCTGATGCCTTCCACCTCCGGATGGCTGCCGTTTCCAATAATTACCACCTGACAGCCCTCTGCCGAATGACGCTCCACCAGGCGGTGGATTTTCCGCACAAAGGGGCAGGTAGCATCCACATAGTCAATGTTGTTTTGTTCCAAAAGCTCGTAGATCTCCCGGGAAACCCCGTGGGAACGAATAATCACGGTTCCGTCCCTGCAGCCCAAAAGCCCTTCCCTGCCTTCTACCACCTGTACGCCCCTGGCCGCCAGATCCTTTACCACCTCTTCATTGTGGATAATCGGCCCAAAGGTATACACCGGCCCGCCGGCCGCCTTTGCCTGCTCATAGACAATCTCTACGGCCCGTTTGACCCCGGGGCAGAATCCGGCGCTTTGTGCCGTTTTTACAACCATATCTTCCTCCTGTCAACTTCCGGCCAAAGAACTGCT
>CAJUSQ010000055.1 GCA_910588885.1 uncultured Lachnospiraceae bacterium
CCATGATCTTGTCGCCCCATTCAGAGCTGGGATCTTCCAGAGCCTTCAGAGCAGAACCCTTGATGATCGGGCAGTCTGTGAATTCATATTCCTCTAACTGCTCGGTAATTTCCATTTCAACCAGTTCTAACAACTCTTCGTCGTCTACCATATCGCATTTGTTCATGAATACGATGATGTAGGGAACACCTACCTGACGGGAAAGCAGGATGTGCTCTTTGGTCTGAGCCATAACACCGTCGGTAGCGGCTACAACCAGGATCGCGCCGTCCATCTGAGCAGCACCGGTAATCATGTTCTTAACGTAGTCCGCATGGCCCGGGCAGTCAACGTGTGCATAGTGTCTGTTGTCTGTCTCATACTCAACGTGAGCGGTAGAAATGGTAATACCTCTTTCTCTCTCTTCCGGAGCCTTGTCGATGTTCTCAAAATCGGTAGCTGTGTTACCGGCAACTCTCTCGGAAAGCACCTTTGTGATTGCTGCGGTCAGGGTTGTTTTACCATGGTCAACGTGTCCGATGGTACCGATATTGCAATGGGGTTTGGATCTTTCAAATTTAGCTTTTGCCATTTTCTAACGTCCTCCTTAATTTGTGCCCGTTCGGGCTGTTTTTCGTTTTATTCGCTAATACTGATTATATTAAAAATTCATAGGTTTTTCAAGTATTTTTACTTACCTTTTGCAGAAATAACCTTTTCCTGAACCGATTTGGGAACCGGCTCATATTTTTCAAAGAACATGGAGTAATTTCCACGTCCCTGGGTCTTGGAACGTAAATCGGTGGAATAACCAAACATTTCCGCTAACGGAACGAATCCGCGGACAATTTTGCCACCGCCTAAGTCGTCCATACCTTCAATACGTCCGCGACGGGAATTGATATCGCCGATAACATCGCCCATATACTCTTCCGGCATCGTCACTTCTACCTTCATAATCGGCTCTAACAGAATCGGAGCTGCCTTTGACATAGCATCCTTAAATGCCAGAGATCCGGCAATATGGAATGCCATTTCGCTGGAGTCCACTTCATGGTAGGAACCATCGTATACATTGGCATGAATTCCGACTACCGGGAAGCCTGCCAAGATTCCTGCCTTTGTGGCTTCTTCGATTCCTTCGCCTACTGCCGGGATGTATTCCTTCGGAATTGCACCACCCACAACGGTAGATTCAAATTTGAACAATTCTTCGCCGTTGGCATCCATCGGCTCGAATTTGACTTTACAATGACCATACTGACCACGTCCACCGGACTGCTTTGCATACTTGCTTTCCACATCCACAGCCTTGGTAATGGTTTCTTTATAGGCCACCTGAGGAGCGCCTACATTCGCCTCTACCTTAAATTCACGAAGCAGACGGTCTACAATAATTTCCAAATGGAGCTCGCCCATACCGGCAATAATGGTCTGTCCTGTCTCCTGATTGGTGTGCGCCCGGAACGTCGGGTCTTCTTCCGCCAGCTTTGCAAGCGCTTCGCCCATTTTTCCCTGTCCTGCTTTCGTCTTCGGCTCAATTGCCAGTTCGATAACCGGTTCCGGGAATTCCATGGACTCTAAGATTACCGGATGCTGTTCGTCACAGATGGTATCACCGGTAGAAGTCAGCTTAAATCCGACTGCCGCTGCGATATCACCGGAATAAACCTTATCCAGCTCTTCCCGCTTATTGGCATGCATCTGCAGGATACGTCCCACACGTTCTTTCTTGCCCTTCGTAGCGTTCAATACATAGGAACCTGAATTCATGGTTCCGGAATATACCCGGAAGAATGCCAGCTTTCCTACAAAGGGGTCTGTCATAATCTTAAATGCCAATGCGGAGAAGGGCTCTTCATCCGAAGAATGCCGCTCTATCTCATTTCCGTCTAAATCCGTACCCTTAATGGACGGGATATCCAACGGAGAGGGCATATACTCAATAACAGCATCCAAAAGCTTCTGAACGCCCTTGTTGCGGTAAGCGGTACCGCAGCAAACAGGAACCGCCGTACATTCGCAGGTTGCTTTCCGCAAAACTGCCTTCATGTCATCTACTGCCGGCTCTTCCCCTTCCAGATACTGCATCATCAAATCATCATCCAGCTCACAGACCTTTTCAATCAATTCGGAACGATACAGCTCTGCATCATCCTTCATATCGTCAGGAATCTCTACGATGGAGATATCGTCACCCTTATCATCATTGTAGATGTAGGCTTTCATCTCAAACAGGTCAATAATTCCCTTGAATTCATCCTCTTTCCCAATCGGCAGCTGAATGCAGATTGCATTCTTGCCCAAACGGTTCCGAATCTGGTTTACGGCTCCATAAAAATCTGCACCTAAAATGTCCATCTTATTAATGAAAGCCATTCTCGGCACATTGTATGTGTCGGCCTGACGCCACACATTTTCAGACTGCGGCTCAACTCCGCCTTTTGCACAGAAAACGCCTACAGCACCATCTAATACACGGAGTGAACGTTCTACCTCGACCGTAAAGTCAACGTGCCCCGGAGTATCAATAATATTGATACGATGCTCTAAAGCACCCGGTTTGCTCTTGCAGTTCTCCTGCAAGGTCCAGTGACAGGTCGTCGCGGCCGAAGTGATGGTGATACCTCTTTCCTGTTCCTGCTCCATCCAGTCCATGGTTGCAGTACCCTCGTGAGTATCCCCAATCTTGTAATTCACACCAGTATAATACAGGATACGCTCAGTTGTTGTTGTTTTACCAGCATCAATATGAGCCATAATCCCGATATTCCTGGTTCTCTCTAACGGATATTCTCTTCCAGCCAAGGTTTTTTCCTCCTAATTTTTACCAAACATGCAGGCCGTTTCCAACAAGCTGAAACAAAACTTAGAAACGGTAATGTGCAAATGCCTTGTTGGCCTCTGCCATCTTATGCATATCTTCTTTTCTCTTTACAGATGCACCGGTATTATTTGCCGCATCCATAATTTCATTTGCCAGTCTCTCCTTCATGGTCTTTTCGCCCCTCTTACGGGAGAACATGGTCAACCAGCGAAGCGCCAAAGCCTGACGTCTGTCAGCCCGCACTTCAATAGGCACCTGATAGGTTGCCCCGCCGATACGTCTTGCCTTTACTTCCAATACCGGCATAATATTGTTCATTGCCTCTTCGAATACTTCGATTGCAGGCTTGCCAGTCTTATCTGCAACACGTTCAAACGCCCCATACACAATTTTCTGAGCAATACCCTTCTTACCGTCTAACATAATGTTATTGATAAGCTTTGTCACCACTTTGTTATTGTAAATGGGATCCGCCAAAACGTCTCTTTTCTGAGTATGTCCTTTACGTGGCACGTTACTTCCCTCCTTAATCATGTTTTTGCCGATCGGCAATCTGCCCAACCGGACTCTTTCTTTTTCTTTGACGGCCGGACCTCACGCCCTGCCCGCCTCATCCGAAATTCTGATTAATTCAACGGTACTCACATGTTTCCCTCTAATGTGTTCGTGCGGAAATTTCTCTATCTTCAAAAAGAATGCAGACCGGATTTCAAATTCCAATCTGATACGCCGCCGAACTGCTTCGTTCCGCCGGCTGCATTTTCCAACACTAACCATAGATCCGTTTGTGATACTATTGGTATGGCTAATTATTTCTTAGCATCTTTCGGCCTCTTAGCGCCATATTTGGAACGGGCCTGGCGTCTGTTAGCAACACCTGCCGTATCCAACGTACCACGGATGATGTGGTATCTGGTACCTGGTAAGTCCTTTACTCTACCGCCGCGGATCAAGACAACGCTATGCTCCTGCAGGTTGTGGCCTTCACCCGGAATGTAGCTTGTTACTTCGATTCCGTTGGAAAGACGTACTCTGGCAATTTTACGAAGTGCAGAGTTAGGCTTCTTCGGAGTAGCAGTCTTCACTGCCGTACAAACACCTCTCTTCTGGGGTGCAGAAGTATCCGTCGGGCGCTTTCTCAAAGAGTTGTAACCCTTCTGCAAAGCCGGTGCCGTAGACTTCTTTACAGATGTCTGTCTTCCTTTTCTTACTAACTGGTTAAATGTTGGCATTCTTTTCACCTCCTGTAATACTTGTAAAAGTGTATTTCGATACACACTACGTCATTATATAGGCGCTGTCAGAAGATGTCAAGCCCTTTTTGCATTTTTATCCCGAAAATACAGGACATGTATTGACCTTCTTCCTCCGTTTCCTTATAATAAAAGAATAGAAAAAGAAACGGAGGATGTTCAAATGAAAAATCAAAATTATGAACCAAATGACACGCAAACAGAATCCCGGACTTATTACGACATGCCGGATCCCTCCTCTTCCCAGGATCCATTTTCCCCATCCGGTTCCGTTCCATCCCCGGAACCCGTTCATGAAAATGTGATCGCAGGCATTGTAGGAGCGTTTTTGTTTTCACTGGCAGGAGGCGTTCTGTATTTCCTTATTTATCAATTAGGTTATATTGCAGGCATCTGCGGGTTAATTACCGTCGTGGTATCTATTTTCGGTTACCAATTGTTTTCGGGACGGAAAAATTCTTTAAAGGGTGTCATTATCGCAATAATCATCTCAATTTTGTCCATTGTACTTGCGGAATATCTGGGATTATCTTATGAATATTACAAATACTTTAATAAAGAGCTTGGAATTCCCATTTCATTAACGGATGCTATCCGGGTGACGCCGGAACTTCTGGCTGAAACAGAGGTTCTGGCTGCTTTCCTAAAGGACTTGGCCGTTGCTCTTGTCCTGGGGATAATTGCTTCTTTCAGCAGTATTAAAAATGCAATTGCCGAAAGCCGCAATCACTAATTGCATCTTGTGATAATGTAGTATCACTCATTTTTTACCATTGATTTCTGCAGGGAACCTGTTTCCATTATTTCCAATTTTCGGAAGGGTATACGTTCTCTGCAGAATTTTTCGGATGGGCCGCTTCCAAAGCTTCCTCCGGCGGCACCAGGACGCAGTCTCCTTTTTCATCAAATTGAAAATAATAGGCCGCAGACGTTTTGCTTCCTTCAATCCATTGATATTCTCCCTGAATCCCTTCCAATACCGGGGAATTATAAAACCATTCTGCGATCTTCTCCCGTTCCCTTTCCAGATCCTCCGCTTCCGGCTTTAATCCCAGCTCTTCCATACACTGTTTCCAGGCCATTACTACATTGTACATATCCGGCACCACATGGCTGCCCGGCAATTTCCCTTCATGATCCTCCTGATACGCCGCTGCCAGCTTTTTCCACATTTCCCCCGGATAATCCGCATCATATTTATTCCAAATATACGTATCCGCCAGGACTTCCTGATTTTTTTCGATCATACCGCTTTCATAGCTGGCAAAGGACGCGGTAAACCGGCGTCCCTCCGTTATTCCCCGTTTCCTGAGCTCCGAAACGATGATCCCGTGCTCCTCCGCCCGTACCAGAGAAATATAACCGTCTGCCTTATCGTTCAGTGCCTGGACTACGGCCCTGCGTTCCTGCCCCTGTTCTACCAAAACCACTTCCACAAACTCCATTCCCAGCTGTTCTAAGACCCCCTCCAGCAGCTCGGCTATATCCATCTGTGAGTTCTCCGTAGGACTTGCCAGGATAATCACCCGGCTGATATCCGGGTTCAGGCGTTTCCAATGTTTTACCGCCTCAATTTCCCCTTCTTCCGTGTCTCCCAGATAGGAAATTCCATAGGGAGCCGTCTGGATCCGGATTTCTTCATAAGAATAAGTCGCAACATTCGGAATCCTATGCTCCAAAATCAGTTCCATACCTGCCATGGTTCCCGGCGTATCAATAGGCCCAATCAGAATCCGCTGTTCCTTTACGGCCTCGGAAATCAGATTTTTTGCCTTTTCTGTATTGCACTCCGTGTCCAGTACCGATATCCGAACCGGAATTCCGTTTATTCCTCCCGCCGCATTGATCACCTCCTGCGCATACTCCATCGTCCACTGCACCGGTTCCCCGATATAAGACAGCGCTCCCGTTACCGGAACCAGCACGGTAAGCTCGTAGCAGGGGGTTCCTTCCGCCTTTTTGCGATTTTCCGCCTGCCTTAAGGCTTCTGCCTGCCAGGCCGCCCCGAAAAGGCATACCAACAGCCCCAATACCAAAAAGGCTTTTGCCAATTTTCTTCCTTCTTGTCCGCGGCTCTTTGCGGATAACGGTTTCTTTTCCGTTTTTCCACGGCCTCTTACGGATAACAGTTTCTTTTCCACTTATCCATCGTCCTTTTATTTAAAAATATATGTTCCTCACCACTTTGCTGCTTTTAACCGGAACCAGAAGCAGCTGCCTTTCCCCGGCTCGCTGCTGACCCCATATTGGGCCTGATGCATCTGCAGGATTTCCTTTACAATATGCAGTCCTACCCCGGTGCCGCTTTTATTGGTTCCAAAGGGATCCACTTTATAATATCTTTCCCAAATATAAGGGAGCTTTTCCGCTTCAATCCCGGCGCCGAAATCCTGTACCGTCGTTTTGATCATCCCGTATTCCCGTTTTGTTTTAATTCGTATTTTTTTCATATCTCCGGAAAATTTCACTGCATTACTGATAAAATTCTCCAGGACACGGCTGATTAATTTCCGGTCCGCATATACATACAGGCCCTCTTCCGTTTCCAAATCAATTTGGAGCTCCCTGCTTTCCTGATGGACCGCAAACGAAAGCCGGGCAGACCGGACCAGATGGGAAAGGTCAAATGTTTCCATCTTCAGTTCCCAGGTGCCGGACTGCAGCTTTGCCAACTCCATGGTATCGCTGATCAACCCGTTCAGCTTTTCTACCTCGGTAATAATCCGCTCCAAATGAGCTTCCCTCTTTGTTTTATTTTCTCCGGATACCGTCTGTATCATTTCCGCATACATCTTTATTACCGTCAGGGGCGTTTTCATATCATGCGAAATATTCGCCACAAATTCCCGGCGCAGCGCCTCCGTGGCATTAAATTCCTTCGCCGCCATTTCCAGGGTTTCCGACAGCTGCTCCACCTCATAGCAGCCGCCTTTTGGAAAGGCTACCGCATAATTTCCTTCCGCCAGCTGTTTTGCCATCTCTGTCAGCCGGTTTATAGGCCCGGCAAATCTTCTGGTAATCATCAGGGACAAAAAAGATGCAATCACCAGCACCACAAAAAGCGCAAATACGGCCCGGGCACGCAGCGGATGTATGAGAGAACTCACGTTTGCCAAGGACTTACTGAACACCAGTACGATGCGGTATCCTTCCTGGTTGGCAACGACCATGGCTTCCACGGCCCATTCCATATTCCGGACCGTATCCTCGATACAATAACTGCAAAAGCCCTTCCCTTCGTCCAGCAGATCAAACAGGTTATCCGGAATAATCCCCTCTGCCTGCACCTGGGATTCCTGTCCCTGATTGTCCAGTGCCAAAAGAAGCTGCTGCTCCCGTTCCGAAACCAGCTGAATAAAATATTCCCCGCTTCCGGCAATGAACCGCAGATTATCTTCGAATTCCGGCGAGGTATATTTTTCCATGGCCGCCCAGATTGCCCGGTCCAGCACTTCCATATTCTCGTTCTTATAGTTGACGCGGAAGGAAGTTTCCAAAACAACCCAGAATAATCCGGCAATCCCGGTTGCCAACAAAGTGAAGCTAAGCCACATACCAAAGCTCATGCGATTTGTAATTTTATTCGGCTTCAAATTTATATCCCACTCCTCTGTGCGTCACAATAAATTTCCGATATTCCCCCAGGGAATGCCGCAGCATCTTAATGTGGGAATCCACGGTCCGCCCGTCTCCGTAAAAATCGAAGCCCCAGATTTGCTCCAAAAGCTCCTCCCTGGAAAACACAATATCTTCATGGGCTGCCAGAAAAAACAGCAGGTCGTATTCCTTGGGCGTCAGATTGATCCGCTGTCCATGGATACAAACCTTCCGCCCGGAAATATTCATGGAAAGCCCTTCAAATTCCAGGATATTCCTGTCCTTCTTCCCCTTTGCTTCTTCCGGGGATTTCCGCCTTCGGATAATGACCTTCACCCGGGCCATCAGCTCTTTTAAGGAAAAAGGCTTCACCACATAGTCTTCAATTCCCAGTTCAAATCCGTACAGCTTATCATATTCTTCCCCTCTGGCCGAAAGCATCAGTACCGGAATATCCTTTTTCTTCTTAATCTCTTTATAGGCTGTGAACCCGTCAATTTTCGGCATCATGATATCCATAATGATCAAATCAAAGTCTTCCTGTCCGCACATACGTACGGCCTCACTTCCGTCTCCGGCTTCCGCCACCTCATAGCCTTCAAATTCTGCAAATTCCCGGATTCCAAGGCGGATCGCTTCTTCATCATCCACTACCAAAATTTTTTCCATGTCCTGCTCCTTTTTCCGGAAGGTTTTCCTTCTGCCGACCTTTCCTGTTTGCTGCCCCTATCTTATCATAGATCACGAAAAAGAGCAAAAGCGCTTTCGCCTCTGCTCCTTTCTTTTAAATTCCGCCTACTGTTTCCGCCCTTTTCTTATATGCTCCGCTTTTCCTATATGCTTCGCTTTTCCTGCAGGATCCGCTTTTAGAACTGGTGTTCTAGCACTACAGGTTCGGCATCAAAATACATAACAAACACAAGATCACCGTACCGATTGTAGTATTAATCACGGTACAGATTCCTACGTATTTATAGGACTTTTTCGCCTGCACCTTACAAATTTCCGTAGCGGCAATAAATCCGGCATTGGTAGGCAGCGTGTCAAAGGTGATCGCACAAAATGCCGATACCCGGGCAAAGGCATTCATGCTGACACCCATGGACTGGGCCAGCGGAGTGAATACCGGAAGCCCTACGCCAAGTCCGGCAGGGCCGGAACCTCCTACCAGTGTCATAATCATCATGGCAATCATGGCAACTACCAGGGGATTTCCCTTGAATCCGGCTAAGATCTCCGTAAGCCCTGCAAACGCGGGGGTCACGGCCACTACGGATCCAAAGCCTGCTACGGCTGCCGCCCCGCAGGATACAATGGCAGCATTGGTACATGCATTTCCCATACATTTCAGGAAGGTGTCAAGATTCTGAAATCCCTTCCACATCAGGATTACTGCTGCAATGATCCCGACCATCAGGGCAAAATTTACATTGATACCCACCGCATTATACAGCACGAATACGATCACCATTGGGATCAACGCTACCAGGGGATGGGGGAGCCCTTCGTTTCCGCTTTCTTCAAATGCTGCTTCCGCACTTAAATCATACACATTGCCCTTTGCAATTTCCTTCTTCGCCGCGTAATTCAGATAAACCACATTCAGGATCAGGATGATAATACCTGCAATAAATCCGGGAACCGCTGCCGCCATGGAGGAAACCCCTACCGCAGATGTGGACATTACGTTCTGTACCTGGGGCGAACCCGGCATGGATAACGCTGCCGTAGCAATACATCCCAAAATCATACCCGGCGCCATATACTGTGGAATCCGTGACTCCCTGCAAAGCTCCAAGGTCAAAGGCGCCATAACAAACATCAGTACGATTGCACTTACCCCGCCATAGGACAGCAAAAGCCCTGCGATGAATACAATTACAATCGTTACCAGAGGGCTTAGCCTGTCATTGCTTCCTTTAAAAATCCTGGCTACAAAACGGGCCAGGGATTTGGCTCCTCCGGTAATTCCGTAACACTCTCCAAAAATTGCGCCCCACAGGAAAATGGGAATCTGCCCGATTAAAAATCCGCCGACACCGCCCATATACGTTTCCAGATACCCTGTAATTACGTTTATTCCGCCGAACAAGGCCACAATCATCGCAGCCAGAGCCCCGGTAATCATCAGCGGCCAGCCTTTCATAACAAAATAAATCAGGAACACAATTCCGATTACAATTCCGATCATACTTAGTGCCATTTCAATTTCCTCCTTACTCCTTCGTGATGCTCTCACTATAACAGAAGTATATGGAAGCCATATGGCAGTTTTATGGAAACTGTGTGAAAAAAATAACGATCTTTTCATTTCAAACCCTCCCGGAAAATCCCGGTCGGCTCTCTTCTATCTTTTTCTTGCTTTGCCGGCTTTTCTCTTATATGATGAAACTATAGGACGAAAACAGAACGTGTTATGGACAAACAGCCGCTGTTTTCCTTTGGCGATGCCGGCGCACCTTTGAACCGGAGCCAAAATTACCTTTATAAAATAGCTCATGCAGCAGGAAAGGGGATTTTTATGTTAAAAAAATACTTTTATACTTTTCTCTTAATTTTAATTCTGCTTTCTGCCTTATTCCTTCCGGGATGCCAGGGCAGCGCGCAAAAGGCCGACCCGCCGAGTCCGAGCGCCTCGGAGGCACCCGCCGCTTCAGAGGCGCCCACCGCTCCCCCGGCAGCTTCTAAGTCGGCCCCAGCCTCCGAGGATACCCCCGAGGAACCCAAAACAACGGCCGATCCCGAAGATTCCTCTCCCTCTCCCGCAGCGCCCTCCACCACCGGAAAGCTCTGTGTTTCCGGCACCCAGCTGACCGGGGAACACGGGGAAGCCGTGCAGCTTCGGGGAATCAGCACCCATGGCCTGGCCTGGTTTCCGGATTATGTAAATGAAGACTGTTTTTCAGAGCTAAAGCAGGAATGGAATGCCAATGTGATCCGCCTGGCCATGTATACCGCAGAATCCGGCGGTTATTGTACGGACGGCAATCAGGAGGACTTAAAAAACCTGATCCGCAGCGGGGTTTGTTATGCCGCCGATCAGGATCTGTATGTCATCGTCGACTGGCACATTTTGTCCGATTCCGATCCCAATACTTATTTGGAGGAATCCAGGGCCTTTTTCAACGAACTGTCTGCCGAATTTGCCGGCCAAAACCATATTTTGTATGAAATCTGCAACGAACCAAACGGCTCCACCGGCTGGAGCGAGATCAAAAGCTATGCCGAACAGATCATACCTGTTATCCGGGCCAACGACCCGGACGCCGTAATCCTCATCGGGACTCCCAACTGGTCCCAATATGTCGACCAGGCCGCCGCCGATCCCATCACCGGATACGATAATTTAATGTATTCTTTACATTTTTATGCAGCTACTCACAAAGAGGATTTACGCAGCCGAATGGTTTCCGCCCTTTCCGCCGGGCTTCCTATTTTCGTGACGGAATACGGCATCTGCGACGCCAGCGGGAATGGGGCCATCGATATTTCCCAGGCAGATCAGTGGGTGGCAGAGCTAAATCGGCATAACCTCAGCTACGTGGCCTGGAATCTTTCAAACAAAAATGAAAGCTCCGCCCTTTTCAAAAGCTCCTGTACGAAAACCAGCGGATTCACCCCGGAAGATCTCAGCGAATCCGGACAATGGGTCTATCAGATGCTGACCGGGGGCCCTGATACAAATCCTGCCTCTGCCAAAACTTCCGGCGCTGATTCCGCTTCCGGAACCAATTCCGCCCCGGGCGCATCTGATCACGATTCCGCTTCGACACCTTCCACAGATGGCGCTTCCGAAGCCCCGGCGTCCCCCGATGGCAGCCAGACCTTTACAACTGACTCCGGCACTCTTTCTGTCACCCTTACCATTGTAAACAGCTGGGAAACTGATGGCATTCCTTATTACCAATACAGCCTTTCCCTGCAAAATATCTCCGGCTCTGCCTGCACTGGCTGGTCCATAGACCTGCCGTTTGTGAAATCTTTAACATTCAGTGACGGCTGGAACGGGGAGTATTCCGTAGAGGACGAAACACTGCATATTACCTCCAAGGATTACAACGGCGCTATCCCCGCCGGGGAATCTGTGTCCGATATCGGTTTTATTATTTACGGCGGAAAACTCTGATTTCCGCCGTTTTTCTCAATGATTATGAGTTTCCCTCTCACTTCCCGGTCTTTGACCCTCGCGGCAGTCGCCAAATGTCTGCAAGCAGCCACTTGGCTCGTTGCTCGCAGGAATAAAATTATATAATCTCAAAAAATATTTGGAATCTTCTTCCATTTATTGAAAATCATTGTATAATTATAATACAAAATTTATTTTCAAAAAAGGAGGTAAAATGGATGAAGAAATCCGGAAAAAAATTACTTGGCTCCATGTTGGCCCTATCTCTGGCAATGGCATCGGTTTTTCCCTTACAGGGAACGGCGGCAAGGCAAATCGGCAGCGAAACGGAAACGTCTCTGCAGGAGAATCTGCCGCCAACGGAAACACCTCTGCAGAAAAACCTGCCATCGGCCGAAACGCCTCTGCAGGAAAATCAACCATCGGCCGAAACGCCTCTGCAGGAAAATCAACCACCGGCCGAAACGCCTCTGCAGCAAAATGCACCGTCAGCAGAACGCCAATCCACAGCCCCACAGGAAGACGGGAAGACAGCCCTGGCTGCGTCTTTCGATGTCGACCAGCCGGTTTTTGAACACTTTACGTTTGAAGAAAACAGACAGACCGTATCCTGGAACGATACGCTGCATTTCCAGCTCTCCGCTTATGATTCGGACAGCGGGATCCAATCCGTTTCTGTTTCCATATATGGCAGCAGTATATTCCCCCGCGAGGTAGTTCTCCAGCACAGCGGAGGGAATCTGTATACGGGGACTTTATCCTGCAGCGCCCTGGGTGCATCGAAAAGCGAATATTACATCTCTAAAATCCTGATTACAGATCATGCAGGCAATTACACAGAAGTGGAAACCTTTGGGGAGAACGGTTATCTCTATACCTTTTCCATCGAAAAAAATCTTAAGGTTGCTGTCTCGGATTTCCGGATGCAGGCCAATCCCTCCCATGCGGATGGGAATCTAAGAGTCGGGGATACCGTAACCTATACGGCCAATGTCATTTGTGAAGGCGGAGAAATTAGCGTCTCAACTATGAACCTTCGGGCCTCTGCCAATGGCGGAACTCATTACAAGCAGAAACAAATGAACTATGATCCCAATACCCACACCCTGACAGATACCCTGGAGATTACAGAAGACATGTATCCAACGGAATGGACCCTTTCTAATGTAACGGTATCCGTGAAAAACGAACGTACCTATTCCTTTTCTCCGGATCAACTGGAACCGGAGAAAAATGTGGCTTTTTCTGTAGTCCAAGACAACTATGATACCGTAAAGCCAGTCATTGAAAGCATCTCCATCGACAAGCAGATGGTAAAAGCCGGAGATACCGTAACCATCACCGCAAAGGTAACGGAAGAGCACCCCGTCCCCTGGGTAAGCGCCAAATTATCGTCATCAGCCTATGGCGCGTATCCCTTCTATATCCACATGATATTAAATGAAGATACCATGGAATATGTCGGAAAAATTGAAATCACATCGAACACGTATCCCACTACCTGGAAACTCACCGAACTGGAGATGCATGATCAAAACAAAAATGCCACCAGCCTGTCCGAGTTCGATCCGGATTGGGAAACTGCCTGCCCTTGGTATTTTACGGTGGATCCGTCCGGTTACTCAACAGATGATCCCACACCGCCTGTCATTCAAAATATTACCATTGATAAAAACCACCAATGGGTGACGCCTGGGGAATCTGTCACCATAACGGTAAAAGTGGAGCAAGAAAATTCTCCCTATGAAGCTCGTGCGACCTTCCGTCCCCAGGTCCAAAATGTTTCCACCTTTGTCAACGTTGATCTGGTATATCATGAAGATACTATGGAATACATCGGTGTATTTCCAATTACCAATATCACCTATCCCTGCGAATGGATGCTGACTGAATTAAAGATACGGGATGCAAAGGGATGCAGTACGACTTTATCCGATTTTGCAGACAGTTCAGAAATGTATTATTCCTGGTATTACCGGGTAAAGTCCAAAGATACCTACCGGGAAGACGTAAAGGATGTCACGTTTCAGTTTTACGGGCTCGTTCCCCAAAACGACGGCAGTTATCTCTTTTCCTACCTGACTCCCGGCACTACCATCGAAAATGTGGGAAGACGCACTTCTTTAAAGGAACTTGGCATTTCCCTTCCAAAAGCTCCGGAGGGAACCTCTGTCACATGGCGATACGGTTGGCAAGAGCTGGAAGCCACCGAGGAAACGGAACTGCGTTTCTTTGATCCCCAGGATATTACACTCACTTTCAATGCTACCTATGACAAAGGTTGTGCAAATGTTTCCCTGACTTATCTGACAAAAAATGAGGGGCTCAAAACCATCATAATCCCGCAATTTGCAGATAAGAATGCCACATACCGGGAAATATTAGACTCGCTTCCGCTTCCGGAAGACGCCTGGGAAACCACTTTTTCCGGATTTCAGCTGCAGTCCGGTTATGATGAATCTACAAGGATTGGAGATCTTGCCTCTTTTTCTGCAGAAGCCCTATATAATGGCTGTCAGGTCCTCTGGAATGCAAAATATCTGAATCCGGAAGGAACAGATACCCTGCAAACCATTCCTGCCGTCTATGAAAAGGGAACTACCGTTGCAGAAGCCCTGGCTGCATTGGAGGCGCCGGAGCCTGTAAACGGATTTGAATTTGAAGGCTGGGTTTTGACCGAAGCTCCCTCGGAGGACACTTTGTCCCTGCCTATTACAACGCTGAATGTGGCTGCCCTCTATCGTGGAAAAACCACGGTAGACGTTTCTTATACCTACCGGGGCGCAGACGGGATCCTTACTCGTGACAGCAAACTGATGCTCCTGAATGGAGAACAGCTCTCCGATTCCGAAATCCAGGGCGCCGCTACCGGAGCTTTTAAAGAGGTTACGCACCTGAAGGGCTTAATCCTGTCAGAATGGGCAGGCTCCATTCTGCAAAATCAGGCACGCTATAAAAAAATCGAATTTCAGGCATTGTACGCAAACTGTGTTGTGACCCTGAAATATCCGGATGATACCTGCCAGTATGTCGTAGTTAATAAAAATGCGCCTTATACGCTTCCTACTCAAAATGAAAAATATGCAGAAATCCTCTGGGAAGGTTATGCAAAGGGAGAAACGGTCCTCATTACGGAAGACCGGGAATTTCTTGCAGCAGAAGCAGTGTTTAACGACGGCGGCGTTGAGAAGCCTTCCGGTGTAACACTTTCCGCAGAAGAAATTGAGCAAATTTTAGCAGAGATTGAACATGCCAAAAGCGGGGCGTCAATTCCGGTAGATATGAAAAAAGCCACCGTTGTCCCCAAAGAAATTTTAGAAGCGATTCAGGGAAAAGAAATCAACATCCTTCTAAATATGGACGGCTACAGCTGGTCCATCGGCGGAACCGAGGTAAATGCCGCCCAGCTTACGGATATTGATCTGGAAGTAAAAATCGACACGGACGCCATTCCTTCCAGCCTTGTGGATTCCATTGCAGAAGGACAGCCTGCCACTCAGATTTCCCTGACCCATAACGGGGAATTCGGATTCCGGGCGGACCTGATCCTGAATCTGGGCAGTGAAAACAGCGGAAGTACCGGAAACCTGTACTATTATGACAGCTCCGGAAAATTAGTCTTCCAAAATGCCGGACAAGTCCAGGAAGACGGGGCCATCAGCCTGTCCTTCTCCCATGCGTCCGATTATGTAATCATTCTTGCCACATCCGGAAACGGCGCGGAAAATAACACTCCAAACCAGGACAAGGATCAAAACAACGGCCAGAATCAGGGCAGCGGTCAAAATAACGGCCAGAACAACACTCCGGCTCCGGATACAAACAACGGCAGCCAACCCGCCGATTCTCGTGAAAAAAATAACAATCCGAATCCGCCGAAAAGCCCCAAGACCGGGGCCTAAGACGTAACTCGTCCATCGCATGAACTGATTGCACCATATATCTATGGAATTCCGTCTGTCATTCATGTAAAAAGGAGGCCCTGCCGCAAGAAAATCTTGCGGCAGGGCCTCCCCGTATCATATCCTTCTATGAGATCTTTCTAAAAACCATTCTATCTAATTCAGGCATCCTCTTCTGCCAGAAGAAGGTCCATCTCCGTTTCTTCCTCTGCCAGCTCTTCTTCGCCTTCCTCCTCAAATTCTCCGAAATCCTCGAAGTCGTCCTCATCCTCGTAGCTCTCGTATTCTTCTTCATTTTCCAAAAGCTCTCCGTAGAGTTCATCCTTCTCATATTCGAACTCGTCCTCAAACTCCATTTCTTCCATTTCGTTCACATCGGAGCTAAGACGAATGCTGCGGTAGCGCTTCATACCGGTTCCTGCCGGAATCAGCTTACCGATCAGGACATTTTCCTTCAAGCCGATCAGCGGGTCAACCTTACCCTTAATGGCTGCTTCAGTCAGCACCTTCGTGGTTTCCTGGAAGGAAGCAGCGGATAAGAAGGAATTCGTAGCAAGCGCTGCTTTCGTAATTCCAAGCATTACCTGTTTCCCTTCTGCCGGCTCTAAGCCTTCTTCTATCAAGCGTTCATTGGCATCCTCATATTCCAGGATATCCACTAATGTTCCCGGCAGGAAATCGGAATCTCCGTTGTTCTCAATCCGGATTTTCTTCAGCATCTGACGTACAATCACTTCGATGTGCTTATCGTTGATTTCCACACCCTGCAGACGATATACGCGCTGCACTTCCTGGATCATATAATCCTGTACGGCCCGGAGTCCCTTAATTTTCAGGATATCGTGGGGATTTACGCTACCTTCCGTCAGCTCGTCACCGGCTTCGAGAATTGCACCGTCCATAATCTTAATCCTGGAACCGTAGGGAATCAGATACGCCTTCAGCTCTCCGGTTTCCTCATTGGAAACAATGATCTCCCGTTTCTTCTTGGTGTCCTTAATGGTAGCCACTCCGGCGAACTCCGTGATAATCGCAAGACCTTTCGGCTTTCTGGCCTCAAAAAGCTCCTCGACACGGGGAAGACCTTGGGTGATGTCATCTCCGGCTACGCCGCCGGTATGGAAGGTACGCATGGTAAGCTGGGTTCCCGGCTCACCGATGGACTGGGCCGCGATAATTCCCACCGCTTCTCCGACCTGTACCGACTGCCCGGTAGCCATATTGGCGCCGTAGCACTTTGCACAAACCCCGGTATGGGAACGGCAGGTCAGAATCGTACGGATCTTCACCCGCTCCAAAGGCTCGCCTTTTTCATCCACACCCTTGCTCATCACCAGGGCCGCACGCTTCGGCGTAATCATGTGGTTCGCCTTCACTAACACATTTCCTTCCTGATCGTAGATATCCTCGCAGGCAAACCGCCCGGTAATCCGATCCTGCAGGCTTTCAATCTCTTCCTTGCCGTCCATAAAGGCTTTCACATACATACCCGGGATCTCTTTTCCCTCACAGCAGTCCATTTCCCGGACAATCAATTCCTGGGAAACGTCTACCAGACGCCGGGTCAGATATCCTGAGTCGGCAGTACGCAGAGCCGTATCAGACAATCCTTTTCGTGCGCCATGTGCGGACATGAAATACTCCAATACGTCCAATCCCTCACGGAAGTTGGACTTAATCGGCAGCTCAATGGTACGCCCGGTTGTATCCGCCATCAATCCGCGCATCCCTGCCAGCTGCTTGATCTGCTTATCGGAACCACGGGCCCCGGAATCCGCCATCATATAGATGTTGTTGTATTTATCCAGGCCGTCCAGCAGCTCCTTGGTCAGGATATCATCGGTCTCCTTCCAGGTTTCCACCACTTCCTTATAACGCTCTTCCTCGGTAATCAGGCCGCGCTTGTAGTTCCTGGTAATCCTGTCTACGGTATCCTGGGCGTTCTTAATCAGCTCCGGCTTCTTCTCCGGTACGGTCATATCAGAAATGGAAACGGTCATAGCCGCCCGGGTGGAATATTTATAACCCATGGACTTAATATCATCCAATACCTCTGCGGTCTTGGTTGCCCCATGGATATTGATTACTTTTTCCAAAATCTGCTTTAAGCCCTTTTTCCCTACATGGAAATCCACTTCCAGCATAAACATGCTCTCCGGCTTGCTCCGGTCTACAAAGCCCAGATCCTGAGGCAGAATCTCATTGAACAGGAAGCGTCCCAGAGTGGATTCCATCCAGCCCTTTACTTCTTCTCCCTCTTCATTTGTCCGTACCACACGGACTTTAATCCGGGAATGCAGCGTTAACTCACCGTTCTCATAAGCCAGGATTGCTTCGTTTACGTTCTTAAAGCATTTTCCTTCTCCCTTGGCCCCCGGCCGCTCCTGGGTCAGGTAATAGATCCCAAGCACCATATCCTGGGAAGGCACCGCAACAGGTCCACCGTCGGAGGGCTTCAGCAGGTTATTGGGAGATAACAACAGGAACCGGCACTCTGCCTGTGCTTCCACCGACAAGGGCAGATGGACTGCCATCTGGTCTCCGTCAAAGTCCGCATTAAAAGCCGTACATACCAGAGGATGCA
>CAJUSQ010000056.1 GCA_910588885.1 uncultured Lachnospiraceae bacterium
CAGCCGTCAAATCAAGCTCGTCCATCTGAAGCTCCACCTCGATATGTTGGTCTGAATGAAGTTTGGACAATAAACATACCGTCTCTACCCCCACGGTCTGGGGGAACATATCCACCGGCCGCACCCGTTCCAGCCGATATCCATGGCTGCACAGATATTTCAAATCCCGGGCAAAAGTGGCTGAATCACAGCTTACATATACTACCCGTTCCGGATACATCCGCACGATTGTATCCAGGCAGGGCTCCTCGCAGCCTTTTCTGGGCGGGTCAACCACAATCACATCCGGATGCAGCAAATCTTTTTCAGAGTCCGGCCCGGGCCTTCTATAATATTCCGGTAAAACTTCTTCCGCTTTCCCTTCCAGAAACGTCACATTCCGAATCCCATTTCGTTTCGCATTGCTCCTGGCATCCTCAATGGCGCGGGGCACAATTTCCACTCCGATTACCTTACGGGCATGACGGGCCAGAAACAGAGAAATCGTTCCGATGCCGCAGTACAGATCCCATACGGTTTCCGTTCCGGTCAGGCCGGCAAACTCCAGCGCGGTCCGGTATAGCTTCCCGGTCTGTTCTGGATTGACCTGATAAAAGGAAAGCGGGGAAATCTGATAGGTAAGCGTTTCAATGGAATCCGTAATGTATTCTTTTCCCCAAAGAAGGATCAGCTCATCCCCTAAAATTACATTGGTTTTTTTCCGATTTACATTCAAGGTAATGCTGGCCATCCCTTTCAGTTTACATAACACATCGACCAATTTCTCCGCATGGGGAAGCTTTTTTCCGTTTATAATCAGGCAGACCATAATTTCTCCGGAAACATGGCCCGTTCGAATCAGGATGTGCCGCACCAGCCCTGTGCCTGCTGCCTCCTCGTAAGGCTTTATTCCATATTTTTCCATAAACTCAATCACAAGATCCAGGATCTCCCCATTGACCTCTGCTCCCAGATGGCAGTCCCGGTTCGGCACAATCCGGTGGGAGCGGCTGACATAAAATCCGGCGATTATCCGTCCTTCTTTATCATATCCCACCGGGTATTGGGCTTTATTACGATAACAAAAAGGCTCCTCCATCCCGATTATGGGCTCCAGAACCTTTTCTGCCTCCTGAAAACCGCCGATGCGTTCCAGGTTATTCTTCACTTTATTTTCTTTCCACTCCAGCTGCTTCCGGTAGTCCAGGGCCTGCAACTGGCAGCCGCCGCATTGCCGGTAAACGGCACAACGGGGCGTTACCCGGAAGGGGGAGGGTTTTCGTACCTCCACCAGCCGGGCATATCCGTAGTTCTTCTTCATTTTCATGACTTTTACCAGAACTTCATCCCCGATTACGGCATCCTTCACAAACAGTGTAGCGTCCTCTGCCTTTCCGATTCCCGCCCCGTCAATCCCCATGTCATGTATGAAAAGTTCACAAGTATCGTTCTTTTTCAAAATCCCATGTTCTCCTATCTATAATCAAACCATTTGCATATTTCTGCCGCTTACAGGCTGCTGCGGCGGATATTCGATTCAAACAGCCGGTTATACCCCAGCCATTCACAGCTTCCTGCCGGAACGGCTCCAAAGGCTTCCTTCATCGTCTGCATTTTCGCATCTATATTGTCTGCAAAGCTTAAGGCCACGGCTTCCGGAAGCGCCGGCTTTTTGGGGGAACCGAATTCCAATTCTCCCTGGTGTGCCAGGATGCAGTGCTTTAATTCTGCCGCCAGCTTTTTGGGGAACCCTTCGATCTTTCGAATCCCTTCTCCCACCAGCTCCGAGCCGATCACCACATGGCCCAGCAGCTGTCCGTCATCCGTATAATCATTGGCCGGGAAGGGGGAAATCTCCTCCAGCTTCCCCACATCGTGGAAAATCGCCGCCGATATAATTAAATCACGATTTAATATATTGTAGGTATCTGCCAAATGACAGCACAGCTTAGCAACACTTAGGGTATGCTCAAGCAACCCTCCCACAAACCCATGATGGATCCTTTTAGCGGCGCTGTGAAATTTAAATCGTTTTGCAAAGTCTTTGTCCGCCGCAAAAAAGCTTTCCGCCAATTTCTTCAAATACGGGTTTTTCAAGCTTCCAATCAATTCCAGCAGTTCCCGGTACATCACTTCCACGTCTTGTTCACTGACCGGAAGATAGTCCTGGGGGTTGTATTCTTCACTGCGGGCCTTCCGCACCCGTTTCACATTCAGCTGAAGGGCCCCCTGGAAACTTACCACATCTCCCATCACGTCAATGTAATCCAGCACTTCAAAATTATCAATGCCCTGGGAATGGGGGTCCCATATTTTTGCATCCAAAATCCCGGTTTTATCCTGAAGCGTCAGGGATTCATACTGCTTGCCGTTTTTCGTTACGGCGCTTTGCTTGTTTTTACACAGGTAGATGGCAGCGACACGCTCCCCCTCCCGTAAGGTTTCGATATATTTCATAAATTTCCTCCACATTTTTGTTTATTGCAATACCCCTACTGTAGCATTGAACTCCAGTTCGATATATTCGTTGCCATTTTGGCGCATTACGGTAAGC
This sequence comes from uncultured Lachnospiraceae bacterium, assembly GCA_910588885.1. Taxonomy (GTDB): domain Bacteria; phylum Bacillota; class Clostridia; order Lachnospirales; family Lachnospiraceae; genus 14-2. The sequence goes on from CAJUSQ010000056.1 coordinate 2,534, forward strand.
TTCAGCTGCTGTTCCGGCTCTAACGCCTGCAGCCGCTTCGTATATTCCTCTACGGTCAAAACCTCCTCCCCGTCCATTGCAATAATGACATCTGCTTCCTGCAGCCCCACATCCATAGCCGGAGAAGGGATATCAGTTTCCACACTCTTAATGTATACGCCTTTCGGCAGTCCGAAATCCCGGGCAATCTCATCGGTAACGGTACTCACCTTTACCCCCAGATAAGGAATCGCCCGTCCGTTGGACAAATCCCCAATGATCCCTTTCAGCTGGGAGATAGACAATGCGGTCAGGGTATTCTGATCCCCTTCGCTGCTGTAGCCTTGCATGACAAGTCCCACCACTTCTCCGTTCAAGTTCACCAGCACACCGCTGCCCTTCGTACTTCCCATAATGTCCGTGGTAAAAATCGTATAACTGCTGTCCCAGACGGAAACCGTATTACTGGAAGAGGTAATCGTCCCGCACAAAATGGAATACGTAACGCCCAGGGGGCTTCCAATGGCAATCACCACCGTCCCCTGAGTGATGGCAAGGGAATTCCCAAGCACAGCCACATCAATTTTCCCCAGCGTTTCTTCCGAAATATCTGCCAGGGCCACGCTGATAATGGCAATCCCGGTATTCCCGTCATATTTTTTCAGGACCCCGGGAGCAATCTCGTCGTTGATAAAGGTAATCTCAATGGCTTCCGCGTTGGTGATCACCTTTTTTTCCGTTAAAATCAAAAGTTCCTGGCCGTTATTGGCAATAATCAGGCCGGAAGCCTGGTTCTCGCTTTCATAAGCCGAATCAAACCAGTCCATATTGCTGGTTACCCCGGTCACCGTAACCACAGAGCGGTTTCCCTTCTTCCCGATGGCATACAGCTTATTTTGCAGAATCTGGTAATCTTCGATTTCCAGTTCCTTTTCTATATAGACAGGTTCCGGTTCCTCGGCTGTTCCCTGCCCGTCTCCTGTCCCGGGCTGCCCGCTGCCGTCCGACGGATTGGAATTTCCCGGTTCTCCGGTTATTCCTTCCGTACCCTGCAGGCCCCCGGCCACAAAATTCGCGGCCGTACTCGAACTGACGTTCCCATCTCCTTCCGCTAATCCGTTGTTTTCCTCCTCCCGCTGATCCGGAGGAAACGTCACCGTATGGTCTGGTTCAGGTTCCATCAGCTTTTCCAGCTTCGGCTTCGCCGCCACAAAAGTAATGCAGGATACCAGTCCGAACAAAATCCCGCAAAAAGCAACCCATGCAATTTTATGGGCCAATTTTCGTTTATTTACAGGCTTTTCCTTAATTTTCTCATTAATAAATGAAAATTCTTGGTTTTGTTCTTCATTCTTTTGATTTCGTTCTTCCATAGGCCGCCTCCTACCGCTATTATACTTTTTTCCGGGCCGTGTTGCAAGATTTTTATTTACCTGGCCCCCTGTGCATGATACAATAAAGATACTGTTCACACAGGTCTGAACAGAAACACAAGGAAGGCATGTTTCTGCCGGGCCGGGAAAATGGCTGCGGAAATTATGGCCGGCCATATGTGGAAGGGGGATTTTCGATGAATGAAAGAGCATTGCGAACATTAGAATATAACAAAATAATCACACAATTGACCGAACAGGCTACCAGCGCCGCCGGAAAGGAATTATGCCGGGCCCTGATGCCTTCCGTAGATTTGGAGGAAATTCAGCTGGCCCAGCGGCAGACAGCGGATGCCCTGTCCCGCATTTACCGGAAGGGCTCCTTATCCTTTTATGGCAACCACGACCTGGGGGCTTCCGTAAAGCGTCTGGAAATCGGCGGCACGCTGGGAATCGAAGAGCTGCTGCGGCTTTGTTCCCTGCTGGAGGTTACGAAACGCGCCAAGCAGTATTCCCGGGGCGAACGGGAAGAGGATATTACGGATTCTTTGGAGGAATTTTTCCGGGATCTGGAACCGCTGACCCCGCTTCATGATGAAATTCGAAGATGCATCATCTCCGAGGATGAAATTGCGGACGATGCCAGTACAGGACTGAAAAATGTCCGGCGTTCCATCCGTTCCATCAATGACAAGATCCATGGCCAGATGAATGCCATGCTGAACAATACGAATACCCGGAACCATCTGCAGGACGCTATTATTACCATGCGGAACGGACGGTACTGCCTGCCGGTGAAGGCCGAAGCAAAGGGGCAGGTCCCGGGCATGATCCACGACCAGTCTTCTACCGGCTCCACACTTTTTATTGAACCGATGGCAGTTGTAAAATTAAATAACGATTTAAAAGAGCTCTTTTTAAAGGAACAAGAGGAGATTGCGGCTATTTTAGCAGCTCTAAGCAATCTTGCAGCGGAATATATCTACAATATCCGGGAAAATCACCGTCTGCTCACCCGGCTGGATTTTATATTTGCCAAAGCCTCTCTGGCAAAGCTTTACAACGGCACGGCTCCTGCTTTTAACACCCAGGGGCGCATCCGAATCCGTAAGGGGCGCCATCCTCTGCTGGATGCCAAAAAAGTGGTGCCCATTGATATCCATCTGGGGGAGGACTTCGACTTATTAATTGTCACGGGCCCCAATACCGGAGGAAAAACCGTTTCTTTGAAAACCGTGGGGCTTTTCACCCTGATGGGCCAGGCCGGCCTTCACATTCCGGCCGCGGACCGCTCCCAGCTGGCTGTGTTTGACAGCGTATACGCAGACATTGGCGACGAGCAGAGTATTGAGCAGAGCCTTAGTACTTTCTCCTCTCATATGAAAAATATAATCTCGATTTTAGAAAAAGTATCCTACCGTTCCCTGGTACTGTTTGACGAGCTTTGTGCCGGAACAGACCCCACGGAGGGAGCCGCCCTGGCAATCTCCATTTTATCCAGGCTTCATGAAATGGGGGTGCGCACCATGGCCACCACCCATTACAGCGAACTGAAGGTTTTCGCCCTCTCCGCACCGGGCGTAGAAAATGCCTGCTGTGAATTTTCCGTAGAAACCCTAAGCCCCACCTATCGGCTTCTCATCGGAGTTCCCGGAAAAAGCAACGCCTTTGCCATTTCCGGAAAACTGGGGCTTTCTGATGATCTCATTACAGACGCAAAAAGCCGCATGGACGTACAGGACGAAAGCCTGGAGGATTTAATTGCGAATCTGGAAACAAACCGTATTGCAATCGAAAAAGATAAACTGGAAATCCAACAGTATAAGAGTGAAATCGAAGCTTTAAAGCAAAAGCTGGAGCAGAAGCAGGAACGTCTGGACAGCCAACGGGAAAAAATCATCCGTCAGGCCAACGAAGAAGCTCATGCGATCCTGCGGGAAGCCAAGGAAGTCGCCGACGAAACCATTAAGAATTTCCATAAATTCGGCAAGGCAAACGTTTCCGCAAAGGAGATGGAGCAGGAGCGGACTCGTCTCAGAGGAAAGATGAATCAGGTGGAAAAGAATATGGCCCTCAAGCAGCCCCAGCCCCCGGCGAACCACAAAGCGCCGAAAAAGCTCCGGATCGGGGATTCCGTAAAGGTTCTCAGCATGAACCTGAAGGGTACCGTCCACACACTTCCCAATGACAAAGGCGATTTATACGTACAAATGGGAATTTTACGATCTTTGGTAAATATAAAAGACTTAGTATTATTGGAAGACCCCTCCCCCTTGGGCAGCAAACAGAAGAGTACCGGAGCCGGAAAGCTGAAAATGTCCAAATCCTTAAGTGTTTCCACTGAAATCAACTTGATTGGCCATACGGTAGACGAAGCCCTGGCCTTATTGGACAAATACCTGGACGACGCTTATCTGGCCCACATGCCCTCTGTCCGGGTCGTACACGGAAAAGGTACCGGAGCTCTCCGGAATGCGGTTCACGGCCATCTGAAGCGTTTGAAATATGTAAAATCTTATCGCCTGGGGGAATTCGGGGAAGGCGATTCCGGCGTCACAATCGTGGAGTTTCAATAAGAACAACTTTTCCGGGAATCCTGACGGCGGGAAATGGCAGCTGAAACTGCTGTTTCCCGCAAACACGTATTTTGAAAGGAGGATGTTATGGCAGCAAAACAAAAAATACTAGTTGTAGACGACGATGTCAATATCGCAGAATTAATTTCCTTATATCTAATCAAGGAATGCTATGATACCAGGATGGTCCATGACGGGGAAGAGGCCCTGCAGGTTTTCGAGCAGTACCAGCCCAACCTGATTTTGCTGGATTTGATGCTTCCGGGCATTGACGGCTACCAGGTCTGCCGGGAAATCCGTACCAAATCCAATGTCCCCATCATCATGCTCTCCGCAAAAGGTGAAATTTTTGACAAAGTCCTGGGCCTGGAGCTGGGCGCAGACGATTATATGATCAAGCCCTTTGACTCCAAGGAACTGGTTGCCCGGGTGAAAGCCGTCCTCCGGCGTTACCAGCCGGTCAAGCAGGAATCCCATTCCCCGGATATCAAATGTGTGGAATATCCGGACCTGACCGTCAATCAGACCAATTATTCCGTTATTTACTGTGGAAAAACCATTGATATGCCGCCAAAGGAGCTGGAGCTATTGTATTTCCTGGCCTCTTCACCCAATCAGGTGTTTACCCGGGAACAGCTTTTAGACCATATCTGGGGTTATGAATACATCGGGGATACCCGGACCGTAGATGTCCATGTAAAGCGTCTTAGAGAGAAAATCAAGGATCATGCTTCCTGGAGCCTTGCTACCGTCTGGGGCATTGGCTATAAATTCGAGGTAAAATCGTGAAACGTACCCTATACTTAAAATTACTGGCCGGCTATGTGGCCTTCGGTATTCTGGGCTTTCTGACCATCAGCACCTTCACGACCCGGCATACCTACCGTTACCTGCAGGACCAAGAGGCTGACAGCCTTTACCGGGAAGCCAAATCCATTGCTTCCGGCTACGCCCTGAATTACTACCAGAATACCCTGACTTTAAAGGATGTCCAGGGCCACCTTGCCGCCATTGATACTTATCTGGATGCCCCAATCTGGATCGTAAGCGCCGGAGGGGATATTTTAATAAACTCCCGTTCGGAATCCACGGAAAACCCTCTGGTCAAAATCGAGGATTTTAATATTACCAGCTTCGGTACCCGGTATTACCAGACCGGACGTTTTTTTGGTTCCCTGAATCAGGATTCCCTGACGGTGTATGCCCCTATTATTACCAATTACCGGGTTTACGGCTATGTATTAATCCATAAGCCCCTGGCAGCCATTACCAGATACGGAGACGGCTTTTTGAATATTTCCTACAAATCCCTGGCGATTCTTTTCCTCTGCGCCCTTGTGGTGCTTGGCCTTTTCACCTGGGTCGTCTATTTTCCGATTCGGAAGATTGCAAAAGCCGCCGATTCCTATGCTGCCGGAAATTTCGATGCCCAGGTCAGCCTTCATTCCAATGATGAGATCGGCTATCTGGCCGCTTCCCTGAACTATATGGCTACCGAGCTGAACTCCCTGGAAGAGGATCAGCGAAAATTTGTGGCGAATGTCTCCCACGATTTCCGTTCTCCCCTGACCTCGATCAAGGGCTATATCGAGGCGATTATGGACGGAACCATTCCCCATGAGATGCAGGATAAATACTTAAATATTATTCTTGTGGAAACGGAACGGCTGAATAAGCTGACACAAAGCATGTTGGAATTGAACAAATACGGTTCCCATGGCACGATGCTGGACATCTCCAGCTTTGATATTAACAATATTATTAAAATGACGGTACAGTCTTTTGAAGGAACTTGTACTCGCAAAAAAATATCTTTTCATTTAATTCTTACGGGAAAAGAACTGTTTGTGACCGCAGATATGAGTAAAATCCAGCAGGTCATGTACAACCTCATCGACAACGCCATCAAGTTCAGCCATGCGGATTCCGCCATCACCGTGGAAACCACCGAGCGGAACGATAAGATCTTTGTATCCGTCAAGGACACCGGAATCGGCATCCCCAAGGACAGCCTGAAAAAAATCTGGGAACGCTTCTATAAGACCGACACTTCCCGGGGGAAGGATAAAAAAGGGACCGGCCTGGGGCTTTCCATTGTAAAGGAGATTATCCAGGCCCACAACGAAAACATCAATGTCATCAGTACGGAGGGGGTTGGAACCGAATTCATTTTCACCCTGCCGGTTGCAAAGCTTACATAAAAAAATGCTATTGTGCAAACTAATCAAAATGTTTCCACAATAGCATCATTTTATTCCTTCGTATCTATCCGGGCGGTTCTCCCTTTTTCTTTTGTCCTTATTCCAATATGATTCCAATTCTATAACACCTTTCTCCTTCCTCCGTACATCCAGATCAGGACTCCGGTAGCAGCCGCTTCATGCAGGCCGCTTCGCTGGCCGTTCTCTGCCATCAATCCCGCATTTTCTTCCCCACTGGAAACCGGAGTTCCCCGGGCCAGTTCCTGCTGCAGTAATTCTGCAAACATGTTCGTCGCCTTTTCCTGCGGCTTATAGGTATTGTTCGATTCTCTCATATATTGATATTGATTTCCGATTTCCATTACCTTCATACCGCACACCTCCCATACACTGCTAATTCCTTATTGTATCATTTATTATCATTCTCTTATTTATTATATCGTTCTATTTTCTGAAAAATTAATACTTTCTCCTTTATTAATTCATATTTTTATCGCATTTTATCCACTATACCGCCTTCTGTCTGGCCCTTCCTCCACATTTTGCCAAAAAAGGAATTTCCATGAAATAAAAAAGAACCCGGTGAACATCAACATTTCAAATTCATGTTCACTGGATTCTTATTTGATCTATCTGATTACAATTTTAGATCGGAAACTACTGATTTCAAGTGCCGCTCCCGAACTATTCCGCGCTTAAACAAGCTCTAAAAGCACTTCCAATGCGCCGTCACCTTTCCGCTGGCCGATCTTCACGATTCTGGTATAACCACCATTCCGGCTTACGTACTTCGGTGCAATGTCGGTAAACAGCTTATCTACCAGATTTACCTGCTTTGTATTCCGCTTTTTCCCGGCTGCTTCTGTCGGTACTTCTTTGACCGGATATAATACCTTCAGCATCTGTCTTCTGGCATGAAGACGGGAAGGCTGATCCTTCTTAATGGTCTTCTCCACTTCATCATAGACAGTTACTTTCTTACCGTCTACTACTTCCTTCACCCGTTTCCCGTCCTTGTCCTTGCGGGGAACCTTTGCAGTTACGGTTACTTCGTCAAAATGATCCTTTTCTTTTACTGCCAGGGCAATCAAGCCCTCTGCAACTTTACGGATTTCTTTTGCCTTTGCTTCTGTCGTAACAATCTTTCCATGATACAGCAAAGCCGTTACCTGACTACGGATCAATGCCTTTCTCTGAGAAGATGTTCTGCCTAATTTTCTATACTTTGCCATCTTTATTTCCCTCCGTTTGTGGAATATCCGGCCATGCTCTTTGGTCTTACTTACCGAATATCTTTGTCTGCCCACACATGGTGCCAGGAATCGTCAAAAGAGGATTCTCCGGCTCCCTGGGTATCAGCAGGGCTGCACTCTTTGGTTTTATCAGCCCTGTTGCAGGGGCAATTCGTTCTATCTAAAATTTCATCCAATCCTTTGTTTCATTCGTCTCCCGGACTTAACTGCAGCCCAAGTTCCTTCAGCTTCGCCAGCACTTCTTCCAAAGACTTCCGTCCAAGATTCCGAACCTTCATCATATCCTCCGATGTACGGTTGGTCAACTCCTCTACCGTATTGATCCCTGCCCGCTTCAGGCAGTTATAGGAGCGTACGGATAATTCCAGTTCATCAATGTTCATTTCCAGAACTTTTTCCTTGGCATTGTCTTCTTTTTCAATCATGACTTCCGCCGTCTTTGCATTTTCCGAAAGGTCAATGAACAAGTTCAAATGCTCGCTTAACACCTTAGCTGCCAGGCTGACCGCTTCGTCCGGTTCTAAGGTTCCGTTGGTATATACATCCAGGGTCAGCTTATCGTAGTCGGTAATCTGACCAACACGGGTATTATCCACCGTAAGGTTTACACGCTCTACCGGAGTATAGATGGAATCCACCGCAATCACGCCGATGGGCACCCCTTCACTCTTATTCTTATCGGAGCTGATATAGCCGCGGCCTTTATTAATCGTCAGCTCCATGTAAAGCTTGGAATCTACGCCGCCGTTTAAAGTTGCAATTACCAAATCAGGATTTAAGATCTGGATATCCGGGTCAACCTGGATATCCGCAGCCGTTACCACGCCTTCACCTTCAAATTCGATATAAGCAACTTTCGGTTCATTTGTACTACTGGTATTTTTCAATGCCAGATTCTTAATGTTCATGATAATTTCTGTAACGTCTTCCTTTACACCAGGAATAGAACTGAACTCATGTAAAACACCATCGATTTTCACCTGGGTCACTGCTGCTCCCGGCAAAGAAGATAACATGATTCTTCTTAAGGAGTTACCAAGGGTCGTGCCATAACCTCTTTCCAACGGTTCCACAACAAATCGGCCGTATTTCTTATCTTCTGAAATTTCAGCAATCTCAATTTTCGGTTTTTCAAAATCGAACATGCACAAGTCCCTCCTTTTCGGGTAATCTTTGCCTGTCTCGTCTTATTATTTGGAGTACAACTCGACGATCAGCATCTCGTTTACAGGAACATCAATTGCATCTCTGTTTGGCAATTCCTTTACCGTACCCTTCAGGTTCTCTGCATCTGCTTCCAACCATTCCGGTACAAGCCTTCCGCCTGTAACTTCCAAGATATCCTTATATCTCTGGGATCCTTTGCATTTTTCCTTGATTTCAATGGTATCTCCGGCCTTCACCAAATAAGAAGGAATGTTTACCTGTCTGCCGTTTACCAGAACGTGCTTATGGTCTACAATCTGTCTTGCTTCCTTCCGGGTTCTGGCAAAGCCTAACCGGAATACTACGTTATCCAGTCTGCTTTCCAGCATTACCATCAGGTTCTCACCGGTCATACCCTTCATACGGTCAGCCTTCTTATAGTAATTACGGAAAGGCTTCTCTAATACGCCGTAAATGAATTTTGCTTTCTGCTTTTCTCTTAACTGAAGTCCGTACTCCGAAACCTTTCTGTTTGTTCTTTTCAGCTGTCTGTTGGACTTCTTATCTATTCCCAAAAAAACCGGATCCAAATCCAGAGATCTGCACCTTTTCAGAACCGGTACTCTATTTACTGCCATCTTCAACTACCTCCTGATTAGACTCTTCTGCGTTTCGGGGGACGACATCCATTGTGAGGCACCGGAGTAACATCCTTGATGCTTGTTACTTCAAGGCCGCATGCCTGAAGTGCACGGATTGCCGCTTCTCTTCCTGAACCAGGTCCTTTTACCATAACGTCTACTGTCTTCAAACCATGTATCAGAGCTGCCTTTGTAGCAGTTTCTGCCGCCATCTGGGCAGCATACGGAGTAGATTTCCTTGAACCTCTAAATCCCAGACCACCGGCACTTGCCCATGATAAAGCATTTCCTTCCGCATCCGTAATGGTAACGATCGTATTGTTAAAGGATGACTGAATATGTGCCTGTCCGCGTTCAACGTTTTTCTTTACACGCTTTTTCGTTACTTTTTTTGCAACTTTTTTAGCCATATCTAAACTAACCTACTTTCTGAATTAATAAATTGCCTATTTCTTCTTGTTTGCAACAGTCCTCTTCGGACCTTTTCTGGTTCTTGCATTGGTCTTGGTCTTCTGACCGCGCACCGGCAGACCCTTCCTGTGACGAATTCCGCGATAGCATCCGATTTCCTGCAGACGCTTGATGTTCAGGGCGATTTCTCTTCTCAAATCACCTTCCACCATCTGTGTCGCGTCAATGACTTCGCTGATTCTCTTCACTTCTTCGTCCGTCAAATCACGGACCCGCGTATCCGGATTCACTTTTGCCGCTTCCAGAATACGGTTGGAGCTTACTCTTCCAATACCATATATATAAGTAAGTCCGATTTCAACACGTTTTTCTCTTGGTAAATCTACACCTGCGATACGAGCCATGTGTGTCGTACACCTCCATTAAATTCTTTGCCCCAAGGGCTGATTTTCTGTCCTGCTGGCAGATCTGCAACAAAACCCGCCATTCCCTCCGAAAATCAACAGACACAGCTGCGGTTGCACGCCCTGAAATGTGTGTATCCATTGTTCTCTTCTAATCGAATTGATAAAACCCCTATGTTCCGCCTATTCCCCTCGGTATCAAAAGAACAGGCACAGCCATAGGACGCTGTCTATTATGAATAGTAAAACAACAGATCCTGGTGTTTCACTACAGCCGCACATAAATAGTAAAGTAACTTTTAAAAAGGAACTTACATAAATAAAGTAACTTTTAAATACTGATTTCCTGTAAAAATGCATACTCTGTCAGGAACTACTGTCTATAATAAAAGACAGCCGTTCCTAACCCTGACGCTGTTTGTGCTTCGGATTTTCACAGATTACCCGGATGCTTCCTTTTCTCTTGATAATTTTGCACTTTTCGCAAATGGGCTTTACAGAAGATCTTACCTTCATGATTTTTCCTCCTTTCCACTGCACCTGCGGTTCAAATGGAACCGGCAGTGATTCCTCTAAGGTCTCTGTTTCTGCGGTTTCCCGCAAAATACAGGGGTTTTCCAAAAACGTCCAGCTAACATTATAGCATTGAATGTCCGGAAAATCAATAGGAATTTTCTATTTATCCCTCCAGATGATTCTTCCTTTCGTCAAATCATAGGGAGAAAGTTCAATCGTAACTTTGTCCCCCGGTAAAATACGGATAAAATTCATACGCAGCTTGCCGCTGATATGAGCCAGCACCTGATGGCCGTTCTCCAATTCCACCTGGAACATTGCGTTCGGTAATTTCTCTATCACCGTTCCTTCTACTTCAATTACATCTGCTTTCGACATTTTTTACCTCCTGGTTATTGCATATGCTTTTTTGATAAAGTTTTAAGGCTCTTTTTATTTCCTCATTCCGAAATTCTCCATCCTGCGGCAATAATTCGGTAACTTCTTCCGGAAGCTTTTTTATTATCTGAATATGTTTTTTATTCTTCCTTTTCGGCTTTTCCACGGTCTTCAACCTGCCGTCTGCCAAATATAGATCGGCTTCTTCTTCTTTAATAATTACATAATAACTGCCTTTATCGTGGCCGGATTTTGATTGTGCCAATTTTCCCTTCATCTGCGCCTCCCGGTCAGCGTTCGTCCGCCGTCAAAGTCAGAATCTCCGGCTCACCGGATGTAATCAAAACCGTATTCTCATAATGGGCTGACAGAGAACCGTCTTCCGTCATTACTGTCCAGTTGTCATTCAGCCATTCCACATCATAGCGGCCCGCATTGATCATCGGCTCAATGGCCAACGTCATCCCGGCCCGAAGCCGGATCCCTCTGCTTCGCTGTCTGTAATTCGGAATCTGCGGGTCCTCGTGCAGACGGGTTCCAATCCCATGTCCCACCAGGTCCCTTACCACACCATATCCAAAGCTTTCTGCATAAGTTGCAATGGCATTTGAAATGTCATGCAGATGTCTGCCTTCCTTTGCATATTGGATGCCTTCAAAAAAGCTCTGCCTTGTTCTTTCCATTAATAATGCTGCTTCCGGAGAAACCTCTTCAATTCCGTGAGTTCTGGCCGCGTCGGAATGATATCCTTTATAAATCACCCCAATATCCAGGCTTACGATATCACCCGGACGAATGATCCGTTTCTTTGTTGGAATCCCGTGTACCACCTCGTCATTTACCGATACACAGACGGAAGCCGGATATCCGTTGTAATTCTTAAAAGAAGGGATACATCCAAAGCTTCGGATGATTTCATCCCCCGTCTTATCCACTTCCCAGGTTGACATTCCTGCTTTCAGTTCTTTCCCCAGCGTTTCATGGACCTTCGCCAGAATCTTCCCGGCCGCACGCATTAATTCTATTTCTCTGGCAGATTTTATTGATACCGACATCTCTTACGCTCCTAAAATTCCCACAATGGCGTCGAATACGGCTTCCATTGGCTGTGTCCCGTCTACTGTTTTTAAAATATTCTGTTTTTTATAATAATCAATCAAAGGCTGAGTCTGGGCATGATATACCTCTAAGCGCTTTTGCACGGTTTCCGGCTTATCGTCTTCCCGCAGTACCACCTTGCTTCCGCAGGCATCGCAGATCCCCTCTACCTTGGTGGGAATTGTTACGATATGGTACGTTGCACCGCAGTCCAGGCAGGCACGGCGTCCGGACATCCGGTTAATAATGTTCTCGTCGGGAACATCTACGTCTATGGCGTAATCCATCGCTTCCCCTAAGCCCTTCAGCGCTTCGTCCAAAGCTTCTGCCTGGGGAATCGTCCTGGGGAACCCATCCAGTACAAAACCGTTTTTACAATCCTCATTCTGGATTCGGTCGATTACTAATGCGACTGTTAATTCATCCGGCACTAAAAGTCCCTGATCCATATAGGTTTTTGCTTTCTGTCCCAGTTCCGTTCCGTTCTTGATGTTGGCACGGAAAATATCGCCGGTGGAAATATGCGGTACCCCGTACTTTTCGGCTATTTTCTTGGCCTGAGTTCCTTTTCCGGCTCCGGGAGCTCCTAACATAATTATTTTCATAACAAATACCTCCTATATAAACAAGTTTAGTGCACTATGGGAAGTGCCTTCTGCACTTCCCCACAGTACACATTAGTCATTCAGAAATCCTTTATAATAACGTACTCTCATCTGAGATTCAATCTGCTTCAAGGTTTCGATTACAACACCTACAATAATGATAATGGATGTTCCTCCAAAGGAAACACTGGCGCCGAATACACCGTTAAAGAAGATCGGGATCACCGCAACAATTACCAATGCCACTGCTCCAATAAATACGATATAATTCAAGATTCTGGTCAAATACTCACTGGTCGGTTTCCCTGGACGAATTCCGGGAATAAAACCGCCCTGCTTCTTCATATTGTTTGCAATCTCCAGGGGATTAAAAGTAATCGAAGTATAGAAATACGCAAACGCAATGACCAAAACGATATATACCAGCAAGCCAATCGTATAAACCGGCTGTTTGGGATTGCACCAATACTGCTGGGACAAACCATGAAGAATCTTGCTTCCGATTCCCGTTCCGTTTCCTTTCCCCAGGATACTGGCAATTACCACCGGGAACTGCATCAGGGACTGGGCAAAGATAATCGGGATTACGCCGGCCGTATTCACTTTCAGCGGAATATGGGTAGACTGGCCGCCCACCTGCTTCCTGCCCTGAATCTTCTTGGAATACTGTACCGGAATCCGGCGCTGGCCATCTTGGAGCAATACAACAAAGACTACCACTGCCAGAATAATAGCAAGGATAATCACGGCTGCCAATACGGCCTTGCCGATATTGCTGCTGCTTGCAATAAACTGCTGGTATAACGACATCAGGTCTTCCGGAATCCGGGAGATGATGTTAATCGTCAGAACAATGGAAATACCGTTACCCACGCCTTTTTCGGTAATCCGCTCACCAATCCACATTAAAACTGCAGATCCGGCTGTCATGGTTGCCACAATCGTAAGAACCGACAATGCATTGAAATTTTCCAGATAACCGCTGCGGCCGAAACCGATGGCCATTGCCGTAGATTCAATCAACGCAAGAGCGACCGTCAGATAACGGGTAATTTCCGCAATCTTCTTCCTTCCGTCTTCTCCATCCTTCTGCATCTCCTCCAATTTCGGAATTGCAATGGTCAGAAGCTGCATAATAATGGACGACGTAATATACGGCGTAATACTCAATGCAAACACCGTCATCTGTAAAAAGGAACCGCCGGTAATCGCATCAAAGAAATTGAATGCATCCATTCCCTGATCCGCAAACCAGGTAGCAAGCAGTCCCCGGTTCACACCCGGAATCGGCAGCTGTGAGCCTAACCGAATTACAATTAACATAAAAAATGTGAAAATAATCCGGTTTCTGACATCTTTAATTTTAAATGCATTACGGAGTGTCTCCAGCATTAGATCACCTCTGCTTTTCCACCAAGAGCTTCAATCTTTTCTTTTGCGCCTGCGCTAAAGGCATTTACCTGTACCGTAAGCTTCTTAGTAAATTCGCCGTTTCCAAGAATCTTAACGCCGTCTCTTGGATTCTTTACGATTCCGCGTTCCATCAAAGATTCCACTGTTACTACTGCGTCATTCTCAAATACCTCTAAAGCAGATACGTTTACCCCGACAATGATCTTGGAGTTCCTGTTCGTAAATCCTCTCTTCGGTATTCTTCTGTATAAAGGCATCTGACCGCCTTCGAAACCAATTCTGGGCGCTCCGGAACGGGCCTTCTGTCCCTTATGGCCTTTTCCTGCCGTCTTACCATTTCCGGAACCATGTCCGCGGCCTCTTCTGAAACTATTATGTGTGGAACCTTCCGCTGGTCTTAAATTTGATAAGTCCATCCTGACACCTCCTTATCTCTTCTTAAATTTCTTCTACTTTCACTAAATGCTTCACTTGCTGAACCATACCTCTCACCGCTGGGTTGTCCGGCATCTCCACTGTCTTGTTGAGCTTACGCAGTCCCAGGGCTTCCACTGTCTTTCTGTGCTTTGGAGTCGCACCGATCGTAGATTTCACAAGCGTGATTTTTAATTTATCTGCCATTTCCAAATTCCCTCCTTAACCGAGTATCTCTTCCACAGATTTCCCGCGAAGCTTCGCTACCTCTTCCGGAGATTTTAACTGACTCAACGCGTCAATTGTAGCAAGTACAACGTTCTGTTTGTTATTGGAGCCTAAAGATTTGGTACGGATATTCTTAATCCCTGCCAATTCACACACATTACGTGCCGGACCGCCTGCAATTACACCGGTACCTTCCGGAGCTCTCTTTAACAATACGGACGCGCCGGTATGCTTTCCCATAATGTCATGTGTGATACTGTTGTTATCATCTAATTTTACAGTGATCAGTTTCTTCATAGCATCTTCTTTGCCTTTGCGGATGGCTTCCGGAATCTCGGTAGCTTTCCCAAGACCGGCGCCTACATGACCGTTGCCATCGCCAACAACAACAAGAGCTGTGAAACGCATGTTACGTCCGCCTTTTACAACCTTTGTAACACGCTTAATTGATACCACTTTTTCATTTAATTCTAATTGACTAGCATCAATAATTGTACGTTTCATGTATTGTTTCCTCCTATAATGATGAATCTTATCGGGCTTCGCCCAATAAGCCCGGAATCCTGGATTCCTAGAATTCTAACCCTGCTTCTCTTGCTGCATCAGCTAAAGCTTTGATTTTTCCCTGATATATGAAGCCGCCTCGATCAAAGACCACAGTGTTAATCCCTTTTTCTAATGCCTTCTTTGCGATCACAGTACCCAAATGTGCTGCTGCATCCACGTTATTAGTCTTTTCTAATTCTGCCTTTACCTCTTTCTGGAGGGTAGAAGCAGAAACAAGGGTATTTCCAACTGTATCGTCAATAATTTGAGCGTACATATGATTATTGCTTCGAAATACAGCCAGACGCGGTCTTTCAGCAGTTCCGCTGATACGGTTACGTATTCTTCTATGTTTTTTCAAACGAACATCTGTTCTTGATTTCTTACTAACCATTCCTGTCTCACTCCTTTAATTATTTCTTACCAGTCTTACCAACTTTACGTCTGATCACTTCATCAGCATATTTGAT
>CAJUSQ010000057.1 GCA_910588885.1 uncultured Lachnospiraceae bacterium
AAAGAGCCAGAATATTTAAAGGTGGTGTGGGGCATTGGATACAAAATGGAAAAAATGGAAACAAATTCTTAGTGTAGTGACGCTTCTTTTGGGAGTACCGTTGTTTCTTGGCGGCTTGTTTGCCATCGTCCGGGAGATTGGGACGGCCGACGGGACAGCCGGCCCGGGAGAGGTGGATTATCAGGAAAGCAGAAGGTTTCGCGGCTATGTTGCCTCCCGTCTGGAAGAACTGCTGGGTGTGGCAACCGGTGGAAAATGCTGGAGGAATTACGGCGTTACTTATGACGACGGGATTTCCTGGTATGAGGAGGACCGGGGCTGGTACGACGAATGGGGCTGGCAGGTGGAGCTTCAGAAAGAGGCGGAATACCAGAGGGGACTTGCGTTCGGCCAGGATACAATTGTCCAGGAGACGGAAGCGAAATCTGCCTGGGGCGGGGAAGCCGCTGTGGAAGGAGAAGCCTATGGTAATTCCTGGAGTGAGGAGCAGGAGAATGATTTTTATTCCGTAAAAAACCGAAAACAATTTATGGAGGAAATGGCCCGGAACAAAAATTTGCGTTATGTTGTGATGGATCAGAATAAGCTGCTTTATACTAATTTAGAGGAGCTTACAGGTGAAATCGGAAATGCCTGGGACGGCCAGGATTTTTCCGGGCTGCTGGATGCAAAAGAGTATAACTTTTACTTATGGTTCAATCAAAATGGAGACGGAAAGGTACAGATTTTCAAGGACGGCCAGGAAGAGGATGTTTATGGAAACGGTGTGTACACCGAGGACAGCCGCTGGTATGTGCCGGGCTACACGAATTTTAATATTGACGAGGCCACAAAAGGAGTTGTGGTATTCCTGGCAGTGGCAAAGGAGCCCAAGCTATATGTGGCGGGGAATTATTCCGGTTACGGAACGGTTCATTACGGCGGAAGCCTATATTATATGCAGCAGGAATTGCTTTTGAACCGAAAACAGTTTCAGAGAAGCTGCGCAGTCCTGCTTTGTTCCCTGGTGCTTTTAGGGGCAGCCGTTGGACTTCGGAAGCAAAGGAAGCTTGCAAATCAGAACATTGCCGGATTCCTGGGGAAAATATGGCTGGAATGTAAGCTGCTCCTGTTGCTGCTGCTGCCGGTCCTGCTGTTTTGCATGGTGAGCCGGAGTGAGCTGCAGGAATTGCTGTTTTATTTCCGATATGAACCTTATCCGGAC
This sequence comes from uncultured Lachnospiraceae bacterium, assembly GCA_910588885.1. GTDB lineage: Bacteria > Bacillota > Clostridia > Lachnospirales > Lachnospiraceae > 14-2. Next base: position 1,205 of record CAJUSQ010000057.1, read on the forward strand.
GTCCGGTATCTTGCGGATGTACTCGGAAGGGCCGTGACAGGCGGGGGATTTCTGACCCTTTTCTTTTGGATCCTTTACTTTTTGATCGTTGATTTTAAGGGAAACCGGGGACGGCAGAAGAAGCCGGTTCTGGATCTTTTGGGAACCAGGCATTTTCGATATTCCATACAAAAGAGGCTGGTAAAACGGTACTGCCTGAATCTGATTGCAGGAATAATAGAACTGGTATTCGGAATTTTAATATTTCTTTTTCTGTTGTATATACAGGAATGTTATTATATGGAAGGGATGGAATCCATCGGAATCCGGGCTATGATCCTGGGAGCCGGGCTGGCCGTCCTGCTGCTTTTGCTGAATGTGGCTGCGGAGGTTTCCTTTTTGAAAAGAAATCGCCAGCTGGCCGATGATATCGGCGCATTGTCGGAGCAGATTGCCCTGGTAAAAAGCGGGGATCTGACAACGCCTTTAAAGCTGCCTAAGGACGGGGATTTGCGGCAGACGGCGGAAAACCTCAATGAAATCCAGCGGGGAATGGAGGAAGCATTGGGGGAACAGATGCGCAGCGAACGGATGAAGGTGGAGCTGGTGGCCAATGTGTCCCATGATATTAAAACCCCCTTAACCTCGATTATCAGTTATGTGGAGCTTTTGAAGCAGGAAGAAGGGCTGCCGGATCATGTCAGGGAATTTATACAGATTCTGGGGGAGAAATCCCAGCGGCTGAAGACCATTGTACAGGATGTGTTTGAGGTAAGCAAAGCCACCTCGGGGCAGCTTCCGGTGAAGCCGGAGGAATTGGATCTGGGAAAACTGCTGCGTCAGACCTTGGCGGAAATGGACAGCCAGATCCTTCAAAGCGGGCTGGCCATCCGGACAGGGATTCCCGAAGAGCCGGTCTTCATCCAGGCGGACGGGCAGCGGCTGTACCGGGTGTTCCAGAATTTGATTCAGAATGCATTGAAATATTCCCTGGCAGGCTCCCGGGTGTTCCTGACCCTGACGGAGGAAAGAGGAACTGCCAAGGTCTCTATCAAAAATATTTCCGGGCCGGAGCTGGACGGAGGAAAAGACTTTACGGAACGGTTCGTACGGGGGGACGCAAGCCGTACGGACGGCGGCAGCGGGCTTGGGCTATCCATTGCAAAAAGCTTTACGGAAGCCTGCGGCGGCAGCTTCCGGGTGGCGATGGATGCGGACCTTTTTACCGTGACGGTATCGTTCCCTTTGAAAAAGCAGGCGGACAATCTTACATTTTCCGGAAAAAGCATTTGATCTGAAAAAATAGCCGGGCGGTCTTACATTTGGCGGAAAAAGCGTTTCATCAAAAGCAGGTAGGTCACGGTGGTAATTGCCGAGCTTATGAAATCCGCCAGGGGCTCTGCATAGAAGGTGTGTTTGGCCGTGAAAAGCACCGGAAGCAGCAGGGTGAACGCCACAAAGCTGCTTTTCCGAAACAGGGACAGGGACAAGGAGGCTTTGCAGCAGCCCAGAGCGGTCAGGCCGTCCACCAGCACATACTGGAAGCTTAAGGGAATGACGGCCATAGTAAAGGTTTGGATTCCCCAGACGGACAGGGTAAGGAGATCCGGATCCTTTGTGAAAAGAGTAACAAAGTACTGGGGCAGGAACCGGGAAATCAAAAACATCACGGTGGTAAAGGCAAGGCAAAGAAGCAGGATGTATTTTTCTGCTTCTTTGATGCGTGATTTGTTTCGGGCCCCGTAATTAAAGCTGATCAATGCCTGGGTGCCGCCGCTGATGCCCAGCATGGGCCCGGTAATCAAAGCGGCGTAGCTCTGGACAATGGTGGCGCAGGTAATCAGGGAATCTCCCTGAGCGCCGCCGTGGCGCTGAAGCACGCTGTTTAAGATAATTAAAATGATGTTGTCGCTTGCCATAATCAAAAAGGGAGAAAAGCCCAGGGCAAGGACCCGTTTCATAAGGGGCAGGGAATAGCCTCCCAGGGTAACGGGGATGGGGACTTTTTTGCTGCGCAGAAAAAGCAGCACAAATAAAAAGCTGGAAAACTGTGCCAGGACCGTGGCAATTGCCGCTCCCGCCACATTCAGCTTCAGGACAAAAATAAAAACCGGGTCCAGTAGGATGTTGACCACAGCTCCCAACAGGGTAGTCACCATGCCTACCGCGGCAAAGCCCTGGCAGGTGATGAAGTAATTCATGCCCACCGCCGTCAGGGCGAAAAAGCTTCCGGCCGTGTAAATGGTCAGATATGTATTGGCATAGGGCATTGTGACCGGGCTTGCCCCGAACCAGTATAAAAGGGTTTCCCGAAACAGGAAAAAGAACAGGGTCAGGGTCAGAGAAAAGACCAGCAGCATCAAAAAGCAGTTGGCGATGATCTGTTTTGCCTGTTTGGGCTTCTTTTCCCCCAGCTTCATGGCGGTCAATATGGAGCCGCCCAGTCCCACCAGGGTCCCGAAAGAGGATAGCAGTGTTACAATGGGGCCGCAGACGCCTACCCCGGCCAGGGCCAGATCCCCGATGTCCGGGATGTTTCCGATATACATACGGTCTATAATGCTATACAGCACATTTACAAACTGGGCTACCATGGCCGGAACCGCCAGGTGCAGCACCAGCCGGGGAATGGGATCCTGCCCCAGGTCATTTTGTATTTTCATAGAGTTCTCCTTTGAATATTTTGAGGGAAAGGGCCAATCCGCTCTATTATACTATGTTCTGTCCGGATTATCCACTATAATTTCTCGTTGCCGCACATCTACTGCGCGGTTTGGCTGAAAGTATAACAGCTGCGGAATATATGCTGCGGGCCGGTTGAAAAAATTTTTTATTCATGTTATACTTTTCGGTACTTTCATAAATGAAAAGTCAGGAGAGGAAGGAGAGGTACATGCCATGAAAAAGGAGAAAAAGGAAGTATGAATAGAATATATGTTCGAATGCTGGGGATAATGATTTTTTTATGGGGAGTTTTGAATCTGGCAGGCTGCGGCCTGAGCCGGGATACGGAGGCTTTGGAAAATGAAATGGCCTACCGGAAGCTGGGAATTGCAAAGATGGAAGAAGGGGCCTATGGGGAAGCGGTGCAGATGTTCCAGAATGCCCTGGATCAGTCCTTTGCGGTGATCGGTGATTTGGAAATTGATATCTGCTATTACAAGGCGGTTGCCCAGTACCGGGCCGGGGATACGAAGGGCGCCCTGGATACGTACACGGCTCTGATGGAATATGACGAGGAAAACGGCATGGCCTGCTACTTAAGAGGGACCATGTACCTGATGACGGATGAGCCGAAGAAGGCCCTTGCGGATTACCAGGAGGCCCTGGAAAGGGAGAAGGGGAACGGGGCGCTGTACAATAAGATTGGAGAAAATCTGCTGAATACCGGGCATGCCGAGGAGGCCGGGAAGATTTTGACCCAGGCGTTGGAGAAAGAGGAGGAAACGGCGGAAGATTTCCGGGAAAAGGGCTACAGCTACTTTTTACTGGGGAAATATGACGAGGCCAGGACTTATCTGGATAAGGCGGCCGGAATGGAGGATACGGAAGCGATCTTCTATCTGGCGAAGCTGATGGAAGTCCAGGGAAACGTGGAGCAGGCCACGCTGCTGTATGAAAGCTATATCGGGGAAAACGAAGGAGATCCGGAGCTTTTGAATACCATGGGACTGAACCGGATGGGAGAGGGGAATTATGAACAGGCCCTGACGTTTTTCCGGAAAGCCTTGGAACAGGAGTCTCCGGTGAACCTTCAGGAGCTGCGCCGGAATGAAATCGCAGCTCTGGAGTATCTCTATGATTTTGCCCAGGCCAGGGACAAGATGGGAGCCTATTTGGTGGACTACCCGGAGGATACGGCGGCGGCCCGGGAATATGAGTTTTTAAAAAGCAGATAAGGGATGTTAAAATATGCTGCGGCAGGATTCCCGCACCACCAGGCGGCAGGGCAGCAGCACTTTCATTGCGGTTTCCGGCTCCAGCTTCAGCATGTGGTATACCAGGCTTGCGCCGTAGCTGCCCATATCATAGGCGGGGGCATGGAGGGTCGTCAGGGGCGGCGTGGTAAATTCCGCCAGGGCCGTATCGTCAAAGCCCAGGACGGAAATGTCCTCGGGAACCTTCAGCCCGGAATCGGCCAGCGCTTTCATGGCGCCCATGGCGATGGGATCGCTGGCGGCGAAGAGGGCGGTGGGCAAAGTTCCCCGTTCCATGAGGGTTTTCATCATCCGATAGCCGGAAGCAGCGTCGAAGGTGTCTTCCAGCAGGTAGGGTTCATACTGAATCTTATGTTTTTTACAAAATTTCACAAAATACTTTTTACGTGTGTCGGGAAAAGGATGTCCTTTCCCGGCATATTCTTTTCCGTTCAAAAATCCAATCCGGCGATGGCCCAGCTCTTCCAGATAGGTGAGCCCGTCATACATGGCCTGTTCAAAATCCAGGGTGATGCTGGAAAAACGGAGGTCTTTTACGGGCATATCCAGAAAAATAATATTTTTTGTCAGGGAAGCAAACTGCTGGATGTCTTCTTTGCTGAATTTCCCGATACAGACAATCCCGTCCGCCTCCTTCAGGGCTTCCAGATAGTTCAAATCGGTCTTGAAGGTACGGATGACGGCAATGCAGTTTTTCATACAGAAATCCTCGATTCCCTGGCGGATCTGGAGATAGTAGCTGTCGTCCAGCTCCTGCTGGGATGAGAACCACTGGAGAATGCCCAGGGAAAAAGCGGATTTGCCGGAGGAATATGATTTTTTCGTATAATGCAGCGCATTGGCGGTTTCCATAACCTTCTGCTTGGTTTCCAGGGAAGCGTTTAAGGATGCGTCGTGGTTCAGAATCCTGGAAACGGTGGCCGGGGAAACGCCGGCGGCTTTGGCGATGTCTTTGATGGTAGGCATGGAGGACTCCTTTATTGAAAAATTAGGGGGATATAGTATTAGTATAGCAGAGAAATGGGGAAATGTAAAATGGAATTTTAGTAAAAATTAGATGGAGTTTAGTAAATATAATTGACTTTTTAGTAAAGGGAAATTATAATATAGGAAACAGAAATAGGAAAAATTTTAAGAATCGAGGGATACTCCAATGAGTGGAATCAAAGAATGGAAGGAACGAATCCGGGACGGGAAGCTGGATGGGAAGCTTTTGGAGCTTTATGTGGATGAGAAGCAGCTTGCCCGGCAGAGGGAGCGGTATGAACAGGCCCTTACGGAATTTGCGGGGGTTTTCGGCGGAGAGGAGCCGGGGATTGAGCTGTACAGCGCGCCGGGCCGCAGTGAGGTGGGCGGGAACCATACCGACCATCAGCGGGGCGAGGTATTGGCGGCGGCCGTGAATCTGGACGCGCTGGCAGTGGTGCGGAAGGTTGAGAAACCGGTGGTTCGGCTGCAGTCGGCAGGTTATCCGATGATTACCGTGGAATTGTCCAATTTAGAGCCGAAGAAATCGGAAATCGGCACTTCTGCAGGATTAATCCGCGGCATGGCTCATGGCCTGGCAAAAAACGGTCATTCTATCGGTGGGTTTGAAGCCTATGTGGTCAGCGACGTATTGGGGGGCGCGGGATTGTCTTCTTCTGCGGCCTTTGAGGTATTGGTGGGGACGATTTTGTCCGGCCTTTACAATGAGATGGCCATCAGCCCGGTGGAAATTGCCCAGGTGGCCCAATATGCCGAAAACGTCTATTTCGGAAAGCCCTGCGGGTTGATGGATCAGATGGCCTGCTCCGTAGGCGGGCTGATACATATTGATTTTAAGGATGGGGCGCATCCTAAGGTGGAGAAGGTGGATGTGGATTTTGCCGCTTACGGCCACAGCCTCTGCATTACGGATACCAAAGGCTCCCATGCGGATCTGACCGACGAATATGCGGCGGTTCCGGCAGAGATGAAACAGGTGGCCGGGCACTTCGGGAAAGAAGTGCTGCGGGAACTGGAGCCGGAAGCGTTTTATGCGGAAATTCCCGCGCTGCGCAAAAAGCTGGGGGATCGTCCGGTACTGCGGGCCATTCACTTTTTCCAGGAAAATGAGCGGGTGGAAAAGCAGGTTTCGGCCCTCAAAAAGGGAGATTTTCCGGGCTTTTTACAGCTGATCCGGGAATCCGGCAATTCCTCCTTCTGTTACCTGCAAAATGTCTACACCAGCCGGGACGTACGCAACCAGGCGGTTTCCGTGGGCCTTGCGGTCAGCAGCGGCATCCTGCCGGGCCATGGGGCGAGCCGGGTACACGGCGGCGGCTTCGCCGGGACCATCCAGGCATTTGTGGAAAATGACTTTGTGGAAACCTACCGGAAGGCTTTGGACGGGGTCTATGGCCCCGGCTCCTGCCATGTATTGAAAGTGCGCCCCTTCGGTGGAGTTCGTTTTAACTAACTACAGCACAGCAGAAAGGAAGCGGAACATGATAAATGAGAGCATCAAAAAATTGATTTGTTACGGCCTGGAACGGGAGCTGATAGAACCGGAGGACGTGACCTATGTAACCAATGCCCTGCTGGAAACCCTGGGCCTGGAAGAATATGAGGAGCCAAAGGAGACTTATCAGGATGTGGAATTAGAGCCGGTGCTTTTGGAGCTTTTGGATTATGCCTGTGAAAAAGGGCTTTTGGAAGAGGACGGCATTGTTTACCGGGATTTGTTTGATACGAAGCTGATGTCGAAGCTGGTGGCAAGGCCCAGTGCGGTGATTGAAAAATTCCGGCGGCTCTATGAGAAGTCCCCCAGGGAAGCCACGGATTTTTACTATAAATTCAGCCAGGATACCGACTATATCCGCCGTTACCGCATCAAAAAGGATGTGAAATGGACGACCGAAACGGAATACGGCACCCTGGATCTGACCATTAACCTGTCCAAGCCGGAGAAGGATCCCAAGGCCATTGCGGCGGCTAAGCTGGCCAAACAGAGCGGCTATCCCAAATGCCTGCTCTGCATGGAGAACGAAGGCTATGCCGGAAGGGTGAACCACCCGGCCAGACAGAACCACCGCATTATCCCGGTTACGATTCAGAGTAGCCCCTGGGGCTTTCAGTATTCTCCTTATGTATATTATAACGAACATTGTATCGTATTCAATTCAAAGCATATTCCGATGAAAATAGAACACGATACCTTCTGCAAGTTATTTGATTTTGTAAAACAGTTCCCCCATTATTTTGTGGGCTCCAATGCGGACCTGCCCATTGTGGGCGGCTCCATCTTAAGCCACGACCATTTCCAGGGGGGATGCTATGAGTTTGCCATGGCAAAGGCTCCGGTGGAAAAAACGTTCCAAATCACGGGCTTTGAGGATGTCAAGGCAGGTACGGTGAAATGGCCCATGTCCGTGATCCGTTTAAGCGGGCCGGACACGGAGCGGATCATTGCCCTGGCAGACAAAATCCTGCAGGCATGGCGGGGTTATACGGATGAAGAAGAGTTTATTTTCGCGGAAACGGACGGGGAGCCCCACAATACGATTACCCCCATTGCCCGGAAGCGGGGAGAGGACTTCGAACTGGACCTGGTGCTGCGGAACAACATTACCACGGCGGAACATCCTCTGGGCGTTTATCATCCCCATGGGGAGCTTCACCATATTAAGAAAGAAAATATCGGCCTGATAGAGGTAATGGGCCTTGCGGTGCTGCCCGCCCGGCTGAAGGATGAAATGAACTGCCTGGCGGAAGCCATCCTGTCCGGAAGCCCGATCCGGGAGGACGAGGTGCTGGAAAAACATGCGGACTGGGTAGAGGGCTTTGCACCCAAGTATCCGGAAATTTTCGGAGCAGATACTCCGGCGGAGCCGATAAAGGCTTTAGGCGGTGCGGCAAAGCCGGAAGCAGTGACGGAAATGCTCCGTACGGAAATCGGGCTGGTGTTTGCAACGGTTTTGGAACATGCCGGCGTATTCAAGCGGGATGAAGCCGGACAACAGGCCATGGAGCGTTTTATAAAAAGTTTGTAATATCTTTGGAAAATCTTTTGATTTTTCTGCAACAGTTCTTCTGTTTTGCTCGTTATAGTATAGGGAAGCAGAGAACATGGAAACGTATAAGAGGAGACGCTTACGTTCCGATCGAAAAGCAGAAAAATCAAGGAGGTACCCTATGGATATGCAATTTTTTATGGACTTAATGACTTCTTACGGACCTATCGCGATCTTTACCATCGTTTTATTAGAATATCTGAACCTGCCGGGATTTCCGGCAGGTGTCATTATGCCTCTGGCGGGAATCTGGGCCGCCAGAGGAGGTCTGAATTTTTTCCTGACAATGATTATTACCGTGGCAGCCGGGCTTTTGGGCAGTATCCTGCTCTATGGCTTAGGCAGGCTGGGCGGAGATTTTTTCCTGAAAAAATATTATAAGCGTTTTCCCAAGCAGCAGGAAATGATTGAAAGCAAAATACAGTACCTGCAGGAAAAGGGCTGCATCGGCATTTTTATCAGCAAGCTGATTCCCATGGTGCGCACCCTGATCTCCATTCCTGCCGGAATCATGCGGATGAATTTTGCCAATTACTGTATCAGCTCCGCCTTAGGGATTTTTTTGTGGAACCTGGCCTTTGTAGGGGCGGGCTATGTGCTGGGCGATGCCGTGTTCACAATCTTTTCATAGGAGGGATGAAAAATGAAGATTGCCATGTTTACCAATAATTACAAGCCCTATATCGGCGGTGTGCCGATTTCCATCGAGCATCTGGCACAGGCTTTGCGGGAACGGGGGCACCGTGTTTATGTATTTGCCCCCACCTATCAGGAGCAGGAGGAGGAACCGGATGTGATCCGCTATCCCTCCTTCCCGGTTTCCATCGCAAAGGCGCCGGTGCCGGATGTGCTGACCAGGATTTTTGAGAAAAAAGTAAAGGAGCTGGGAATTGAGGTGATCCACGTCCATCACCCGGCCATTGTGGGGAATGTGGCCTTGTATCTGAAAAAGAAATACGGGATTCCGGTGGTGTTCACCTACCACACCAGATATGAGCAGTATCTCCATTATATCAAGCCCCTGGCTTATCTGGAGCGGCGGACGGGAGTGATTGAGAAATACCTGGAGTATTTCTGTAAAAAATGCGATCTGCTGGCGGCGCCCACTCCCGGAATCCGGGATTATCTGGAACAAAAGAATCTCGGAACGCCAGTTCGGGTTTTGCCCACCGGAATTCCCGGGGAATGCTTCCGGCCGGATTTTGACAGGGCCGGGGAGCTTCGCCGTCAATATAAAAAAGAAGCGGATTACCTGTTCCTGACGGTGTCCCGGCTGGCGAAGGAAAAGAACTTGTGTTTTCAGCTCCAAGGACTGGCATTGCTGAAAGAACAGCTGGCAGAAAGGGGCAAGACCTTCCGGCATCTGCTGATCGGGGAAGGCCCCCAGCAGGAGGAGCTGAAAAAGCTGGCGGCCCGGCTGGGGCTTTCCAAGGAGCTGATTTTTACCGGAAATATTCCGAATTCGGAGATGAAGGAATACCAGGCCGCGGCGGACGCCTTTCTGTTTACTTCAAAATCCGAAACCCAGGGAATTGTGGTGCTGGAAGCCATGGCTGCTGGAAATCCGGTGGTGGCGTTGGATGCCACCGGAGTGCGGGATGTGGTGCAGGATGGGAAAAACGGCTATTTATGCCGGGAAGAAGCGTCCCAGTGGGCCGGGCAGATTGTGAAACTTTTGTCAGACGGCGCCGCTTACCGCGGAATGAGTCAAAACGCCCTATCTACTGCGAAAAAATATTCCGAAGACGTCATTGCAAAAACCGCAGAACTATATTATGAAGAAATGTTCTTTCCCATCTCCCCAATCCGTCCGATTTATGATATCCTATAGTCCTGAAACAACATGGGAACAGGGCGAGGGGAACCGCCCCGAACAGGAGATCAAAGGAGAATCGGCATGGAACCAATGAATCAGAAGGAATTTTGCATTTTAATAGTGGAAGATGATAAGGAAATCCGGGACGGGATTGAGATTTTTTTAAGGAGCCAGGGCTATCAGGTGCTGACGGCAAAGGACGGCGTTGAGGGCCTGGAGGTAATAGAACAAAGCCGGGTGGATCTGGCGATTGTAGACATAATGATGCCCCGGATGGACGGCATTTTAATGACCGTGAAGCTGCGGGAAAAATATGAATTCCCGGTAATCATGCTTTCGGCAAAATCGGAAGAAACCGATAAGGTGGTAGGGCTTAACATCGGCGCGGACGATTATGTGACAAAGCCCTTTACGCCCCTGGAACTGATGGCCCGGGTCAATTCCCAGCTCCGCCGGTATACCCGGTTTAAGAACCGGCCTTCCGGGGAGGAAAACCAGCGGTGTTATGTAAATGGCGGATTGGAGCTGAATGAGGATACGGTGGAGGTATTTGTGGACGGCAAGCCGGTGAAAATGACCCCCATTGAATTTAAGATCCTGGCTCTTTTGATGAAAAGCCCGGGCCGCGTTTTTTCGGCGGAGGAGATTTACGAAAGGGTCTGGAATGAAAAAGCCATTAATACCGATACGATTATGGTACATGTGAGAAACATTCGGGATAAGATCGAACTGAACCCGAAGGAACCCAAATATTTAAAGGTGGTGTGGGGTGTTGGATATAAAATTGAAAAGCAGCCATAAAAAAAGAAGCCTGATGGGGGCCGCCGCCGTGCTTGCGGTGACAATCCTTAGCCTGTTTCTGTTTCCCCTGATCGGGGATCGGGCAGAACAGGAGTACGAGCGCAGGACCGAGGAACGGGAATTTGAAAATTCCGTGGGGTTAGGCGGTATTGATTTCGAGCTGATGGATGCGCTGCGGAAGGGAAGCTATGTCCTGTATTATGAAATGGCAGGCTTTGAAGGGATCAATCAAAAAGCGGTGCAGGCCGCAATGGAGGTATGGGCCGCTGATTTTGAGAGCTGGCGGAATGAAGTGGACTATCTGGCACAGACGACAGATAAAATGGAAACCAATACCACCCGGGAGATCGGAAAGCTTTTACCGGGCGGGCTCGGTTCCGAGGAACTGAAAAAGCAGTACCAATGCTACTTCACGCTGAAATATGATGAGTATGGGGAATTGTCCATTGAAAATGTATGGGGATCCTATGAATTTGGAATCGAGGATGCCATTGTAAAAGCGCTCCTTCAGACAAACCGCCGGAATTCCTTTCAGGATCTGGAAGACATGTATCTAAGAAATGCGGCGGAAGAAAACGGGGAAGAAGTGGAAGAAGGGGCCGCCAAAAGCGGTTTCAGCCCGAAAAACTTTCAAATGGTATTCGGAATTCCCAAAAGCGTGGAAGTTGCCAGCTACGGCTACCTGAATTCCAATTACTGGTACCGGGTTCTTTTGCATGGCACAAACGGCGGTTATCTTCTGTATGGCGGAAGCCTGGCGGTGCTGCTGGTTGTACTTTTGCTGTTGACAAGCAATAAGCTTTGGGCGGGAACCGTGGATTACCGCAGGCGGGGACGCTGGTATCTGATGGAAGCAGCCCTTGCGGGAATCCTTGTGTTATTGATTGCCTGGGATGGATTTGCGGAACTCAATACACAGTATGGGGCGACATTTTTGAACAGGTCCCCCATTGAGATACTAAGAAGCGGTTCTCTGGAACAGATTCTAAACCTGCTGGAAATGGCTTTCTGCCTGTTTTGCCTCTTCGGCGGCTGGTACCTGTCCCTGGCCGTCCTGCGCCCGCTGTTTGCCCTGGGGCTTTTGGGATATATTCGGGAATACAGCCTGATCTGCGCCATCTGTACCAAAGGGGTTTCCTGGATTCGGAGCCGCTGGGAGCAGACGAAATACGAGGTATCCCATGTGGATTTCAGCAATCGGACCATTCGTACGATCCGGAAACTGGTGTGTCTGAACTTCCTGATCCTGTCCTTCCTGTCCTTCTTCTGGTTTTTTGGGATTTTTGCCCTGATTGTATATTCCGTTGCGGTATTTTTCCTGGTGAAAAGGCAATACGATAAGGTGGAGCGGGATTACCGGTCGCTGATGCAGGCAACTACGCGGATTGCGGGCGGAGATCTGCAGTATGAGGACAGACGGGACTGGGGCGTCTTCGAGCCGTTCAAGGACGAACTGACAAAAATCCGGCAGGGCTTTTCCAAGGCCGTGGAAAAGGAAGTCAAAAGCGAGCGTATGAAAACGGAGCTGATTACCAATGTGTCCCATGACCTGAAAACGCCGCTGACCGCGATTACCACCTACGTGGAGCTTTTAAAGGACGAATCCATTTCCAGGGAGCAGCGGGCTGCCTATGTGGAAGTGCTGGAACGGAAATCGCTGCGCTTAAAGGTGCTGGTGGAAGACCTGTTTGAGGTCAGCAAAGCAGCCAGCAATTCCATAAGGCTGGATCTGATGGAAGTAGATGTGGTAAACCTTCTAAAGCAAGTCTGTGTGGAGCATGAAAAAGCATTTGCGGATATGGGCCTGGAGCTGAAATGGAAGATTCCAAAGGAAAAGGCGGTGCGCCTTTTGGATAACCAGAAGACCTGGCGGATCTTTGAAAACCTGTTTTTGAATATTGAAAAATATGCCATGCCCGGCAGCCGTGTTTTTGTGGAGGTGACGAAGGAGCAGGAAGAAGCATCCGGGGCGAAAGAGGAAAACAGGCAGGGAGAGGAAAGCGTGCAGAAAGACGGCAGCTTGTCCGTAGTCCTGAAAAATATGTCTGCCCAGGAGCTTCACGTCAGCGGCACTGAAATTACCGAACGGTTTGTCCGGGGAGACACTTCCCGTACGACGGAAGGTTCCGGCCTGGGCCTTGCCATCGCGAAGAGCTTTACGGAAGCCCAGGGCGGGGAATTCACGGTAACGGTAGACGGGGATTTGTTTAAAGCGGCAATTTTGTGGAAGTAAGACAATAAAGGCAGGTACGGAGTCCGGAAAAATTGATTGACACCTCATATGACAAAACATATAATAGAAGCAGGTGGGATTCCAAGGCATGTGCCGGTTCAGAAAGCAGATCAGGACAATCCAAATGGAGGAGCTCCGGCAGTTTGCGGAAGTGATTGGCAAACCATACCGGTAAATGTAAATAGCAAAACAGAACAGCAGCCGTCAATGGCAAGCGGAATCGTGCATATGCACCGCCATGCCATTGACGGCTGCTTGTTTATTTGACCGGAATACGGAACAGAAACATCCGGTCGGAATATCGTTGGAAAAGGACACGGCTATATGAGAAGACAGAAGATCCATTACCGTACCATGCTGAATCTGGTTGCGGTTGGGAATGTATTAGGGGCAATTTTTGTAATCGGGATCCTGATTGGGACGGTTTATTATCGTTATATGAGAAATGAGGTCATGAACCTGATGGAGAGCAACGTGGAGCAGGCCGAGAACTACACCTCCCAGTATGTGGAAAATATAACGAATACCGGGGAGAAGCTGGCCATGGATGTAGAGCTGGGGCTTGCGGTGGAAGCCTATTTCAGCCCGGAGATCAACCGCTCCGTAGAAGGAAAAAAGATGATTGATTACATCATTCAGAGCGCCTTGAGTATGAATTCCTCCATAGAAAACATTGCCATCGGTACCAGGGATAAGGTCATTACCCAGGACCGATACAGCCTGGACAAGAATAACCGGATGAACAGCATGATTGAGGAAGACTGGTATCAGGCCCTTCAGCAGGATGAAATTAAGTATATTTTTACGGAGAATATATTTTATCAAAATACTACGGGCAACGAGAATTACTTTCTCTATGCCACTAAGTTCAAGAATAAGTTTTACCAGTTCCGGGATCAGGAGGAGCGTATCATCCTGATTACCTTCCATACGGCGGAGCTGGAAAAATATGTTCATACGATTTCCAATAATGCCTCGATTAATCTGCATATCCTGGAACCGGAAGGGCCGTCGAATGCGGGGAAAATCATTTATGAATCCTCCGACAACCCGGAAATATGTTCCTATCTGCTGGGGGAGCTGTCCGAAGAACAGGAGGAGGAGCTTCGGGACGACTATGTATTTTTTCAGATGGATTCCGGATTTATCGGCTGGCAGATTGTGGGGACTGTGAGCAAGCTGACGCTGTATAAGATGATTTATAAAGTGGAACCCTGGATGCTGGCGGCCATCGGTGTGGTTCTGCTGACGGCGGTCGTAATCAGTACCATTAGTTCCCGGGTGGTTTCCAGGCCCATGAAACGGCTGTCCCAGGCCATGAACGATATGGAGCACAGCCAGTTCCACGGGGTGGAAATCAATACGGGATGTATAGAACTGGAACAGCTGATGGTGACTTATAACCGGATGTCCCGGAAAATTGAGGAGCTGATCGAAGGGATCAAACAGCAGGAGGCAGAGAAAAGGCGGGCGGAATTTCAGGTGCTGGAAGCTCAGATTAACCCTCATTTTATTTATAATACCCTGGATACCGTGAAATGGGTGGCAAGAGTAAACCATTCCCACAAGGTGGGGGATTTGATTGAGTCCTTTGTCCGCTTGCTGCGGCTGTCCCTGTCCAAGGGGCAGGAAATTATTCCGGTGGAAAATGAGATTTCCCTATTACAAGAGTATATTAAAATTATGATATTCCGGAATAATTATAATGTTAATATTTCTTATGAAATTGCCCCGGAAACCAGAAACCTGCGCACCCTGAAGCTGGTGCTGCAGCCTTTTGTGGAAAACAGTTTTCTCCATGCCTTTGGAGAGGAGGACCGGGAGCACTGTATTTCCATTCGAAGCCGGTGTGAGGAAGGGGTTCTGGTGTTTGAAGTAATTGACAACGGGAAAGGGTTTGGAGCGGAGGAAAAGGCCCAGAAGGGAATGACCGGAATCGGGATTGACAATATAGATAAGCGGATTAAAACCTGGCATGGGGAATCCTATGGGGTGGAGATTATTTCCGAAAAGGACAACGGAACGAGAGTAATGATCCGGCAGCCAGTCATGCAGAAAGGAGAAATACATGATACCGGTAATGATTGTGGAAGATGAATTTTTGGTTAGAGCCGGATTGAAAACCAGTATCCGGTGGGAACAAGAAGGCTTTGAAATCGTGGCGGAAGCCCAGAACGGAGAAGAAGCGTTAAAGCTGTTTGAAGCCTGCCGCCCGGCTGTGATTGTTACGGATATCCGGCTTCCGGGCATAGACGGGATCGGGATGATGAAGGAGCTGCGGAAGCGGAAGGCAAAGGTTAGCTTCATTGTGGTATCGGCCTATGATGATTTTCAATATGCCAAGGAAGCCATTGGAATCGGGGTGGCCAATTATTTCCTGAAAGGGGATTTGAATACGGAGGAATTTTTGGAAACCCTAAGGGAGCTTCGCCGGGATTGCCGGGAACAGGGGCAGGGGGAGATCCGGCCTGCCGTTCCGTCCATTTGGGACCTTTATGTGCATCCGAATCCCATGGAAGCCATAGCCGGGGAACCGGAATATGGGTTTTCGTACCTGCTGTATTTCGAGACCCGGGATGTTAATCTGGAAATGCTGGAAGCCATGATTTTCGACTTTTTCCAACACAGGGACGTGAAATGCAGGAAGCTGGAGTCGGAAAAAGGAAACTGGTTTCTGCTGTATGCCAAAAAGGAGGCGGATGCGGCCGAGCAGGAGCTTGGGCGGATGTTTGACCGGTATGTGGAAGAAAAAATCACAATGGTAAAATCCCATAACCTTCCCCAATGTGCCGGCGTGAAGGAGGAGATTTACTATACCTTATTGCTGCATAAATATGTTTGGAAATACCGGGGGCCGGCAAGGATGCCGCAAAAGGCCGTGGACATGTCCGGGAATCCGGCAAGAATGCCGCAAAAGACCGTGGATATGTCCGGGAATCCGGAAGGGGGTCGGAATACGTCCGGAAACTTGAAAGAGGCGGAAGAAAGGAACCGGCAGGAAATCCGGAATTTGGAATCGGAGCTGATCGAGAAGCTGAAATTCCGTAAATACCAGGAAGCTCACGAACAGATGGAGCAAATGAAGGAGAATCTGATTTTAAGCCTTTCTCCCGCGGCATTGTTTGAAAGTATTTACCGGCTGATCGGCGTCTTTGGGGAGCATGATGAGGATTTGGTTGCGGCGAAAGCCTACGAAAACCTGATGGGTTCCCTGGATCTGGACTATATTTTCCTGACCATGGATATTTTTATTGATAATCTGAAGGAAAAGAAAGAAGGCAGCAGCAATTATTATGTCAGAAAAGCACGGGAATTTGTGGAAGGACATTACCAGGAACCGATCCGGGTCCGGGATATTTCGGAATATATCCATGTATCCCCCAATTATTTGGGCAAAATTTATTTCCTGAATACAGGGGAGCATCTTAGGGATTATATTAATTCCGTGAAGCTTCAGAAAGCCAGGGAATTTCTGGCGGCCCGGAAGTATCAGATCAGCGAAGTGGCGGCCATGGTGGGCATAGATGACCAGCGGTATTTTTCGAAGCTTTTTAAAAAGCGGTTTGGCGTTTCTCCCAAGGAGTTTGGGAAGCAGACGAGGTGAGGGAGGAAATGGGCGTGTGGCAAGTTGTAATTCTTCGGAAAACTCTGTCGGCAATGCAACCTCCACTTTCTGTGTGAGTTGCGCATTGGATCTTTTCTCTGCTTTTGTGACTGATTCCCAAAACATCTGCCTATTCGCATATTCTTCTGGCGCATGTCCTGTCAATATTTTTGTAATTGTTTTATCTTTAAATCAATTACGTCCTGTCACTAATAGGAGAAATGGACATAATAAATCGGAACTGTTTTGATAATGAACTTTTAAACGCACTGACACAGGAACACTCCGCGATCCAAGAAATAGAACAGGAAAAAGAAGAAAATTCCTTACCCGAAGAAACAGCCTTTGCTCCCACATTGAGACAAAAGCTGTGGAGGGATACACAAAAAGAAGCCCTGACCCGGCTAGAGGATTCTGC